>JAISCD010000086.1 GCA_031265825.1 Treponema sp. | reverse complement strand
ACATGATTCTTCTTGATCCCCGATTCAAGAAGCTCTTACTTTTTTTCATCAAAAAGGCGAAGCTGAAGTTCAATTTCCAGCTATTGGACTTCTGTATCATGGGAAATCATGTCCATTTGTCGATAAAACCGGGCAAAGACGGGAACTTATCGCAAATAATGCAGTGGATAAAGTGTAATTTCGCCAAGGCGTGGAACAAAGCCAATGGGCGGACGGGGCACGTATGGGGGGAACGGTTCTATTCCCGGATAATCAGCGGGATAACGGACTTCCTGCGGGTGCGGGAGTACATCGCGGAGAATCCGGTGAAGGCTGGGCTCGTGGAACGAGCGGCGGAGTGGGTGTTTGGCAGTTTATACCACCGACTACACCGGCTAACTAGTTTAGTAGACGATGCGGCGTCTGACATTTTTGCCGATCCGCCGTTAGCGCCGTTGGTGGCGGGGCAAGTTTAGTGGGACGTTGCGGTGCCAGACACCGAAGCCCATGCGGGAAAGTAGCCTAGGACGGGTTTGGGGGGTGGCGGAAGCCCGCTCTGCGGGCTGGAGACAGGGGGGCGCACCACAAGGGCGCTTGTTTGCCGTCCTCCGTTGGGGAAAACCGCGCCCCCCTCTCCTAATACTTATGGCGCCTGCCTTGCGGCGGCGCACCCTTCCTAATAACGCGGAGGAACCCCGCTTGCCTGCAAGCGTGGTTCCGTCAAGACGGGGTAAGCGGTACCACTTTTCAAACAACACCCTTTGTGAAGTATTTAAACACCCTTCGGGTGTAGACGAAACAGCCTTTGAATGTTATATTAACTGTCGGGGTCAGCGGCGTGCGGACAACGAGAAGGTTCCGCTTGTTTACAAGCGCACCCTTCGGGTGTCTGACCCCTCCGTGTAATACAACGCGGAGGAACCCCGCTTGCCTGCAAGCGTGGTTCCGTCAAGACGGGGACAGCGGGGACCCTTTTCTTATAACGCCCCATGTGAAGTTGGTAAACACCCGAAGGGTGCGAAGGGTGTGAAGGGTGTCATGATCGAGGTTAAACAAATAACAAGAAAAAACGACAATTTCTCTTTAGCGGTTGATTTTTCTGTCAACGACGAGGAAACCCTTGTCCTTCTGGGACCATCAGGCTGTGGAAAGACTACCACGTTGAACATCATAGCCGGACTCGTTTCGCCTGAATCTGGTGAAATCCTCATCAATGGACAGAACATTATCCAAACGCCCGCATGGAAACGCAATATCGCTTTTGTTTTTCAGGACTTGGCGCTGTTTCCTAACATGGACGTTGAGAAAAACATAGGCTACAGCCTCTTTATCAAGGGAATCCCTAAAAAAGAGCGGCAAAAAACCGTCAGAGATATGCTCGACATGGTTCACCTACAACGTTCCTTTGCCAAGAGGAAAATACAGACCCTTTCGGGCGGTGAACGCCAGCGAGTCGCCATTGCCCGCAGCCTCGCCTCCCCTCCGCGAGTCCTCCTCATGGACGAGCCTTTTTCTAGCCTCGACCATACACTCAAAGAGGAACTTTGGCGGGAATTTAGACATATACGCGGCAAAGCCCCTTGCGTGTTCGTTACCCATGACTTAGAAGAAGCCCGTATTCTAGGCGACAGACTCGCGCTTATGAAAAATGGACGAATCGTGGGATGGGACACAACTACAGGAGCGCGCGAATTCCAAGGCGACCCAGCCGATTGACCTTTTATAACAATTTCAGTAAAATACATAACATAAATGGAAACATTGAATTGGGATGATTTTATAACAAATGAAGAGAAAAAACCTTTTGCCGCTACCATAGGCGTATTTGACGGAGTTCATCGGGGTCATCAGGCACTGATTGAACGAGTAGTAAGACAGAGAAAGAAGCCCACAGTTATCACGTTTCGACAGAATCCCAAGCGGGCGCTGGCGCGTCAAGGCGGGAAAAATATCACCAGCCTTGAAGAAAAATTGGATATTTTTGAAAAAATGGGAATAACTCGCACTATACTCATTGACTTTTCCGAAAATTTCAGTAGAATGGAAGGACAAGTCTTTATAGAGACTCTGCTTAACAGAGGGTTGTCATTTTTGGCGGTTGGAGAAAATTTCCGATGTGGATACCATCGGGACACGAGTGTGGAAGCCATTCGGCGAATCACCGCAGAGCGTGGCGTGGAAATCAATATTGTGCCGCCGCTTCTGCTTGGTGAAAGACCTATCAGTTCCAGCATGATACGCGAGGCAATAGAACGAGGTGATTTCGTGTTTGTCTCCGCTGCCCTTGGCAGGGAATTTAAAGAATTAAGGAGAAACTATGATTTCTAAAGAAGAAGTAACTTCCATAATCACAAAGTACGGTAAAAATGAGAAAGATACTGGCGATACGGAAGTGCAGGTTGCGATACTAACAGGCAAAATCAACAGATTGACGGAACACCGCAAGCTATTCAAGAAGGATAAGGCGTCTGCGCGCTCCATGATTATCCTTGTAAGCAAGAGACGGCGGCTTCTCAAGTATATCCAGCGCACGAATATCGAGATATATCGCAAGATTTTGAAAGATTTGAGTTTGAGAAAATAGAAAGTAAAGAATAGTGAATATTATCGCTTTTGTCCTGTCTTATTGAATATCTTTTGAACTACATATTCATTATTAACCTTTTTATCCCTATTCTCAATATTTATTATTTATTTAAGGAAGAAAATGCAGAAAATAACAATGCAACTCGCCGGAAAAGAACTCTCACTTGAGACAGGCAGAATTGCAAAACAGGCTAATGGGGCTGTTTTTGCTCAATATGAAGGCTCCGTGGTTATTTCCACGGTTTGCTGTTCAGAGGATGCGGTCGAAGGACTGGACTATGTGCCAGTCACGGTTGATTATAACGAAAAATACTACGCGGCAGGCAAAATACCGGGCGGATTCATCAAACGAGAGAGTAGACCCAAGGATAAGGAAATTCTCGTGTCCCGCCTCATCGACAGACCTATGCGTCCACTCTTTGAAAAAAGCTTCGGCAGGGAAATTCAAATTGTGCCGACTGTGCTTTCCACAGATCAGGTGAACCCACCGGATATGTTGGCAATCATCGCCTCGTCAGCCGCAGTCCATATTTCAGACATTCCGTTCAACGGTCCTATTGCGGGCGTGCGCGTATGTCAAGTTGACGGTCAACTCGTGGTGAACCCCACTTACGACGACATCGCAAAATCAACCATGGAAATCGTGGTTGCGGGTACCAAAGACGGCATCACTATGGTCGAAGGCGGGGCAAACGAGGTTGACGAAAGCTTGATGATTGACGCACTAGAGAAAGCCTATGCAGTCATCAAAGAGTTGTACGAATTTCAGGAAAAACTCCGTTCCCTTGTCGGCAAGGAAAAATTGCCTCTCACCAAAAGTAATGCGGTTCTTGAAAACACAGACGCCATCCGCGCAGATGCTGAACCCCTCCTCCAATCCGCCTGTTTCAAAAAAAGCAAGATAGAGCGTCATGCGGCTATCCGCACGATCAAAACCGATTTAAAGGAAAAGTATGCGGAACAACTCGCGGACGAAAATCAGGCGAAACTTTTTGACGCGCTTTTCGAGGATTTACAGTACAACATCCTGCGTTCATCAATTCTTGACAAGGGACTGCGCGTGGACGGACGCGGTACGGAAGATATTCGCAATATTGCGTGCGAAATCGACGTCTTACCCCGTACTCACGGTTCCGCACTCTTCACCCGGGGCGAAACCCAGTCCTTAGCTGTAACAACACTCGGTACATCAATGGACGAGCAGGTTTTTGACGACATTGACGGCGACAAACGCGAACACTTCATCCTGCACTATAACTTCCCGCCTTACTCGGTCGGCGAAGTCGGCAGGCTTGCCACCGGACGTCGAGAAATAGGGCATGGCAACCTTGCCCACCGCTCCCTCGAAGCTATGATTCCTACAAAAGAAATTTTCCCCTATACCATTCGCATGGTTTCCGAAGTTATGGAGTCCAACGGTTCATCGTCTATGGCGACTGTATGTGGCGGTACCTTGTCATTGCTCAACGCGGGTGTGCCGATGAAAAAAGCGGTCGCGGGCATTGCTATGGGACTGATTACAGATGGAGATCGTTACGCGGTCTTATCCGACATCTTGGGCGAGGAAGACCACCTTGGGGATATGGATTTTAAGGTTGCAGGAACCGCAGACGGCATTACCGGTTTCCAGATGGATATAAAAATCGCTGGACTCAAGATTGAAATTATGCGGAAGGCACTGGAACAGGCGAAACGAGGCAGACTGCACATCTTGGACATCATGAATCAAGTCATCAGCAAGCCGGCTGAAGACATTAGCGAATTCGCGCCTAAGGTCGTGAGCCTCAAGATAGACGTTGATAAGATCGGCGCCCTCATCGGACCGGGTGGTAAAACCATTAAAGCCTTGTGCGAGCAGTACGATGTGAAGATCAATACGGAAAACGATGGCACGGTTACGATATACGGACGCAATCCCCAAGACGCGGAAGGCGCCCGTGTCGCGGTTACAGGCATCGCGGCAGACCCAGAGATAGGGCGTGTCTACAACGGCGTGGTCAAACGTGTCATGGAGTACGGCGCTTTTGTAGAATTTCTTCCGGGCAAAGAAGGACTTGTTCATATTTCTAAACTCTCCCGCGAAAGAATCAATACCGTTGCTGATGTTCTGAAGGAGAATCAGGAGATTCCTGTGAAAGTACTTGAGATTGACAAGGTAGGCAGAATCAACCTGTCCTATATTGACGCCATTGATCCTAACGGCGAATCCCCGCATGGGCAGCGAGCCGAGCGTGCTCCGCGTTCCGACCGGCCATACGACCGCGACCGAGGTGGAGACAGGCGCGGCGGCAACGACCGATACGACCGCAGACGGTAAAAGTACGAGAGGGGAATGGATTCTTGTTCACCGATGAATTCTATTCCCCTCAAGTAGACTATATCTTTATTAAAGAAGGAGACAGATTTGGCATATAATGCAGTATCATCATATAAAAATACGAGTGTAACAACGGCAAGCCCGTCCCAGCTTTTGGTTATACTTTACGACGAGGCTGTTCGTCAGCTAGATATAGCTATAGACTTGCTCGACGAGTACAACAAAAATGGAAAAAAGGACCCGTCAAAGATAGAACCCACTTCTAAAGCGGTCATTAAGACGCAGAATATCGTTACGGAACTCATAGTTTCGTTAGATTTTGACAATGGCGGTGAGATTGCCCAGAACCTTTTCAACCTCTACACATGGTTTAACAGTGAACTGACAGACGCAAACATAAAACACGATCAACAGAAGATCACCGTGGTCCGCAATCTTATCAGTGAACTACGCGGTACATGGTCTGAAATATCAATAAAAATGGCCGCTGAAGAAAAAAGTAGATACGTTCCTAGTGTAGATATTTCCTACTAGCAGGCTATATGGTAGCAATTACGCAAGAAGAATTACAAAAACGAGTAGCGGTGATAAAGCGTTTCCGCGAACTCCTCTGTGAACAGAGAGAGCGGTTTCGTAGTTACCTTAACATCCTTGATAAACAGAAACCTGTCATTGAAAAGGGAAGCGCGGAAGACATTCTTTCACACATTGAGATAGAAGAAAAGATGCTTTCCGACATTTTCTCTATACAGAAAGTTCTCACTCCACTCGAACCTCTCTACCGTACAAGTATCAAAACCGTCGAAGCGCCAGATGTGGCGAAAATCCAGTCAGCACTTGAAAACCTCAAAACTGAAGCGAGCTTAAAAGTCAAACAAAACCGCGATACTCTTGAAATTCGTATGAACGAATTGAAGGAACAAATGGAAGTCCTCCGAAGCAATCCTTATACAAGACGTTCTCTCCACTCTATGGGAGGCGAAAGCGCCTCGTTTGTGGATATGGAAGGATAGTGGGGAAAAGGTCCTTGTTAGCAACGAAGTTTAAGACTTTTACACAACGATAAGTATAGCAACCAACCCCCGCCCTACCCTCCCCCTAAAATCCCATTTTTAAGAAGGAGATTTATTTAATGTCATCCCCCCTTTACCTAATAGACGCTTATGCGCTTATTTACCGTGCATATTTTGCTTTTCTGAAAAGACCGTTCCGCAACTCGGTTGGCAGGAATGTATCCGCGCTTTTCGGGTTTGCGCGGACGTTGGCGAACCTCCTTGACAGAGGCGTCCCCTGCTCAGACGGCTCGTCTCAAGCGCCTGAACTACTTGCCGTCGTCTTTGACTCGCGAGGCAAAACCTTCCGACACAAGCTTTATGCGGAATACAAAGCGAATAGGAACCAAGCGCCGGAATCCCTACACGCCCAAGTCCCTCTCATCGAAGAACTACTCTCGACGCTTGGCATCCCTATGACACACGCCGAAGGCTTTGAAGCGGACGATATTATCGCCTCGCTTGCGGAGAGATGCAAACGAGAGAGGCGGGAATGTTACATTCTCTCCAGCGATAAGGACCTCCTCCAACTTGTAGGAGACGGTGTATATGAACTACGTCCTTGCAGAGAGCAAACCGAGAATTGGGAACTCCTCGGTATAGAAGAAGTCAAGGAGATATGGGGTATCCCGCCCGAACGTATGCTCGACTTCTTGTCTCTTGCTGGCGATACTTCAGATAATGTGCCGGGCATAAAAGGCATTGGCGATAAGACTGCGGCGAAGCTTATAATGCGATACGGATCGTTGGACGCAATCTATGCGAACATTGCTGGCATTGAAGGACCTACAGGGACAAAGTTAGCGAAGGGGCGGGAAAGCGCCTATTTCTCACAGAAACTCATTGCCTTGCGAAGTGATGTGCCGTTGAAATACGATTCGCTCGAAGATTTCTCTATAAGAAACATAAACAGGCAAGCGGGCGCGGTGATCCTTGCGCGGGAAGACTGTCGTGAGACTGCGGAGATGTTCTCAAGGGGCTCGTGGAAAGCCGCGTTGGAAAAGAAGGTGCAAGAGGAACAAGATATGTCCCCGCTTCTGGGCAACGGCGTGTATCGGATGGTGCTTGACATTGCGGAGATTCGGGCGGTCTTGGAACAAGGACACAAGCAAGGATGTATCGCTCTTGACTTTGAGACTGATTCTCTTGATGCCTGGCACGCCAAACCTGTCGGCTTATCCTTTGCGGTCAAGCTCAAGGAGGCTATTTATGTACCTGTTGCGGCGCACGAGGGCAATGCGCCGTTTGTCGATCCGTTGCTTGTGAAAGAGGCGCTTGTCCCGTTATTTGAGGACCCCGATCTCACCATAATCGCGCACAACGCTAAATATGACTATGAAGTTTCTCGCGCGTGGGGTTTTAAGCGGTGGCGGTCTAAGATTTGGGATACTATGATTGCCGCGTGGCTTATTGATCCTGAACGTGCAAGTTATTCCCTTGATAACCTCTCTAGTTTTTACTTTAATTACACGTCCCAGAGCTACCATAGTCTCGTGCCGAAGGGGAGTACTTTCCTTGATGTGCCGCTTGAGATGGCGAGTGCTTATTCGGCAGAGGACGCGGACTTTTGTTTTCGTCTGAAGATGCTTTTGGAACCCCGTCTTGGGAACATGGCTTCTCTCTTTTATGGGCTTGAGATGCCGCTTGTATCGATTCTGGCGGAAATGGAAGGAAGGGGTATTCGCATTGAGAAGAAGTCGCTCGCGGAGTACGGCGTTGAGATAGGCGCGTCTCTGGACAAGATTCAGGATGAGATTTTCCATGCTGTGGGGCATAAGTTCAACATTGCGTCAACGTCTCAGTTACAGAAGGTACTTTTTGTCGAGCGCGGGCTTAAGCCGAGCAAGAAGACCAAGACGGGTTTTTCTACGGACATGGTAGTTCTGGAGGAACTCGCGCAGGAGGATCCGGTGCCCGCGTTGATTCTCCACCACCGCACTCTGGCGAAGCTTAAGTCAACCTACATTGACGCGCTTGAGAATCTTGCGGATGCGGAGGATCGGGTCTACACAAGTTTCGTGCAGACGGGCACTGCGACCGGTCGTTTGTCGAGTCGCAACCCGAATTTGCAGAACATTCCGATACGGGATGAAGAGGGGCGGCGTATTCGGGAAGCTTTTGTGGCGCGTCCGGGGTATTTTCTCATTTCTGCGGATTACAGTCAGATTGAGTTGGTTATTTTGGCGCATCTTTCCGATGATAACAACCTTATATCCGCGTTCCGCGAGGGCAAGGATATACATATACGCACGGCGGGTCTGATTTTTGGCGTTGATGAAGACGCGGTTACGGCTGACCAGCGTCGTATTGCCAAGATCATCAATTTCGGGGTGATTTATGGAATAAGCCCGTTCCGTCTTGCCAAGGAACTCAACGTTGGTCGGCGCGAGGCGGCTAATTTCATCAGTATGTACTTCAAGACTTATTCAGGGGTGAGTCGTTTTGTCGCGGAGACTATCAAGCGAACCGAGGAGACGGGCTTTGTTACGACGCTTTTGGGTCGCCGCCGTCTGATTCAGGCTATCAATTCACCGAACAAGCTTGAGAAGGCGGGCGCGGAACGGGTGGCTGTGAACACGCCGATACAAGGTTCCGCGGCTGACATTGTAAAAGTCGCCATGTTAAAGGTTGACGAGACTCTGACCGCGCTGAATTATCCGGCGCAACTTCTCTTGCAAGTTCATGACGAACTTATTCTCGAAGCGCCTGAAGCAATCGCCGCTGATGCGGGCGCTATCGTGCGGGAATGTATGGAGAACGCGGTCAGCCTCAAAGTCCCTCTCCGCGCAAGCGTAAGTATCGGCAAAAGATGGGGCGACCTCCATTAGCACCCGAAGGGTGTTTAAATACTTCATACGGGGTGTTGTACGAAAGGTGGCGCCGCTGTCCCCGTCTTGACGGTTACGCTTGTAAACAAGCGGAACCTACTCGTTGTTAGAAGAGTGAGCTGACACCTGCTAATTGCTACCTACTACCTGCTAACTACTATATTCCAATGTGAGATTGGATGATAATCTAAAAGAGAAAACCGACCATGAAACTTCCCATATCAAATTTGCTTAATATCCCTCAAAAATATCGCAAAGATATTGAAACTGCCGCAAATTTACTCAAAAGAGAAGGCTGTGAATCAATTTATCTGTTTGGTTCATTGGCTACGGGAAACAACCACGACGATTCGGATATTGATATTGGCGTAAAAGGACTTCCCAAGGGAAGGTTTTTTGAAATATGTTCAAAGGTATATTTTACGGTAGATAACGATATTGACATTGTTGATTTTGATAAAAATGCAGACTTTTACTCTTTGCTAGACCGTCTTGGAGAAGTGATTGAAATAACAATGAGCAATGAGCAGGTAGTAGGTAGTAGGTAGCAGGTAGTAATGAGCAAAGACACGGTGGGGTCGGCGGCGGGGTCAGACACGGCGGTGCCAGACACCTGCGTGGTGCCAGACACCCGCGTGGTGCCAGACACCTGCGAGGTGCCAGACACCCGCGTGGTGCCAGACACCCGCGTGGTGCCAGACACCCGCGTGGTGCCAGACACCTGCTCGGTGCCAGACACCGCCCCGAAACCTTGCCGTTGCCGGTGCCAGACACCCGCGTGGTGCCAGACACCCGCTCGGTGCCAGACACCTGCTCGGTGCCAGACACCTGCTCGGTGCCAGACACC
>JAISCD010000084.1 GCA_031265825.1 Treponema sp. | reverse complement strand
GACGCTCCATTTGCGGAAATCTTCACGTCTCAGAAAAGCCGTTACGAAAATTAACTCGGCGTTACAATCTTTCAAAAGTTTCTTGAGTGCATGGACTCTAATTTCTGACATCGGTCCCGTGCTATGAACCGCTTCAATGAGAAACAGCCAATTATCTTGAGAATTATAGGCGATAATATCAGGCAATTCCTCATGGGATAATTCAAAGAAATTTAGTCTTTTCAAATTTTCTTTGTCAATATGAAGTAGTTTATGCGCTGTATCGCCAATATACAAGACAGAACAGCCATTGCCGAAGCGCGGCAGAAAATCTTCAATGATTTTCTTTTGCAAAATGTTGTGTTCACCGGACGAAAAGCGCAATTCAACGCCGCTGGGAAGCCTTACCGGAATTTGTTCAATATCGCGTTTCCTCGCCAGAATCTCCGCCAATGATGGGCGGTCTTGCATAAAAGCCTGTAACTTTTGTCCCCATTGCTTACCGCCATAGTTGACAATCAAATCCTTAAAACTTTCGTCCAATGAATAGCCTCGCGTAGGATCATTAGTCGCGGCGGATTGTTTTTCCCCACTGTTCACCACAAGACCTGCCAAAACCAATAGTTTTAAATCTTTGCGGCGTATATCGTCGTAAGAACCTGACGATATGTTTTCCTCAAAATGCGCGTTGACGTAGTTTATGACATCGCGGGTTTTATAAAAAATTTCAGAGTGCGCCTTAGACCAATTATCGGTTACAGAAGAGACGGCAAGAAAACAAACAGCCATACGCTCAAGGGAACGTTTAGTTTTGTTTTCCAAAGGAATACCAACGCTTTCAAGAATATCAAGCGCCTCGTTTATCATTTTTTGAACTTTCGCGCTCTTAGCGCTTTTTGTTATATAGGTTTTCATAATTGAAATAAGGGACAATCCTCCATTTCAATAACATATCTTTCTTCAAGTATTTCATTTGTTTCGTATAACGCGCCTGAACGTATATACTCTTTTACCGCCAGCGCTATTTTATATGCCAAAAGTGGCGGAACGGCGTTTCCTATTTGGTTAAATTGTTGGGTTTCATTTCCAAAAAACTCGAACCAGTCAGGAAACGATTGAAGCCGCGCCGCTTCGCGGTGTAAAAGCCGCCTCCTCCTGCCATCGGGAAGGCGCACCCGTTGCATATCGCTTGTGGCCCCGGCGAGATTCCTGCACGTTAATGTTCGCGCTGGTTTTTCCGGGTATAAGTCGCGGGGCTTCACGCAAGAGGACGCTTTTTCATACACCGCCACATAAGCGTCCATCGCGGAGGTGAGGAATTTGCTTTCCGGCGGCGTAGTATACATTAAATCGCCTATCGCGTCCCCAACGGTAGTCCGTTTTTTTTGAGGCGGGGGAAAATGGAATTTGCCACGGTGTCCCACGGCAAACAGCCGCTCGCGGTTTTGCGGGACTCCGTAATTGACGGCATTCAATAATTTATATTCGATGATATAGCCAAGCGCTTTTAATTTTTCCAGCACCGTTTCAAAATAATCTTTATTCGCGTATAACAAGCCGCGAACATTTTCAAAAAGGAACACTGACGGCTGTAGTTGTTGGACTGCCTCGACAAAGATTGGGAAGCCGTTCCGCGTATCGGACGCGCCCTTTTGGTATCCCCAAACGCTGAACGGCTGGCAGGGCGGGCCGCCAATGACAATATCCGCTTCGGGATATTCAAATCCGACAGATAATTTTACTTCATGGCATATACCGGACAGGTTTTTATTGTAGGTTTCACAAGCCGCTTTGTCCATTTCGTAGCCGATTGTCTTGTAACCCGCCGTCTCAAAGCCCAAAGATAATCCGCCCGCGCCCGCGAACAGGTCAATGACTGTCGCCGTTTCGGTGTCCGCAGGGCGTAAAGTCTCGTTCAGATAGTCCCAAAACTTCATGAATAAGAGTATGTCTTATTCGAGACGTTTTTTCAAGTCGGATAGCGACGAGGCGTTCTTCGGTCAGTTCCATGACAACAATTTCGTGAAAATAGGATTGAAGTATACGTTTTAAGGGGACGATTGATAGACGTTGTGGAACGAGGGCGTCAAAAGGCTTCGCGGTCAAAAGGAGGCTTAACCAGCCGTGTTTTTCCCTATTTTCTTTCGGAGGAATGAATTATTCCTTCGGAAGGCAGACTTTCCCTTTCGGAAGGCAGACTTTCCCTTTCGGAAGGCAGACTTTCCCTTTCGGAAGGCAAAACTTTTCCTTCGGAGGAAAAACCTCCCGACACGTCTGACACCCTCGCGCTCACGCCTCTGATACCGCCGACCGTCTTTCCTCCTTGTTCTTTACTCTTTACTCATTATTATTTGCTCTTTGCTCATTATTAGTTGACATAAAGATAATAGTATGGTAAGGTAAATATACCTCATAAAGAATGAGGGCATTTGTGTTACAAATGCAGACTATTTCTGTCTAAAGGAAGAATTTATGATCCCTATTATTACCCCCCCCCCCAGCAAGAAATAACCCGCTACGGGAAATCAATGTTTGACATATTAAATGTCAAATCAAGCTTCTTTAATGAAAATGAAAAATGGCTGAATACAGCCAGAAAAATTTGGGCTGTATACAAACAGCAACCCCAAAGGACCCAGTGTAAATTATGCGGAAGCGCTTTACCGCGTGAAAGAACGTTCACAGACCTTGGCGTCGATTTCTTTCTGTGTGAAAACTGCGGTCATCTGAATGGAGGACATGAGGATACGCTTGAATTTGCAGAGGTTGTGTATTCCAGCGAAGGGCTTGGAGGCTTCTACGTCGAACCTTCGGAAACGCGATATATCGCGCGGCTGGAGTCCGTGTATATTCCGAAAGCCTTATTCCTCGTTGATTCTTTGCGTTCACTTAACGTGGATACAAAGAATACCAACTTCCTTGATGTCGGATGCGGGTGCGGCTACTTGGTCGGCGCTCTACAAAGGCTTGGGTATTCGGCGCGAGGAATAGATATGTCCGATCAAGAAGTCGCTTACGGCAACCGTATGCTCCGCAGCGATTACCTGCAAACGATTCAGCAAAATGAATTGGCGGATATTGTAGGAAACGCGACCGAACAAGTCTTGTCATTTATCGGCGTTTTGGAACACATCAGCGATCTGTCCGCGCTACTTGAGGCTGTTCAGAACAATAAAAATGTGCGGTATATGTATTTCTCTGTCCCCCTCTTCTCATTGAGCAACGTATTTGGGCTTGTTTTCCCCGACGTATTCAACCGCCAATTCGCCACAACGCATACGCACCTGTTCAGCTTCAAGTCTATTGAATGGATGAATAAGAACTACGGCTTTGAATCGGTTGCGAGATGGAATTTCGGGACCGATATAATGGATTTATACCGCTCTATCATGGTCAAACTGAATCCAACCGACAAGAAACTCTCAGGTTTGGTCTCTGATTTCTTCAAGAGAGAGGCGGACGGTATGCAACTTTTGGTGGACAAGAGTAATTTCTGCTCCGAAGCGCATATTTTAGTAAAAATCAATCATAGCTAATTTACAAGGCAGTCAGGGCGAGCGTCGCAAGGCGCTCACTTTGACTGCTCATTGCCCCCTCCCCTACCCTCTGTCCGACCTAGTATTCAACGACTTGAAGTATCCGTAGAATTTTTGTATTATAAAGAAAATGAGAAACGCAATTTTATCAATCCTAGCGGCGGCGGTAATTCTTGCTTCGTGTACCACACGAAAGGAACCGATTGTTCCGCCAGAAATCGTCGATTCAACCACACCTGAGAATATCGCGGCTGTTCCGTCAAGACCCGTCACGCCAACCATACCTAAAAGTATCATGGGCAAGGGGCTTGTCAAGGCGGAAATATTATCCGCCTTTCTGCTTGAAACGAATCAGCAGGCGGATGCCGATTTTGTCAAGGACCTGTCCCGCCTTTACGTGGAAGAGGCGGCTATCGAAGGGGTGAACCACGACGCGGCTTTTTCTCAGATGTGCCTCGAAACAGGTTACTTGCGCTTTGGGAATCTGGTAACGCCGGATATGAACAACTTTTGCGGACTTGGCGCAATAGACGCGGAACATCCGGGCGAGCGTTTTCCCACACCCCGTCTCGGCGTCCGCGCCCATATTCAGCATCTCAAGGCTTACGCGACCGAAGAGCCGCTGAAACAGGACTTGGTTGACCCGCGTTATAAATGGGTGAAAAAAGGCGTTGCTCCAACCATTCAGGGGCTTACCGGTAAATGGGCGACTGACCCAGACTATGATAAGAAGATAAGCAGTATGCTCACGCGCCTTTACGATGCGGCTTTTGAAAAATGAATGGAAGACTCATCGGACTGACAGGACTTTACTGCGCGGGGAAGAATCATGTCGCCGATATTTTTAGGGAAAAAGGCTTTACCACGCTAGACGTTGACAAACTGGGGCATACGGTCATTGAAACAGAACAAGCGGCTATCGTAGAGCGCTTCGGCGGCGATATTATGGAGAGCGGGCGTATAAATCGCAGACTGCTCGGCGAGAAAGTCTTCGGGAAACCAACAGAACTTACCGCTCTGGAGGCGATAGTTCACCCGCGTGTGAATACGTTTATTGAAGATTGGATAGAAAGAAACAAAAACTGCGTCGTCAATGCGGCGTTACTTCACAAGACAAGTATTCTTCCACGCCTTGACGCTATTATTGTAGTAAAAGCGCCGTTGTTTATCCGTCTTATCCGAGCAAAATGTCGTGATCGTCTCTCATGGTTTAGTATTGTTAATCGGTTCAAAAGCCAGAATTTTTCTTTTGCTATTGAATTTTTATATAAAAACGCCGAAAATAAAAAGACTACCTATATTATTTATAATATAGGTAGAGAGCCGGAAAAACAGATAGATAAGATTATTGAGAAGCTAAACCTAACGTCCGGCATGTAAAAAGATAGCGTAGTCTGCTGAAAAGTTCCGAAAGGAGTTTAATTTTATGGAAAAGAAGAAGATTTTACTTATAGCGATTATAACAGGTGTATTTTTAACCGCCGTGATACTGTTTCCCCTTGTCTTACTTTCAAACAACAAGGCAACCGCGACGGCGGCGGCAGTGGCGCCAGCAGAAATTTATAATCCACAACCCGCGTCCGCGGACGTAATGGAAATGGTAACAACTCCAACCCAACAGCGGGAGACTTCCCAGAACATCACTATCAACAACTTCAGTCCCGACGCTAACGCGGTAGAAAGCGCAAAAAACCCGGACGGTTCTGTAACCATAAATGTTTTGCCAGCTAGTCCAAGTCAGCCTACAACTATAACTCAGACTCCGATCTCGGAAACACCAAACCAACCCGCGCCTACACCTACGGTATCTACGCCTGTGGTGGAAAAGCCAGCGACTTCGCCAGCTCCTCCAAAGCAACCAACCACCCAGACGCAGACTCCTACGAAGTCCACCACACCTGCGAAAACCACCCCGGCAAAACCTACTACGACCACGCCCGCAGTCAAAACAACTCCGAAACCGCAGGAAAGATCAGAGTATTGGATACAAACAGGCTCATTTACCGTCAAAGCTAACGCCGATAAAGCTAAAGCGATCCTTGACGGAGAAGGTATTCCTAATGTGGTGGTTGAAAACAGCGTCGTCAAAGAACGAACTGTGTTCCGTATTCGGAGCGGTCCGCATCGCACCAAAAGCGAAGCGGAGTTCTGGCTGAAGCTCGTAAAAGCTATGGACGGCTTTAAAGAAAGTTACGTTCTCGAAAAATAACTTTTCCTAACAACATAGACAAATCTCATATTGCTCTCAATGCGCCGCCGCAAGGTAGGCGTCATAAGCAGGAAGGGGGCGCGTCTTTCCCTAAACGGAGGTTGGCACACAGACACCCTTGTGGTGCGCCCCCCTGTCTCCAGACCGCTTGCGCGGTCTTCCGCCACCCCCTCCCCCCGCCAAACCCCGTCCGTTGCGGGTGTCAGACACCGCCCCGAAACCCTGCCCGTGCGTGGTGTCAGCCATCGCTTCCGAACCCCCGCCCCGTTGCGTGGTGTCAGCCGCCGCCCAACCCAACCCTCGCCCGTCTTTCTTCTTTGCTCTTTTCTCTCACGCATCTGCCGTTATCAACGATTTAGCGGTTGTTCTATCTCTTTTACTTGTCATAATATTGCTCATACTTGTCATAATATTTCATTTACTTGTCATAGTCTGACTCATCCTTGTCATAATAAGGATTATACTTGTTGTTATATGGGTATACTTGTTGTTATATGGGTATACTTGTTGTTATATGGATCATACTTGTTGTGATATGCGTCGTACTTGTTATGCTGTACGAGAAAGCCATGACGCACCGCCGGTGCCAGACACCGCGCTCGCCACCGCTACGCCTGCGGTGACAGACACCGTCTGCTCGCCGCAGGTTACTTGTTGTGATATAAGTCGTACTTGTTGGGCTGTACGAGAAAGGCATGAGGCGCCGCCGGTACCAGACACCGCGCCCGCTATGCCTGCGGTGCCAGACACCGTCCGCTCGCCGCAGGTTACTTGTCATTGACAAGTAAGGCGGTAACTGACACCAAGCCGAGTAGTAGACCCGATGTCTGACACCACCCCGTAGTAAGGCGATGCCTGACACTGCCGCGTTGCCCGCGCCCGCCTTTGGCGGGCGGCGCAGGCGACGGCTGACACCGAGAGCAGACCCGGTGTCTGACACCACGCCGAATAAGCCCGTCCCACTCACGGCGTAGCGACTCATCTTACAGGCGGAGTCATTCATCTTAATATAGACTCCCTGACGGCGATTACTACAAAATCACATTTAACGTGGGGACGATGAAGGTGCGCGCTGAAACGCCGGTGATTTTCACAGGCATAACAATTGGCGACAGCTCCGCGGTCTATAGCGCAAACGCGCATACCGTAACTTTGACCCCGACCTTCGAGGGAAAGAATATCCCCTCCCCCACCCCGACTGTAATGTGGAACGCTACCGACGGCACGACAGCCGCGTCCATAAGCAACGGCGTTTTAAGCATACCGGCTGGCGTGGCTGTAGGCACAGTGTTCACCGTTACCGCGTCCGCGGTAATCAACGGAGTTACCCATACCGACAGCGCGACAGTTACGATACTCGCCGAGGCGCCGAAAGTAACGGCTCTTGCGGTTACGGCGACAAGCGGCTTGGACTCCAATGACGAGGCGTCGGCGGGTGGAACGGTCGTCTTTACAGCCGCTGTTACCGGCGATGTGGGTGTTTCAAAAGCGGTTACATGGGCCGTCAAAACCGGCGCGGAGAACGCGGCGTCTACTTATACCACAATCGCAGGCGATACAAGCGTCAACCCGACCCTTACGCTTACCATATAAGCATTACCGCGACGATAGACTGGGCGGTCTACGGCGACGATGATGATCATACTAATGCCCTCCCAGGCAATGGAACATCAATCACTAGTACGGGAGTATTAACGGTCGGTAGTGGTGAATGGATAGGACATAAGCTTTGGATTACCGTGAAAAGTTTGGGCAAATATAATTCGGTGCCTGTGTCTGTGGCGGTCATAGACGCTCACATATATATAATGGGTGTTATGAACAACTGGGATCCGACAGGTATCGTAATGGATCGGAACGGCGCGATATTCACATGGACTGGGAATTTAGAAGGTACCGGCGACGGCAATTCAAAAGGCGAACGCGACTTCCGCTTCTCTCCTGCAAATACCGGTGAGGATAGTGGTTGGAAAAAAACATGGATTGTACCGGAAGGCAGAACCGGCGACGACAAATACGCTTGGACCAGCGGCGACGGAACGGTGGTGTTTAATACTGACAGGCTTGACAATACTAACACGGACTATAATTTGGTATATTTCTTCAGGTAGCGGCAACTACACCATTGTTTACAACGCGGTAAACAAGAAAGTCACGGTAACTAAAAACTAATACCTTCCTCGATCTTTGAGGGCCGCTCCTCTGGGGCGGCTCCCCCCTCCCCTTTCACTAACTTCATACAGACGGATTCTTTCACCGAAGACGTAAATTCGGCAAGAGTAATGAGTAGTGAGCAGAGAGTAAAGGAAGACAAAGAGACGAGACCATGTATCTAAACTCAGGTACTTTCCTCTTTGGAAAATGAAGCAAGCTGTCTTTTCTTTCCTAGCGGGAAGTCCCGCAGAAGTTACAACAGCAATCGCAGAAGTTGCGGAAGCTTCCGCGAAAGTTGCGCGAGCTTCCGCAGAAGTTGCGCGAGCAGTTAGCAGTTAGCAAAGGGAGGCGTGCGGTGTCAGACCTGCGGTGTCAGCGGCGTGGTGTCAGACGTGGGTTGGGGGGGGGGGGCGGAAGACCGCCGTCGGCGGGCTGGAGACAGGGGGGGGCGCACCACAAGGGCGCCTGTGTGCCGCCCTCCGTTTAGGAAAAGACGCGCCCCCCTCCTTATTATGCCCGTACGACTTCGCTTCGCTTGTCGGGGTCAGCGGCGACTCCTTCCTAACAACACGGAGGTTCCGCTTGCGTGCAAGCGTAACCGTCAGGTCGGGGTCAGCGGAGACCCCTTTCGGATAACGCCCCGTGTGAAGTTGTCTAACACCCTTCGGGTGTAATATAAATCGGCTCGCCGTGCACGTCAAGAAACGAGAGCATTTCTGCGGTAAGGGCAAGGTCTCCACTCTGATCACTACTGTAATACGGCGCACCGTAGAGCGTGTCGTGCATGATGGGAAATCCGAGCCATGCTAAATGACTGCGTATTTGGTGCCGAAACCCCCGTTTAATCCGTAAACGAAAACAAACCGTCCCATCCTCGCGTTCCATAGACTCGATGATTTCCGTGCAATAATAGCGCCCTTGGTCAAGACAAACGTCCTTGTTCTTGGGGAAAGGCTTCAGAATAGGCTTTACCACCCGCCCACCCGGACCAACAGCACGAAAGGCGCTCTCCACAGACACGGGAAATTCACCGGGGAGCGCGGCTCCATTAACCCGCTTCGTTATGGCACAATACGTCTTGATGAAAAACCCCTTCTCTTGTTGGGCGAGAATACGGTGAAGAAACGCCTGAGTCTTCGCCGCGAGAACAAGCCCCTTCGTCTCGTAGTCCAACCTGTGAACGATACCACCTTCCCAAGGGTTTTTGCCTTTCACTTCCCGTATCTTCGGAAAAATCTCCGCATACCAGTCGAGCAAGGATATAGACGCGACATTCCGCTTGAGAGGAACCGAATGAAGGCGCGGCGGCTTATAAAGCACCGCATAAGACGACGTTTCTGTAACAATGTACGGAGTATACATAGTGAAACTATAGCGTAAACCGGTCTTTTTTGCTATAGTTCAGGCATGATCAATAAAAGAGGCGCTACTGTGAATATTGCAAAAGGAATAGGGCGGAATGTCTGGCTCTGCCTCATAGACTTTGGGAAAAACGGGCTTGCAAATCATGCGGCCGCTGGAGCCTACGGCTTCTTGCTCTCCCTCACGCCAGCGATGTTGGTCGCCGCATCTGTCTTTTCAGCCATCTTCCCTCACCTGAAAACCGCGGACGTGCTCGGAGAAATAGTCTTTTTAGGCTTCTCCCAAAACGCCTTTGACATAGAAGGAACGATCATCCGCTTCCTTACAAACTTTAATACAGGGCTGGTCGGCGTGTTCTCTCTCGCGAGTCTGTTTTGGGCCGCGATTGTCCTTGCCTTCTCTATGCAAAGGGGACTCAATTCTATTTTCACCGATAAAAAACCGATCAATACGCTTAAAAGCTGGCTCATACCCTTGTGTCTGGAACTCACCGTCATCGCCGTTGTTATCATCTTCGCATTAAGCGCTTACCTTACCCATGCCTTTATGAAACGATGGCTTTTCAGCGCCTTTTGCTTTGTGGGGCTGGGCGTACTTACCTTCGGCGTTTACTGCGCGGTTCCCAATAGCCCACCCAAGTGGAAATCCGCCCTATTCGGCGCTACTCTGTGCATCGTAAGCTATGCCTTCATATTAGTGTTTCCTAACCTCTTCATCAATCATGAACGCTACTATTTAATATACGGAAGACTCGGAGGTCTCATCAGCCTTTTGGCACGGGTTTACTTCTTCTTTTTATTCTTCTTCATCGGCGCTCAATTCGCCTTCACCGTTGAGTTTTTAGACGTCTTGTTGTTTACCAAGCTGATAGCGGTGAATATGGATGAAAAAGGCTGGAAGAAGCCCTTCTTTATTGAAAGGCTTCTCTTTTCTTCCGTTGAAGGTCGCCTATGGAAATATCGTTGTTCATATAAAGAAGGCGAGATCATCTTTCTTAAAGGTGAGCAGAGCCATACTATTTTCTATATACTATCGGGCGAAGTGGGAGTCTACCTTACCGCGGATAACAAGGTCGCCTCTATTATGGAACACAACTTCTTTGGTGAAATAGGATATGTTCTTTCAAGCATAAGAAGCGCGGCTACTAAGGCGGAGACCGATCTCGTAGTAATGGCTCTGCCGCCTGCCTTGTTTAACGCCGCTTTGCAAATCGACAAAAATACCGGCAATAAGATAATCGAGACGCTTTCAAAAAGACTCCAAGATATGAATGACAAGTTATTGAAGCTTGACGGCAAAGGCAATGAAGCGCAACTTTCGTGACTAGAGGACCTTCACGCATTGACATTTTCTACCCGAACAGTATAATAAATTTGCTGGCTTATGATTGAACAGTTGATTTTAATCCTTGTTATGGGATTGGTTATATTTCTTTGTAGGGTGTTTCCGTTTCTCGTTTTTCACGGGGACAAGTCTGAAAAAGGCTCGAAAGAACCCGTATTCCGCGGCATGGAGTTTGTGGAGAGAGTCGTTCCGCCAGTCGCCATGACGACTCTTGCCTTTAACGCGATAGCCGTTTCCATAAAAGACGCGGCTGTCAAAGGCGCGTCCTTCGAGAGCATCCCGGTGATTACAGCTTCCATCTTTACCGTTCTCGTCCACCTATGGAGACGTAATTCCCTCATAAGCATATTCGGCGGCGTGGCGGTCTATATGCTCATCAAGCAACTCCCGCGCGGCTGGTAAGGAGAATCTTTTGACGCGCCATGAATTGTTGCAGAAAATCACCACCTTTCCCCTGATTGCGGAAGGCTTGACGGAAGAGCTTCTTGCGGGGGACTTCACTTCCGTATTTCGCGGACAAGGTATAGAAGCGGACGAAGTCAGGCGTTATCAAATAGGCGACGATGTGCGCTCTATAGACTGGAATGTGAGCGCGCGTTTCGCTACGCCTTACGTGAAGATGTACCGCGAGGAACGAGAGCTTTCCGTGTACCTTTGTCTGGACTGTTCAGCGTCCATGATGTGCGGAAGCCCCATGTCTCGATTCGAGCAGGCTACGCTTACAGCCGCGCTCATCGCCTTTTCCGCGGAACGTTCAGGCGAAAGACTCGGCGCCGTCTTCTTTGATAAGGGTATATCTCAATTCTTCTCCGCGAGAAAGGGTAAACGCAATACTTTCACCATGATAAACGAAGCGCTTAATATAGCCGAAAACAGCGCATCATCTTTCAGCCGACTCGGTACAGAAAAGAGGGCTCCTGCGGGAAGTAATCTCAAAGACGCCCTCTCCTGTTTGGGAAGAATTTTGAAACGCCGCACTCTTATTGTCGTTGTATCGGATTTTTTCTGCATGAATTGGGAACAGGAAATGGGTAAACTCTGCCAAAAACACGACATTATCGCCGTAAGAATCACAGACCCGCTCGACACTAGTCTCTTCAATGTCGGACTCATCGCAATGGAAGACCCGGAAACAGGCGTCCGTTTTCATGCGCCGACCAATTTCTCCTCATTTCGTTCCGCGTGGGAGACGTGGCATAACGACCGGAGCGTCTCTTGGAAAGCGATCATTCGCCGCGGCGGCGCCGCTGCATTCGAGCTTTCTACCGCGGACGATACGGTCGCGTCCCTCATCCACTTCTTCAAAAGCCGTCGGAGACGCCGATGAGCCTATCGCTTCGCTTTCAAATAAGAAATATTCTTTACGCGATCTGTGTTTTCTTTCTGTTCCCCTGTCAGCTTCACGCCCAAGAACCCTATATGGTGCCGCAAACCGTTTATGTGGGGGATAAGGCGGTATTGATTGCGCCATTGGGCGCGTCCCATATAGGCATTGGGGAGTCGATGAGTATAGAGCCGCCAGCGCCGACAGATGAACTCGTTGTGCATAGAATAGTGGTCGAGCGGCAGAAGGACGAAATACGCCTTGTCGTTGAGTTTACCGCCTTTAAGACGGGTGTTATTGAATTGCCGCCCATAATCGCGCCCGGCTTCGCGGACGAGTTCCACCTGTCTGTCACCATAGCCTCTCTGCTCAGTCCGTCTACGATGTCGCTCTCGCCGCCCGCTCCTCCTCTTGCCGTCTCTGGCACCGCGGCGTTACTCTACGGAACATCTATCTTCCTCGTCCTCGTCATATTACTAGTAGTAAGCGCCCGTATGTTCCTGATACGGCAATTCCTCTCATTGAGCGTTTCGTTTAGAAACCGCTTACTCATATTCCATATTAAACGATGCCTCGACGATGGACGAAAAAACCCCCATAAGGACAGAATTCTGGATAACCTCGCTGTGGAGTTCCGTCTTTTCTTGAGTCGTTTCTTTGGCATTGACTGTTCCTCATTGACCGCGGACGAATTTTCTTATTTCCCGCTTTCATCTTTCGGAAGCATCCCAGATTGCCCACAAAGCCCTGATTTGCGGACGATATTTCGGCGTTTGGACAGCTTTCGTTTCAACGCGGAAGGCGTGAATGTAGATAATGTTCTCATATTTATTGAAGATGTCTGGGCTTTTGTTGAAAAACTACAAATACGGGCGGTGAAACCATGATGTTTACCCACCCTTCCCTGCTTATAGCAGGTTTTATCATGGTTGTCTTGAGTTTTCCCCTTGCGCGTTTGTTCAGGGACGCCCTTACGCTAAAAACGCCGCTCGGTCCATCTGGAGGTTTGCCTTTCAAGGCAGGCTTTGGCTTTGCCGCTCTGATGAAAATACTCAAAGTCATGGAACTTGTCGGGTTTTTTATTCTCTTTGCCGCATCCGCGGAGCCTCTGCTTTTAACGTCCCAGAAGGTATGGCTCTCGCGCGGCGCAGACATTGTTTTCACGCTGGACATAAGCCCAAGCATGGCTTGTCTTGACATGAACGGCAAGAGTCGTTTCGATGTTGCAAGAAAATTGGTGAAGGATTTTGCGGAAAGACATCCTTCGGACGCAATAGGGCTTGTGTGTTTGGGCAAGGACGCGGTGCTGTTCGTGCCGCCGACCATTGATCATTCCACACTTTCCGCAAGATTGGATACGTTGCGTCTGGGTGAGTTGGGAGACGGCACTGCGCTGGGAATGGGGCTTGCCCTCGCGGGATTACACTTGTCCAATTCTACCGCGCCCCGCAAAGCCGTTGTACTGATAACGGACGGTGAGAACAACGCGGGCGCGGTACACCCCGGAACAGCCGCGGCGATTTTGCCTTCTGAAGGCGTGAATCTTTGGGTCGTCGCTGTTGGTTCGAGCGGACAAATCCCTATAGACTACACAGACCCCTTTACCAAAGTAAGGCGCACGGGGCTTTTTGAATCCCGTTTCAATTCGGAGAATATTAAATCCATAGCGGACGCGGGACAAGGCGTCTATCTGAACGCGCCTTCCGCCGATATGCTCACCCTTGCCTTTACAGAAATAGACAAAGGAGAAATGACTATAACGCGCTCAGGTCTGGTCGCCAAGACAAAACCGCTGTACGTCTCCTTTCTTGCAACAGGACTCTTTATCCTTCTGTTTGTCCGTTTCATGCGGCGTTGTATCTTGGGAACTTTTCTATAAAATTAAGGGAAGGACGGAAGCTAAATGTGCCCCACAAACGGCGGATGAGATATAAGATCGCACCGTCAAAAGGGTTTTAAATTCATGGAGTCAAGTTTTAAATTCATAGAGTCAGACTTTAAATTCATAGAGTCAAGTTTTAAATTCATAGAGTCAAACTTTGAATTCATAGAGTCAGGTTTTGAATTCATAGAGTCAGACTTTAAATTCATAGAGTCAAACTTTGAATTCATAGAGTCAAGTTTTAAATTCATAGAGTCAGACTTTAAATTCACAGAGTCAAACTTTGAATTCATAGAGTCAAGTTTTAAATTCATAG
>JAISCD010000043.1 GCA_031265825.1 Treponema sp. | reverse complement strand
TCGCAAGAAAACTCACTCTCCCGTTCAAGCGCCTGAAACTTCCCCGCAACTGTTGCCTGACACCAGCACGCGGCGGATTATCAAGGTGTATTACAGGGACGAGGGGGCTACTCGCAGGGGCAGACCCGCAGGAGTGAAGGGCGTTGAGCTAAAATGGACAAAGCTCAAGGAACATCCCAAAGACCTTTCAGAACTGATCGATTCGGCTTTTGATACGAACCCGCCCCTCGTGCTGGTGTTTGAAGAGCATGAACGAGGAGAAAAGGTGTTCATGTGCGGCAGATGGGAAATCCAACGAAAAGGGGAAAAAGGTCCCTGGGGCGCTATTGAGGAAGTCATTATTCCCTAAAATGGATGACGCACATGATTAACGGAATAAACCATATTACCATTTCTGTAGATAACATTGACAGGGCGTTTTCTTTTTATAAGGATATTTTGAAGTTAAAACCTGTTATGAAGTCAAACCGTAGCGCCTATTTCTATGCTGGGAAAACGTGGATAGCCTTGGATAAAAGGGAACGGTATGACCCATCGGAAAATTACGCGCATATATGTTTTAATATACCAAAGAGGCGTTTCAAAATGTTTGCAGAGGGAATAAGGGAAAGTAATATAAAAGAATGGCAACAGAATGAAACGGAGGGAGATTCGTTGTATATATTAGACGATAGCGGGAATAAGTTGGAAATACATTGTTCAACATTAAGGGAAAGGATGAAATATGGGAAAAAACACTATGATAAAGGGACGCAGTGGTTCTCACCCTTCGGGCAGGCAAAGCCTGTTAGATGACTTCATAATGGTTGTTGTCCGACACCTTCGGGTGTTAGACGACTTCACACGAGGTGTTGTCCGAAAGGGGGATCCGCTGCACCCTTCGGGTGTTTAAATACTTCATAATGGTTGTTGTCCGAAAAGGAGCGCCGCTGTCCCCGTCTTGACGGTTACGCTTGCTTTGCAAGCGGAACCTACTTGTTGTCCGCATGCCAGCGGGTTTAAATACTTCCCAATGGTTGTTGTCCGAAAGGTTGACCCGCTGTCCCCGTCTTGCTTGCCCCAGCCTTTAGGGTTTTGGGGGGTGGCGGAAGACCGCGCAAGCGGGCTGGAGACAGGGGGGCGCGTCAAAAAGGCGACTGTGTGCCGCGAAGGTGGGGAAATAGCGCCCCCCTCCTGATTATTTGTCTGTTTTAAAGCGTCTCGCTCTGCTATTTGTCGGGGACAGCGGCGCTTCCTTTCTAATAACGCCCGTTATGAAGTCGTTTAACACCCTGCGGGTGGGGAAATAGCGCCCCCCTTCTGATTATTTATAGACATTCTTGCAGGATTGCTATGCCTGCGTCTATTTCTTCGTCGGTTATGGTGTAAGGAGGGAGAAAACGGAGCGTGTTCTTGCCCGCGGACAGGATGAGCAGTCCTTTTTTAAGACAGGCAAGCGTAATATCCCACGCGCTCGCAGTAACGTCCACGCCGATCATAAGCCCCTTGCCCCGCACTTCCTTAACGACAGGACTATTCCACGAGCGGATAGTAGCCATGATCCTCTCGCCCTTGCGCGCGATCTCCTTGAGAAAAGCCTCGTTGTTCACCGCCTCAAGCACGACCAGCCCGGCCGCCGCCGCAAGCGGATTGCCCCCGAAAGTCGAGCCGTGATCCCCCGGCGCGAATACATCCGCGGCTTTCTCGCCGACCAAAACCGCGCCCACAGGCACCCCGCCCCCTAAACCTTTCGCCAAAGTTACCACATCAGGCGTAACCCCATACGCGGACGCGGCTAAAAAAGAACCGGTGCGCCCCAGCCCACATTGGATTTCGTCAAGCATAAGCAGAATATCCCGCTCCGCACAGAGCCGCGCCGCCGCGTCCATGAACTCCTGCGTCTGTGGAATAACGCCGCCCTCTCCTTGTATCGGCTCGATGAAAAGTCCCGCGACGGTGCGATCCAACGCCTTGTCGAGCGCGTCAATGTCTCCACAAGGCACGTATCTGAAGCCTTCCGTGAAGGGACCGAAGTCTTTGTGGAAATGGTCCTGCCCGGTCGCGGACAACATGGTAATGGTGCGCCCATGAAAACTACCCGTGAGCGTTACGATAGTATGCCGCCCCGCGCCGTATTTCTGGAGGGAGTATTTGCGCGCTATCTTGCACGCGCCTTCGTTTGCCTCCGCGCCCGAATTCCCAAAGAATACCTTGTTCATGCCCGATGCCCGCGTGAGCGCCTCCGCAAACGCTATGCTTACGTCGCTTTGATAGTAGTTGCTCACATGGTTGAGCTTCGCAGTTTGCTCGGTTATCGCCTTGACAAGCGGCGGATAGTTATGCCCCAGACAATTAACCGCGAGACCGGCTGTGAAATCAAGGTATCTTTCTCCAGCCGCGTCGAATAAATAAGCCCCCTGCCCCCTCGAAAAAACAACCGGGAGCCGAGTATACGTGTTCATAAATACATCTTTATTTAACATACCCGCAAGTATACCATTTTCCCACTGAATTTGCAACACCCTTCGGGTGTTTCAATACTTCACACGGGTTGTTGTTTGGAAGGGTGACCCGCTGTCCCCGACAGGACGGCTACGCTTACAGCGGAGCCTCCGCGTTGTTAGAAGAGAAAGGGATATGACTGACACCCTTCGGGTGTAGACAATAATTTCCCATTGTGATAAATTACCAAAAGGGAAAAAAGAAAAGATATGAGAGGAATAGAATATCGCGGCTTGAGCCGCATAGAAGGACCGGTCGTCGTTACGGAACGAAGCTGTAACGTTGGCTTCAATGAAGTCGTCGCGGTCTACGATAGAAACGAAGGACGCAGGCTTGGTCGCGTAATTGACCTGAGTAAAGACTACGCGGCTATCCAAATCTTCGGGAGCAATACCGGTTTATCAACCGAAGACGCCCGCGTCGAATTCTTAAACAGACCAATGGAGATGCGCGTGGGACCTGGGCTTCTGGGACGCATATTTAACGGGCTGGGAGAGCCGATAGACGGGTATAGCAACATCTTTTCATCGACAAGATTGGACGTAAACGGCTTGCCTATCAACCCCTACGCGCGTATTTACCCGCGCGACTTCATTCAAACCGGCGTTTCCGCCATAGACGGCATGAATACTTTGATCCGCGGACAGAAACTGCCGATCTTTTCAGGCAATGGCTTGCCTCATAACCGCCTCGCCGCACAGATAGTCCGTCAAGCGAAGATTCTCAACTCAGACGAGTCTTTCGTCGTTGTCTTCTGCGCGATGGGAGTCAAATATGACGTTGCCCGCTTCTTCTTGGACGACTTTGAAAAGTCGGGCGTGCTTTCCAACGTCGTCGTGTTCTTGTCGCTCGCGGACGCTCCAAGCCTTGAACGCCTCATTGCGCCGCGTTGCGCCCTTACCGCCGCGGAATACCTCGCCTATCATCAGGATATGCACGTGCTTGTCGTCCTGACCGATATGACTAACTACTGCGAGGCATTGCGCGAGGTGTCCTCCATCCGCGGTGAAGTGCCGAGTCGCAAGGGGTATCCGGGGTATTTGTACTCTGATCTGGCGAGTCTGTACGAGCGCGCCGGTAAAATCAACGACTCTAACGGCTCAATCACCCAAATTCCCATTCTAACCATGCCTAACGACGATATTAGCCATCCCATACCTGATCTTTCTGGTTATATTACCGAGGGACAGATCGTTCTTGACCGCGAACTCTCTCAAAAGGGCGTGTATCCGCCTGTCGCCGGTCTGCCAAGCCTGTCCCGTCTTATGAAAGACGGTATCGGTCCGGGAATGACTAGGGAAGATCACAAAGACGTCAGTAGCCAGCTCTTCGCCGCGTACTCTAAAGTGAAACAAGTGAGGAACTTGTCGAGCATCATCGGCGAAGAAGAGTTGTCCGCAGGCGATAAACAATACCTAAAGTTCGGCGAGAAGTTTGAACAGACATTTCTTTCTCAAGGAGAAACGGAAAATCGGAGCATTGACCGCACATTAGACTTGGGTTGGAGCTCGTTGACGGAAATCCCCCGCGAGGATTTATTGCGAATCAAGCGAGAATTCATTGATAAGTACTTTGAACCGAACCTAAAAACCGAAGAATAGTCAGTCGTCCGGTCGATTAATAGCATAAAAATAAAAATGAAACAATATATCAAACCTGTTACGCGAGTATCCCCAAACATCAGAGCTAACGGGGATTCTGGTTTTGAAAAAAATAAAAGAGTGTCGAAATTTACGATGCTTGTCATCCGCATTTTGAGCCGCCCCTACCTCTCTCTGTTCATTGGTCGCGCAAAGGTCGCGCTTGAGAATGGGAATCGCCTGTTTTCAGCCTTTGAACGCGCGTTAAGTGGGAAGAGTCGGCT
This sequence comes from Treponema sp., assembly GCA_031265825.1. Classification (GTDB taxonomy): domain Bacteria; phylum Spirochaetota; class Spirochaetia; order Treponematales; family Breznakiellaceae; genus JAIRKH01. Next base: position 2,841 of record JAISCD010000043.1, on the reverse strand, counting down.
CATTCTCGCATTCAGCCACCCTTATGGACAGGAACCCCAGATTCTCGGATGGTTCATCTTGCTCAAGCTCAGGCGGATTGCAAAAAGAGCGGGGTTCTCTTTCGCTTTGCCGCCGCATATCCGGTTCATTCACGGCTACGAAGTCCTACGCTGGGGAGGTCCTGCGGCGCGGTTTATTCTGCCTCGTATCGGGGGTCTGCCTGTTTATCACGCAAAGGTGGACTCCGCGAGTATGGAACGGATTTACCGCGCACTCATGGATGGTCCCTTCCCTATCGCGGTCGCCCCGGAAGGAACGGTCTCTTTCTTTTCCCGATCTACGTCTCATTTAGAACAAGGCGCGGTGCGTATAGGCTTTACCGTCGCAAAACGACTCGCCGAGGTCTGCGCCTCGGACGTTCCGCCTGTCGAGATATTGCCCTTGGGCGTGCGTTACGAATTCGGCGAAGAAGCTCGACGCGCGACACTCCGCTTGCTTGAGAAAACAGAAAAGCACCTTGGCTTGCAAAATAGCGGCGGAAAGTTTGCGAGGAGAGTGGAAAGGTGTCGAGATTTCTTGCTCAAGAAGCATGAGGAATGTTACGCCCTCTCTCACGAGGGCGAATTGGAAGAACGGGTGAATCGACTCATGCGAGCCGCGCTTGATCGCGCCGAACAGATTTTGGGAGTGAAGCATATTGACGGAGATCGGTCGGCTCGATTTCATCGCCTGCGGCAAATCTACTGGGACCGTACTTATTTGCCGAATAAAACCTCTCTTCGGGGCTTTACTCGGCTGGAACGGGGACTCGCGGACATTCGCGCGGGCGAAGCATGGTACGCTGAACGGCATCTGGAATTGGTTGATTTTATCTGGCGCTTGCCTTCCGCTCCGAAACTTTCAGAAGAAAGCCCTTTGTACGAACAAGTGAATCATGTACAGAACCTGTGGGACTTTGCTAATCGGACAATGGGCGGTACTTTTAGTAATCGTATAAATATTCGCCCGCGCCGCGTCGTGTGGACGCCAGCGAATTTCATGAACTTGTCGGAAGACTTGCCTGCTTATAAGGCAGATAAACGCGGCGCAATACGAAACGCTATGGATAAGTTGTCCGCCGAACTGAGTCAAATCTATGAGACTGTAGATAAGGAGGCTTAAATGTTATCTTATATCGTTCGGCGTTTGTTATTGATAATCCCGACTCTGTGGGCGATCATTACGATCAATTTTTTCGTCATACAGATAGCGCCGGGTGGGCCCGTGGATCAAGCTATCGCTAATATGCAGGGCTTGGACGGTAATATGAGCCTTGAACGTATAGCAGGAACCGGAGGAGAAGGCGGCGCGCGAGAAGCTGTTGCAAAGGGGGCGTCTACCTACCGCGGGGCGAGAGGGCTTGACCCAGAGGTTATCGCGGAAATCGAGAGACGCTACGGCTTTGACAAGCCTGTCTGGGAGCGCTACCTGCTTATGTTGAAAAATTACGCTACCTTCAACTTCGGCGACAGTCTTTTTCGCGGTCGCTCCGTGTTAAAGCTCATCACGGAACGCTTGCCTGTTTCCGCCTCCCTGGGTCTCTGGTCAACTCTTATCATTTATTTGACGTCTATCCCGCTTGGTATTCGCAAAGCTGTGAAAAACGGCACACATTTTGATACGTGGACAAGCGCCGCCGTCGTCTTCGGCAATGCTATTCCATCATTCTTGTTCGCAATTCTGCTTGTCGTGTTGTTCTCCGGCGGTAGTTTCTTGAAAATCTTCCCTTTGCGAGGGCTTTTCTCCGCAAATGTGGCGACGTTCAGTTTGGGGCATAAGATACTAGACTATTTCTGGCACTTGGTTCTCCCTATCGCGTCTATGGTCGTTGGTGGGTTCGCTAGTCTGACGATGCTTACAAAAAATTCGTTCCTTGACGAGATCAGTAAGCAATACGTGTTGACTGCTCGCGCAAAGGGGCTTTCTGAAAAGAAAATTCTGCTCCGCCATGTGTTCCGTAACGCCATGCTTATCGTCATCGCGGGATTCCCGTCCGCGTTCATCTCTATGTTTTTCACCGGTTCCGTGTTGATCGAGGTGATTTTCTCTCTCGATGGTCTTGGTCTTTTGGGTTTTGAGTCCACGATGAATCGAGATTATCCGGTAGTCTTCGCTACACTCTATATCTTCACACTCATTGGTTTGCTTTTATCGCTTTTAAGCGACTTAATGTACACGGTTATTGACCCCCGTATTGACTTTGAGAGTCGGTAGGGAATGGTTAAATATTTTCGCAATTATACCCGCACCCTTCGGGTGTTCACACGTGGTGTGTTCACACATGGTGTGTTTAAAAGCGTCTTGTTCTACTCCACCTTTTTACGGGGTGATTTGCGAGAGACAGGTTATGACCCCCAGAAGAAGCGAAGAACAGTCAGACAGTTTTAGGCGAAACAGCCGTTGCGTCTTCTTTCAAGAAGAATGTCGCGGACGGCTTTTCGCCACGAAATATTTCCTCTTTACTAATTGCTAACTGCTATCTGAACCTAGAGGTTCCACGACAGAACCTACAGTTTCCACGGCGGAACTTCGAGGTTCCAAGACAGAACTTCGAGGTTCCACGACAGAACCTACAGTTTCCACGGCGGAACTTCGAGGTTCCAAGACAGAACTTCGAGGTTCCAAGGCGGAACCTACAGTTTCCACGGCGGAACTTCGAGGTTCCAAGACAGAACTTCGAGGTTCCAAGGCGGAACCTACAGTTTCCACGGCGGAACTTCGAGGTTCCAAGATAGAACCTACAGGTTCCAAAGCGGAACTTCGAGGTTTCAAGACAGAACCTACAGTTTCCAAAGCGGAACCTAGAGGTTCCAAGACAGAAC
>JAISCD010000117.1 GCA_031265825.1 Treponema sp. | reverse complement strand
GCCCCACATGAAAGTTGTTGCGACTGCTTTGGCCCCCCCCCCGCTGTGTAATCTTATATATAAACGAAACAAAATATCTGCGGCACGCGCCGCGCTATTCTCCGACTTGCGCCGAGTTCCTCGACCCACGCGGCGGTATTCTCACGCGGGCACGGGCGCGTTTTTGATTTCTTTAATTATGGAGGTTTATATGATTTTTAGGAAATTGGCGGTTGTATTATTGGCGCTTGCGGTTGCGGGCGCGGTGTTTGCAAAAGACAACCTCGCTGTGTTGCCGTTTACCGGCGGCACGGAGGAGGAAGGCGAGACCATAGCGGAGTTGTTCTCGTTCAACCGTGAATTAAACGCGGTATTCACGCCCATTCCACGCACGAGCATCACGCGGGCTATCGGGAGCGAGTGGAAGTTCCAAGCAGACGCGGGCATGACGGACCCCGATACCATCATGGCTATCGGGAAGCAACTCGGCGCGAACTACATAGTCGCGGGCAACATCGGCAAGTTGGGCAATCAAAACCTTCTGACTATTGCGATCTTGAAGATAGACGATCTGCGTCAGGTCGCGGGGGACGTTCAGACCTACGTGAATATACGGGAGATACAAAACAAACTGCCTGACATGGTACAGAAGATCATTGAGGCGACAAAGATAGACGTTTCGCGGTTGGAAAAGTTGGCGGTAACGCCTGTGCAGTTGGGCAGGGATATAGACGCGCGGGTCGCGGATACGCTGGCGCAAATCTTGTCCATCAATCTCATCAGGAGTCGGAAGTACGCTGTGTATCCGCGCACTGCGACGCTGGAACAGGTACAGACGGAATACGACAACCAGGGGAGCGGGATCACCGCGGACGAAAACATGGTAGACATAGGCAAAGGGGATAATCCGCGGCTCGTGCTGTCGATTGCGGCGCGGCGGTTGGGCGACCAGAATATGTTCAATGCGGCGATCATCAACCTCGAATCCGGGGCGCAGGTAGTAGGCGGGTCAGTTGATTATCAAACGTTGGACAGCGGTATAACGGCGATGCGGCTTCTTACGCAAGAATTGACCGGGGTAGCGATAAGTATGAGCATCCCTGCCGATTTATCGCTTGCCCAAGCGTTGACGTGGATCGCAAACAACGCGGGAGAAGGCGACGTGTATACGGTTACTTTAAAGAACAACGAGAACCTCGCGCCGCAGACGCTTTTGTACGGTGGAAAGAAGGTGAGCGTAACCCTTGACGGAGGAGCCGCGGAGCGGAGGGTTAGCTTGAGTTCGGACGGTTCGCTCTTTACTGTAGGAAATGGTGTAACACTGACTCTGGGAAACAATGTTACCTTGCAAGGACGGAGTAGCAATACGGCTTCGTTGATACGGGTGAATGGAGGCGGCGCGCTGGTGATGGAAAGCGGCTCGAAGATCAGTGGCAATTCCACCACCGGTAGCGGCGGCGGGGTGTATTTGAACACTAACGCTACGTTTACGCAGAGCGGCGGGGAAATCAGCGGCAATAAGGCATCCGTCAACGGCGGCGGGGTGATTGTGGTCGGTGGGATATTTAGGATGGAAAACGGGACGATCAGCGGCAATAACGCCACCAAAAATGGCGGTGGGGTGAATGTGAACACTAACGCTACGTTTACGCTAAGCGGCGGGACGATCAGTGGCAATTCAGCTTCTCAAGATGGCGGCGGGGTGCATGTGGTCGGCGGGATATTTAGGATAGAAAACGGGACGATCAGCGGCAATAACGCCACCGGTAGCGGCGGCGGGGTGCTTGTGCACACTAACGCTACGTTTACGATGACCAGCGGGATTATCAGCGGCAATTCCGCTTCTCAAGCTGGTGGCGGGGTGTATGTGTACACTAACGCTACGTTTACGATGACCAGCGGGGAAATCAGCGGTAATAAGGCATCCGTCAACGGCGGCGGGGTGATTGTGGTCGGCGGGATATTTAGGATGGAAAATGGGACGATCAGTGGCAATTCCACCAGCGGTAGTGGTGGCGGGGTGAATGTGGGCACTAACGCTACGTTTACGCAGAGCGGCGGTGAAATCAGCGGCAATTCCGCATCTAACGTCGGTGGCGGGGTGTTTGTGAATACTAACGCTACGTTTACGCAGAACGGCGGGACGATCAGCGGCAATAAGACATCCTCCAACGGCGGCGGGGTGCTCGTGCTCGGCGGGACGTTTAGGATGGAAAATGGGACGATCAGCGGTAATTCCGCCAAAGAGGGCGGCGGGGTGAATGTGAACAATAATGCTACGTTTACGCTGAGCGGCGGGACGATCAGTGGTAATTCAGCTTCTAACGTCGGCGGCGGGGTGGTTGTGGTCGGTAGCGGGACGTTTACCAAGCAGGCGGGCGGGATCATTTACGGGTCAGACGCAAGTAGTACGCTGAGGAATACCGCGATTAACGGCAACGATTACGGATACGCGGTCTATGTCGCTAATTCGCCTGCCAAGAAGCGCAATAGCACGGCGGGGTCCGGCGTTAGGCTGGACAGCAAGGTAAGCGGCTCCGCAGGCGGATGGGAATAGGCAAAAGGCTAGGCAAAAGGCGCCCTGCGCCTTTTGCAGGTAGCAGGTAGCAGGTAGTAATTAGTAAAGGAAGACAAGAAAAGGCCGTCCGGGGGTGCAAGCCGGGCGGTGCTTTCCTAATGAGTAATGAGCAGAGAGCAGTGAGCAAAGGAAGACGGGCGGGCGAAGAGCAGAAAGAGGTATCGAAGTGCGAGCCTCCTGCTCTTGGCGCACGCTGGTGTCAGACGGGCGGCGGTGTCAGACATCAAAGGCTTCCTTCGTAGAGAGCAAAGAGCAAGGGCGGCGGTGTCGGGGTCAGAGGCGCGAGGCTTACGGGCGGTTGGTGTCAGACACCACAGGCACGGGGCGAGGTTCGGGGGCGGTGTCTGACACCACAGGCAACGGGCGAGGTTAGCGGCAGTGTCAGTCGCAGCGGTGTCAGACATCGGCGGTATCAGTCAAAAATGGGCGAGCGGGCGGCTGGGAATAAGGCGGCGTGCGGGGGCGGATGTCTGACACCACGCCGAATAAGCCCATCCCGCTCACGGCGTTGCCGCTGATCTTATCGGCGTTGCCGCTGATCTTATTGGCGTAGCCGCTGATCTTGTTGGCGTTGTGTCTGATCTTATCGGCGTTGCGCCTGATCTTATCGGTGTTGCCGCTGATCTTACAGGCGTTGCCGCTGATCTTATCGGCGTTGTGTCTGATCTTATCGGTGTTGCCGCTGATCTTATCGGCGTTGTGTCTGATCTTATCGGCGTTGCCGCTGATCTTACAGGCGTTGCCGCTGATCTTACAGGCGTTGTGTCTGATCTTACAGGCGTAGCGGCTGATCTTATCGGCGTAGCGGCTGATCTTATCGGCGTTACGACAGCGGCACTTCAAACACCGCCTGTTACGCAGGTGTCTGACACCACGAATAGGCTCCGCTTGTTTACAAGCGTAGCCGTCATGACGGGGACAGCGGCGCTTCCTTTCAAACAGCGTCCCATGTGAAGTTGTTAAACACCCGTTGGGTGCGCCCGTTGGGAAGTTTTTAAACAGGCTTTGCCTGTAAATCAATAATGTAAGGAGTTTTTATGGAAGAACATAGTGATCCTTTGCGCAAAAGCGAGGATGAACTAGTGGATTTCGGGGAGAATTTCACCTCCCAAGTAGTAACTAATGCGGCGGCGTTGCAAATACCAGCGCAAGAAGCCACGGACGTGCAGACTGCGTTCAGCACTTTCAAGGCTTTGCACTCGGAGGCTAAAAGCCCCGCAAGGAATCCCATCGTTATCGCGGAGAAAAACGCGGCAAAGAAGGAATTCATTCGGTTGGTTAGAGAGATGGTCAAATTCCGTTTCGCTAATCCTATCATCACAGACGCGATGCGCGTGCAGTACGGGCTTCACGTCAAAGACCCCACCCACACGCCTCAGGGTGCACCCACCAGCCGCCCGGATTTCACGCTGTCAAACAAGGACTTCCGCCTCGTGAACGTGGATTTCCACGATCAAGGGGCGAGCGGTAAGGCGAAACCCTATGGCATAAGCGGTGCGGTTATTTCATGGGGCGTGCTTGACCATCCCCCGGCAGACGCGGGCGAATTGACCAAAGCGCTCTTGGCAACACGAACCCCGCATACGCTGGAGTTCACCGAAGAGGAACGCGGCAAGACGGTCTACGTCGCCCTCCAATGGCAGAACAACAAAGGGCAGAAAGGACCCTGGAGCGAAATCTTGTGGGCGATTGTTTCCTAAAGAGCAAATAGCAGATAGTAATGAGCAAAGGAAGAAAAGGCCGTCCGGGTGCAAGCCGGGCGGCTTTTCTTTCACCCTTCGGGTGTTTTAAGGGATAAGTCGGGGTCAGGCACACGGGGCGACGGCACGGTGTCAGACACACCGCTTCAGACACGCTGGGGTCAGGCACGCAGATGTCAGACACGCTGGTCGGCACGCCCGCCGGTGTCAGACGCGCTAGTGTCAGACGCGCTAGTGTCAGGCACGCTGGTGTCAGGCACGCTGGTGTCAGGCACGCCCGCTGGTGTCAGGCACGCCCGCCGGGGTCAGGCACGCCCGCCGGGGTCAGACGCGCGGGGCGGCGGCGCGGGGTCAGACACGCGGGGCGGGGGTGGCGGAAGACCGCTCTGCGGGCTGGAGACAGGGGGGCGCACCACAAGGACCTCTGTGTGCCGCCCTCCGTTTAGGGAAAGACGCGCCCCCCTCCTACTTATGATGCCTGCCTTGCGGTGGCGCTTCCTTTCGGACAACGCAGAGGTTCCGCTTGCTTGCAAGCGTAACCGTCCCTGTCGGGGACAGCGGCGCCCCCTTTCAAACAACACCCATTAAGAAGTATTTAAACACCCGAAGGGTGCGGGGACAGCGGCGCCTCCTTTCAAACAACATCCCGTTGTGAAGTATTTAAACAGCCTTCGGCTGGGTTGCATAAAAGGGGGTTATCTAATAGAATAAATGCAATTTCCATATTATAAGGAGCCATTATGAGGCAGAATACGGTCTTTTCTATAGACCGACACGGTCTTTACAATGAAGAATATGAACACGATTCCTGCGGCATAGGATTTGTCGCGGATGTCAAAGGGAAGCAGTCGCATAGCATATTACGGCGCGGCTTGGAAGTCCTTGAGCGCATGGAACACCGCGGCGCCGAGAGCGCGGACAACAAGACAGGCGATGGATCAGGCGTTCTGTTGCAGATTCCGCATGAATTTTACAAAAGACAGATAAAAAACCTACCAGAGCCGGGCAATTACGGGACAGGTTTGGCGTTCATACAAGGCGATGCCGTGAACATCATCGGTCTTATCGAGGAAACCGCTCTTGAAGCAGGACTTTCTGTGCTGGCGTGGAGGGACGTACCGGTAAATCGCGGCATATTGGGCGACATTGCGGCAAGCGCCGAGCCGATTGTCAAGCAGATCTTCCTTATGCTTAAAGAAGAACACGGAAAAACGGACGATGCGCCGAATGGAGAAGAAGACGGCGCTTCCGATTTGGATATTGCCCTGTTTATCTTCCGCAAGAAATTGGAAAAAAAATTGCCAAACGGCGAATTGTACTTCCCCTCGTTGTCCTCAAAGGTGATCGTTTACAAGGGGATGCTGACGCCGGGGCAACTCCGCGAGTTTTATCCGGACTTGAGCGAGGAAAGCGTCGAGACTGCGGTCGCCTTAGTGCACTCCCGTTTCTCAACCAATACATTCCCCGCGTGGTCCCTTGCCCAGCCCTTCCGCATCGTGGCGCACAACGGCGAAATCAACACCATCAAAGGCAACCGCTTCTGGATGGAAGCGCGGGAGGCGCTCTTCGCACACCCTCGCTTTGGCGCGTTACTCCAAGAAATCCTGCCGGTAATAGAGCCGGGCAAGAGCGATTCCGCCAGCTTTGACAACGCGCTTGAGTTCCTCGTTTTGAACGGACGAAGCCTACCCCACGCCATCATGATGTTAATCCCCGAAGCGTGGAACGAAAAAAACCCGATTCACCAAGAGTTAAAAGACTTTTACGAATATCACGCCTGTATCATGGAACCTTGGGACGGTCCTGCGTCCATTGTGTTCTGCGACGGACGGTATGTGGGCGGCACGCTTGATCGCAACGGTCTGCGCCCATCCCGTTACACCATCACCCGCGACGGATTGATTGTCATGGGCTCTGAAACAGGCGTACAAGACTTTGCGCCTGAAGAAGTCGCCTACAAAGGACGGCTCTTGCCGGGTAAATTGCTCTTGGTTGATCTAAAAGAAGGGCGCATCATCCCGGATAAAGAGGTTAAGCAACAGGTAAACAGCAAACAACCCTACTCCGAATGGGTGAAACAAGTTACCCTGCTTAAACAAGACGGGGCGGACGCTTCGGGCGTCGCGCCTGAGCAGACGTTTTTTCTTGAGAAAGCCTTTGGGTATACGCGAGAGGATGTCGAGCGCCTTTTGATCCCTATGGTGGAGACAGGTCAAGAACCGATCAGTTCTATGGGAACGGACACGCCCCTCGCGGTCTTTTCTGACAAGAACCAACGGGTCTACAATTACTTCAAACAAGTTTTCGCGCAGGTTACCAACCCGCCTATTGATTCCATCCGCGAAGACTTGGTGATGACCATAACAAGTTTCGTTGGTCCGCAGGCGAACCTGCTTGACGAAACGCCAGAGCATTGCCGCCGCGTCAAGGTGAAGAATCCGATTCTCACCCCGACGGAGTTGGAGAGATTACGGGCGCTTCCCGGCTTCTCGGCTAAAACCCTATCGGCGACGTTTTCTTTGCGGAACGAAGGGGCGGCGTGCGCGCTGGAAGATGCGCTTGACACGCTTGTTTCGCAAGCCGTGTCCGCGGTTCAAGACGGCGTTTCGCTCCTCGTCTTGTCCGACCGGGAAAGCCTGCACGCTGACAGCGGCAAAATTCCCATACCCGCGCTTTTATCCACCGGGGCGGTTCACCACGGACTTATCCGCGCGGGTCTGCGCGTCAAAGCTTCTATTATAATAGACTCGGCTGAGCCGCGGGAGATAATGCACTTCGCCCTCCTCTTCGGCTATGGCGCTGATTTAGTCGTACCTTACGGGTCGCTGGCGGCGCTTGAGCGACTCGCCCGTGAAGGCGCCCGTGTCAGAGACGCGCACAACGCAAAGAAACGTTACCTCAAAGGACTGCAAAAGGCGATGCTTAAGGTCATGTCCAAGATGGGGACGAGCGTCCTGCGCTCTTACCGCGGCGCGGAAATATTCGAGGCGGTAGGGTTGGGAGACGCGGTCATCGAGAAATGCTTCAAAGGCACGACCAGCCGCATTGGGGGCGTCGATTTCGCCGTCTTGGAGAAAGAAACGTCCGAAGTTTTTCAAACCGCGCTTGATCATGTGGAGAATTTGCACATTACCGGGAACAACCTCCTTGACGAGCTGGGGCAATACCAATGGCGCAAGAGCGGCGAACAGCACGCATGGAACCCTGAAACCATACATCTCCTCCAATGGGCGTGCCGTTCCGCGGATTACGCCACGTTCAAACGATTCTCCCAATCCGTAAACGCGCTCAACCAAAGCCCTCACGTCATCCGCGGACTGCTTGATTTTGCGAAAACGCAGGCGATACCCCTTGAAGAAGTCGAGCCGATTGAGGAGATCATGCGGCGATTCACCACCGGGGCTATGTCTTTTGGTTCTATTTCCAAAGAAGCGCACGAAACCATAGCGACCGCGCTTAACTCAATTCACGGGCGGTCGAATTCCGGCGAAGGCGGCGAGAATCCGGCACGCTTCAAGCCGCGTCCAGATGGGACGTGGGCGCGAAGCGCCATTAAACAAGTAGCGTCAGGACGCTTCGGCGTTACGAGTGAGTATTTAGCAAACGCCGAAGAGTTGCAGATCAAGATCGCGCAAGGGGCGAAGCCGGGTGAAGGCGGGCAGTTGCCCGGTCATAAAGTTGATGTGAGCATCGCCAAGACCCGCCATGCGACGCCGGGGGTTACGCTCATAAGCCCGCCGCCCCACCACGACATCTATTCTATTGAAGATTTGGCGGAATTGATTTTTGATCTGAAGAACGCGAACCCCCAAGCGCGCATCAGCGTCAAGCTCGTTTCCGAAAGCGGGGTCGGCACGGTTGCGGCGGGCGTTGCGAAGGCGCACGCGGACAACATCTTAATCTCTGGCTATGACGGCGGCACCGGCGCAAGCCCCCAATCCAGCATACGGCACGCGGGACTCCCCTGGGAGATTGGGCTTGCGGAGACGCATCAAGTCTTGATGATGAACGGGTTACGCGGGCGGGTGCGACTGCAAACGGACGGGCAGATCAAGACGGGGCGCGACATTGTGATTGCGGGCGTTCTGGGCGCGGAAGAATTCGGCTTCGGGACGTCAACGCTTATTGTTTTGGGATGCGTGATGATGAGGAAGTGCCATGAGAACACCTGTCCGATGGGCGTGGCAACTCAGGACCCGGAATTACGGCGGCGTTTTGCGGGCAAACCAGAGCATCTCATTACTTTCTTTAGGTTTCTAGCTCAAGAAGTCCGTGAAATCATGGCTGAACTAGGCGTGCGGCGGTTCAACGACCTTATCGGCAGGACGGATTTATTGGTTCAGCGGACAAGCGGCAAGAGGAAATCCGCGTCAATTGACCTTTCGCGTATCCTTTTTAAGCAGGAAGGACCCGCAAACATAGCGGGAGGCAAGGCGACCTATTGCGTCCAAAATCAGATTCACAAGATCGACAAGACGCTTGACAGGGCGCTTATTACCCAATGTGTTGAGGCGCTTGACGGACGAAACCCGATTTCTCTGAAATACGACGTGAGAAACACGGATCGCGCTGTGGGCGCATCGCTTTCTTATGAAGTGAGTCGGCGTTTCGGCGGGGCGGGGCTACCTGATAATTTTATAACGATTGACTTTACAGGCTCGGCTGGGCAGAGTTTCGGCGCGTTTTTGGCGAAAGGAATTACGTTTCGGTTAGCGGGAGACGCCAACGACTACATCGGCAAGGGACTTTCAGGCGGACGCCTTGTCGCCGCGCCGCCGCACGGCTCGGTTTTCCAAAGCGAGAAGAACATCATTGTCGGCAACACGGCGCTTTACGGGGCGACTTCGGGCGAAGTTTTCATCGCGGGCGTTGCGGGCGAGCGTTTCTGCGTCCGCAATTCGGGCGCGACCGCCGTTGTAGAAGGCGTAGGCGACCACGCGGCTGAATACATGACGGGCGGTAATCTTATCGTCTTGGGAGAAGTCGGGCGCAACTTTGCGGCTGGTATGTCCGGCGGCATAGCGTATATTTTCGACGCTGACGGCGGCTTTGACTTCTTTCTAAATCAGGGAATGGTCGAAAAAACGAGGTTTGAGTCCGAAGACGATGAGGCTTTCGTCAAATCGTTCATTGAAAAGCACGTTTTTTGGACTCATTCGGACTACGCTCGTTCCATTCTTGACAAGTGGGAAGAGAACCGTCGGCGGTTTGTGAAGATTACGCCGATTGAATACAAGCGCGCCTTGCAACAGATGAAGCTGGCTGAACTTGACCGCAAGCTTTACGACATCCGCGAAAAACAAGAACTAGAGGAGAGTGAGTAGGGACAGCAAGACATCTGGTCTGCTCTTTGGGCGCGCTTGGCGAATGACCTAGAAAGAATTCGCGGGGGTTATAGCTTAATAAGTTATAACCCTTTTTTTATGTCAAAATCTCCGTATCATTTTTAAAAAACGCCGTATGATTTTTAAAAATCTCTTTATCATTTTATAAAATCTCCCGCATGATTTTTAAAAATCTCTTGACGATTTTAGAAAAACTCTTGACGGCTTTCAGAAGGCTCTTGCTGGCTTTTGGAAAACTCTTGACGGCTTTCTGAAGGCTCTTGATAGCTTTCTGAAATCTCCGTATCATTTTTAAAAAACGCCGTATGATTTTTAAAAAACTCTTGATCATTTTATAAAATCTCCCGTATGATTTTTAAAAATCTCTTGACGATTTTAGAAAATCTCTTGATGATTTTTGGAAGGCTCTTGACTACTTCCAGAAGGCTCTTGCTGGCTTTCGGAAAACTCTTGATGGCTTTCTGAAGTCTCCTGACGATTTTCAGAAAACGCCGTATGATTTTTAAAAAACTCTTGATCATTTTGGAAAATCTCCCGCATGATTTTTAAAAATCTCTTGACGATTTTAGAAAAACTCTTGATGATTTTTGGAAGGCTCTTGACGGCTTTCTGAAGGCTCTTGCTGGTTTTTTGAAAACTCTTGAAGGTTTTTAGAAGTCTCCTGACGATTTTCAAAAACTCCTGACGGGACTTCGGAGGCTCTTACTAACTTTTTTCTAAAATTCTTGATAATTTGAAAAAAATTTGCTCTTGACAGAATCAAATTCCACCGTGATACTGTACTATATATAAGTCAGGAGGATATAATGGCTATCAAATTAAAGAAGATCCAGCGGAAAAATCCGCAGGATGTCGCAGATGTGAAGTGGTATCTCACCCAGGAAACTGTGGGGAGCGTAGGGTTTCATGACATTGCCAAGGAAATTGAACAGCGGTCCGCGCTCTCGTTAGGAGATGTCCAAAGTGTCTTGAGTAACATGGTTGAGGTTTTACCCATGTTCCTCAAGTTGGGACAGTCAGTCAAACTAGAAGGATTTGGCACGTTCCGTATTTCGGTAACGAGCGAAGGACTTGTGGCGGCTGACGATCTTTCAACGCGCCTAGTGAAAGGCGTAAAAATTATCTTCTTGCCGAGTACGGAACTCAAAAGAAACATTGGAGATGTATCTTTTGAAATCGTCTAGGTAAGAATCGTCCGTCCGCCGTCATTTCTGGCGCGGGCGGACGAGCGGCGCGTAGTGAAAGATGTTACGCATACCAGCGATCCAGTGATGGATCGCTGGTTTTATTATTATCCCCCCTTGCAATTTATTCTAAAAACGTTATACTTTATAAAAACGGACTAATTTTGTAATCATGTACAGAAATGTTTCAGTGGTTAAAATAAGTCCAAAAAGGACGGTTTCTGAAGATAATTGCTTAAAACCGTCCTTGCAAAGCTGTTTGAGCAGGTTAAAGGATTCCAACTATAGAAGAAGAGCCTAATATAAAGACGATTTAGGTCGTTCCGCCGTTCTTGTAAAATAGAACGAAGAAAGAAACCCAAGTCGAATAGGACGTTGTAGCTAAACGTCTTATGAACGCCGCCCTTTTGTTGTCAAATCGCCTACGTGGAACGTCAAGACTACCGCCTCTCTTATCCTTATCGCTGTTTTGATTTTCGTTTATAACACCAAAGTAAAAGTTTTTTCGGTCTGATCAAGCGTTTCCCTTATATTCTTTTACTTTCCCGTCGGCGCTAAAGCCGTCTTCCCTCTCACAGCGTTTAATCAAATCGGCGCGCGCCTGCGTGACGATTATTTCCCCAAGGAGAATCAGATGAACGTAAACCACGTGAATGCACACAGCATCATTACTATAACAAAACTAAAGAACGCGGATTTTACAATAAACCCTTATATCGGCTGTACGCACGGATGCGTGTACTGTTATGCGGAATATATGGCGCGTTTCACAGGACATAAAAACGAAAAATGGTGTACTTTTCTCGACGTGAAAGAGAATTACACTTTTCCAGACAATAAATTTCAAGATAAGAACATCTTGATAGGCTCCGCGACCGACCCTTATAATCACTTTGAAAAGCAATTTGAGAAAACTCGCGCTCTCTTGTGGAATTTGACGGACAGTCTCGCTCATATTGAAATACTTACTAAGTCGCCCCTCGTTTTACGCGACATTGACGTCTTATCGCAGATAAAAGATATAAAGGTAGGATTTTCTCTGTCCGTGGACGACGAACTCGCCCGCCTTACCGAGCCTTTCGCCCCCCCTCCTTCGGAGCGGATAGAAGCCATGCGCGCCCTTCATGCGGCGGGGATTACGGTCTTCGCCTTTATCTCCCCGATTATTCCCTTCTTCTCGGATTATCAAACTATCGTTAAATCCGTTGAAAAATACGCCTCTTACGTCGGATTTGAAAACCTGAACCTGCGCGGCGGCTTCAAAGCCGATGTGTTCAACGTTATCAGGGAACACTTCCCTAATATATTCCAAAGATTCGCCTCCATATATTTTTCAAGACAGGCTTTCTACAAATTTTGGCGTATTAAAGAGCGGGAAATCCACGAATTTATGCAGACAATGGAACATCTTCCGCATAAAATGTACTTCTTCCATGACGATAACAAGAAAGACTAGGTTGGAAACACCCTTCGGGTGTGCTAAAGCAACTTGCTCCGCCTCGCCTTTTGTTTTGGGGGGTAGCGTAAGACCCGCCCTTTAAACCCACCCGTGCGGGGCGGGGCTGGAGCGGAGGGGGATCGGCGACGGGCGGCGTAGCGTGGCGGCGTACGGGCAGTGTCAGACACCGAGCAGGCTCCGCTTGCGTGCAAGCGTGGTTCCGCCAGGTCGGGATCAGCGGCGCTTCCTTTCAGACAACAACCGTTGGGAAGTATTCAAACACCCTTCGGGTGTTCTAAAGCGACTTGCTCCGCCCCGCCTTTTGTCTTTGCGGGTAGCGGAACACCCGCCCTTTAACCCACCCGTGCGGGGCGGGGCTGGAGCGGAGGGGGGCGCGACACAAGGGCGGGCGCACGCAATCACGTTTCGGAAATAGCGCCCCCCTTCTTACTTATTATGACGAGGATAATGGCGCACCTTTTAGGCAACGCCCGTTACGAGCGGGTGGTGTCAGACATCTGGGCGCAGAGGCGTACCTACGGTGTCTGACTCTCTCCTAAAACGGCGGCTTCTTCGTATATTAAATGGTATATAGCGGGGATGTCTTCCTCTTCAATGCTGGAGAAAGCTACTCGGATGTAGGCGTCGCCTAGCGCAACAACGCCGACGCCTTTTGCAAGGAGCCGTTGCCGCAGGGTTTCGGCTTTGACGCCCATGCAACGGAAACTCATAAAATAACCAGAATTGAAGGGAAGCGCGTGAAGATTCTTGTCTTCAGCGTGCGCGGATACGAATTTCTTCACCGCAAGGTAACGATTCTTTAAGATATTGAAATATTTGTCTTTCTCTACAGGCGTGCGTGGGTCGTTCATCGTCTTTAACATGAGGTACTGAGCGGGCGTGTTTGCACAAGAAACCGTCGATCTTATGGCGCCGGTAAGTTTCTTTACCAAAGCATCGTAATGAACCGCCGTCAGATTTCTCGATCCAAATGTCATAAAGCCCATTCTCAACCCCCACGCATAATCTTCTTTCGTAGGACCGTCAATTTTTACCGCGAGAATCCTTTCGTGTAAGGTTGAGAGTTGACAAAATATCGACTCTTGTATGATATGGTCTTCATAAAAAAGCCCAAAATACGCATCGTCGCAGATGATAAGCATATCCGTGCCTTTGTCCGCAACATCTTTGAACAGCCCAATGAGCTTTTCCGCTTCCTCAATGGTGGGAGAATAGCCTGAAGGGTTGTTGGGGAAGTTCAAGATGATGCGGACGACGCCTGTTTCCGCCTGCTCTCTTACACCTTTCTCAATGGAATCCATGTCAAGCCCCGCGCCGCCGTTAAAGAACGGGATTTCTTTTAAAGATGCGCCGTATCTCTCTTGAAAGATGAGTTCGTAATTGTCCCAGCAGGGGGCGCTTGCCAATATCGTTTGCTCTTCGTCAAGGAAAAGCGAGGCGGTAAGGGAAATACCCGCCGTGAGTCCCGATACAACTACGGGGAGCGATGTGTGTTCCGTTATGGAAGGGTTCTTTTGAGACAAAAGATTTTTCCATGCGAGACGCGCTTCTTCTACGCCCGCAGTGGGCGCATAGGCGACTATTTCAGATGGTTTGAAGACGGGCATAGCGTCTTTGATAACCGACATGAGTAGGGGCGAACCATGGCTAAAAGCCATACCGATGGTGGCGTTTGCTTTGGACGCCGCCTTTTTTGCTTCCGCGGATTGCGCGATGATGCCTTTGGGAAAATATATCCGCCGCCCCACTTTCGAGAGCATCCGCCCGGCTATCGTGCCTTCCAGCGCGTTGTTAAGTTCTTCAGCTAAAACATTCATGCCAATAAGATAGTGATATTACAATATTGTGTCAATGCGTATAAAGCATTAGTCCTTTATATCGTTCCGTCTATATGACGTTTTAGCGGAGGCTTGCGATGTGAATGAAGCGTAGCAGAATAACATAGCAAATACCCAACAAGGCAGAAGTGTAAACAGTCCTATTATGCGCAGTTTCCGATTTTATTTATTTCCATTAAATGGATATAGTATTTTGTCTTCTTCAATATGTCTTATATATAATTCTTCTAATGATTTTATATTTCTTGCTTCTTGTTTTTCGATGATTTTACCATCCTGTATTATAACACAATAGTCAATAAAATTGTCCAAAAATTCTATAACATGACACGACAACAGAACAGTTACATTTTTACTCTTATAATAATTTAGCAACCTTTTTATTCTTAAATTTGAAATAATATCAAGTCCATCATTCGGTTCATCCCATATTATGGTATCAATTTCTCCTATCAGACTGATAATAATTTGTATCTTTTTCTTCATACCGGTCGAACAATCACAAAAACGCTTGCCTAAAAAGCCCTGTGCCTCAAAATATTTTATTAATTCTCGTGTCTCATCGGTTAATTTATTCTTTCCCGTTCTCAAAATCGTTGCTAATTCAATATTTTCTATACAAGTTAATTTTTTATATAAATATTCATCGGTAGGTAAATAAGCTATCTTTTTCCTAATATGCAAAAATTCCTTTTCTTTTTTCGTACTTGTATCATTATGATAAACATGACCTGTTGTTGGAAGGTATAAACCTTCGATACAGCGCAAAAGCGTAGTTTTCCCCGCGCCGTTATAGCCGATTATGCCATACAATACTCCGGGCAAAAATTGTAAATTAATATCATATATACCAGCTTTCTCATCAAAAACTTTGGTAAGATTTTCACATCTTATCATAAATATCCCCATTCGATAAAATCATTTCTTGCCATAAAAAATACGATAATGCCCAGGAAAACACCTGCTAATATAATATACGGATTAAAATATAATATAGGTACGGTTATCCCAATATAAACTCCATATACCATTATTTTCTTTATCATATTTTCTTTTAAATAGGCAATACATATTGAGAATAACATTGTCAAAATAATGGCGAATAGATATATTAACAATAATGCAATGTCAATATACATTATGATAATTACATATTGTAATAAGACAATACTATAAAATGCAAGTATAAATATCAACATTCTTTTAAAATGATATTTAAAATTCAATGAAATTATGGCATAAAACAACCAATTTGTATTTACTACAGAATCAGATAACCCGATAGAACCTATGTATAATAGCACGAATAATATCAAAGGGATAAAAACAGGTTCCACCATTTCATTTAATATGGTTTTATCCTTGAATAGTTCTATAGCTATAAATAGTGATAATGCAATAACTATAACAGCCCCTAGCACCGAATCTATATAATCATATAAAGTGCTTTTAATAACTGGGTTTATATGTACTTTATTTCTTTTTCTGATTATTTTTCTTTCATTATTTCTTAAAACGGTAACTATTAGTGATAAGAAGACAGATAATGGGAATATACATAATATTTTCCATACAGTAAAAGAAAAATCAAAAGTTATTCTGTTTAAAAATATGAGTATAAAAAATAATATCATAACAATATTATTCAGTAAAGACCTTTTTATAAAAAAGATATACCGTAATAACTGATTTGAATAATTACTTTTTGCATGAAATATTATCTTTCCTAAAACATTATATTCTTTTAAGGATATGATAATAGGTATAATTATTAAAATAGATAAAATGATTATAAGTTTATTAAAATTTAGGGTTAATTGTATATTGGTATTAGTGTAAATCAAGGCGGCTGCTATTATTATAGCGCCAATAGTTATGACTGGAGAGATTTTAATGAATTCTACGACTCGTTTAAGTATTACTTTAATCCAAAATAATAGAAGGATCATAATAATTTTATTATACGTTATATAAATATTCTTGTCAACCAATTTATTATACTTTATCCTATTTAATTTTGTTTCCAACAGATACAATTTCCACTCTTGAATAGTCAGTATCTATTCAAAAAGTCCCGACTTCTTCTTTTAGGGAACACCATTTGATTCTTTCTTATAGAATGTCGGTTCTTTGAGACCCAACTTCGATTCTCTGAGAACCAAGGTCCTCTCTAAAAGACCCGATTTCGGCTCTCCGAGAGCCAATTTTCTCTCTCAAAGACCCGACATCTACTCTCAGAGACCCGACGTCCACTCTCAGAGACCCAATGTCCATTCTCTAGGAACTGCTTTTAAAATTTTTGTCTCCAAAAATGTATATAAAATAATACAACAATACGGTGGTGATAGCCTTAACAGTATAGCCACCTGACATAATGTTTCCAAAAGATTTGCGTCATAGCCATTGTACGAGCGTATTTTATTGTTTTATATATTTATTCTGTTCATTATTCCATATATAGTTATTCCAAGCCAATTCTGTTAGTTCATCATCCAGAACTTCAAGAATTTTAAATCCATTTCCTATATATTCTACCGAGGGAAACGGATTTTCAAAATTGATATATATAGGCACTAAACATAATTCTTCCAATTTGTTTTCCATAACGTTAAACCCATAAACACAAAGTACGTTGCCAATATGCGGATAGTGTGAATATAATAGAATTTCATTAACTCCATCATTATTAAAATCACCTACTGAAATATCACCATATTCCAATATTTCTCCATCTAATTTTTCCATTAATATTCTATGGTTCTCAAATGGAACAAATTGTCCACAATAATAATGCTCGACAATATTTTGATCGTCATCAAAAGTATACAAATAATAAATATATCCTTTCATATTAAACCAAGATACTAGAAATGTTAATAAGTCTGGAACTAACTTATCTACTTTTTCAATTGACGATATATTCATCAATTGATTTACCTCCATTGATAAATCCTTAAATCCATAATAATTATCTTCGTATTTGATAATCTCATTTTTATAGTATTCCATAGAATATATCATTTCAACTTGACTTATATTTTGTTGAAAAGATTCATGAAAACCACTATTTTCAATCGTGTCTTCTTGATTAATATTTTTATCATTGTTTCTATTGCTACATGATAGTAAAATAATAATGAGTGATATTAATTTAATAGTCTTTATTGAGTTCATTGTTTACTTTCTATACTATTTATGAAAATTATTCAATATCCCAGAACATAATTCTGAAATATTTAGGACAAATTTAGCCCGTACAGGCATATAAATACTTTATACGCCGTCTTTTCTCTATACTTTATGAGTATTTCCCACTTTGTCCATTGACAAAACTTCTCAAAAAAGACATACTTTTTCAAAACTTAGCATACATAGGAAAAAGAGAATGGAAAAAATATTAATTATTGTAGAATCACCTGCAAAGGCAAAAACTATAGAAAAATATCTTGGACCGAACTTTAAAGTTCGGGCATCGATGGGACATCTCATTGATTTGCCCAAATCGCGGGTCGCTATAGATATAGAACACGACTTTGCGCCTGAATATATCACGGTTCGTGGCAAAGCGAAACTTTTGAAAGAATTACAGTCAGAGGCAAAAAAAGCGGAACGTGTTCTGTTGGCAAGTGATAACGACCGCGAAGGCGAAGCTATAGCTTGGCACCTGTCCAACGCTATTGCGCCTAAGACCAAAGCGCAGATACAGCGCATCAGCTTCAATGAAATCACTCCGCAGGCGATTAAAACCGCCGTTGCCAATCCCGGCGCTATTGACGAGGCAAAGGTCAATGCCCAAAAAGCCCGGCGTGTGCTTGATAGACTTGTAGGCTATAACCTATCTCCGCTTCTCTGGAAGAAGGTGAAAAATGGGCTTTCTGCTGGCAGAGTGCAATCTGTGGCGTTGCGCCTTATCTGCGAGCGGGAAAAAGAGGTCGAAGTTTTTGTCTCGGAAGAATATTGGTCGCTGAGCGCGGATTGCAAAGACGGGAAAACCATGTTCTCCGCGCAACTCGCCCAATGGAAAGGCGAAAAACCTAACCTCAAGAAAGAAACGGACGTCCAAGCAATCATAGACACAATTAAAGGCACTGACGGACAGGTAATAAACATCCGTGAAATAGAGAAGACCGTGAGACCAAAGCCGCCTTTCACTACATCTCAACTTCAACAAACCGCGGCGAATAGGCTCGGCTTTACCAGCAAAAAGACTATGCAAATAGCGCAGACACTCTACGAAGGCGCCAATATCGCCTCATCCCGCGTTGGGCTTATCACCTACATGAGAACCGACTCGGTGCGTATCGCCAAATCTGCGCTGGACGAGGCGCGTGAATGGATCGACAAGCATTACCCTGAAGACCTGCCGCTCCAGCCCATTGTATACGCGGTGGGCGCTAAGGCACAAGACGCGCACGAAGCCATCCGCCCAACCTACACGGCTTATACACCGGATGACGTGAAGGATTATCTGACCCGCGACCAATTCAAGCTTTATTCAATCATTTGGGAACGCTTCGTTTCGAGTCAGATGAACAACGCCAAGACAAAGACCGTGAGTATAGATATTCAGGTGGGAGAGGCGCTCTTCCGTGTGTCAGGTGTAAAGATCATCCAGAAAGGTTTTTTGAAAGTACTGAAATTCCTTGCGTCAACCGAAGAAAAAGGCACTTCTTATCCATATCTAAAGATCGGAGATGCGGTGGTGTTTATTGACTTCCACGAGGAACAGCACTGGACGCAAGGACCATCTCGCTATACGGACGCTTCAATTGTTAAGACCCTTGAAGAGAAAGGCATAGGTAGACCTTCGACCTATGCGCCTATCATTTCTGTCTTACTCGACCGTTACTATGTAACACGTGTCAACAAACAGCTCGTGCCAACTGTGCTAGGGCGGCTCATCAATGATATGTTGGTGGAGTATTTTTTCAATGTGGTGAATACAGAATTCACAGCAGAGATGGAAAGCAAGCTTGATACGGTCGAGGAAAACAAGCTGCACTGGACTTATGTAATTCGAGACTTTTGGTTTCCCTTTGAGAAAAGGGTTGATGAGGTGGGGAAGACGCTAGAATCATGCAAAGGCTCGCTTGACGAACCGACGGGCGAGTTTTGCGAGAAATGCGGTAAGCCTCTGGTAAAGAAGTTAGGCAGGTTCGGCTATTTCATAGCCTGCTCCGGCTTCCCTGCTTGCCGCAACGCTAAACCTATTCCTGTAGGTAAATGTCCCAAATGCGGCGGCAAGCTTGTACTACGCAGGGCGCGTGGTAAAGGACGCGAATTCTATGGCTGTTCCAATTACCCTGAATGTGATTATCTTACATACACAAAGCCTAAGGAATAATTGACGAGTCGATGTGGAATGTATGATGTTGCAATAAGTCAGTCAAGTGAAATTCAGGATTGCCTACAAACAGAATGTAATACTTGCAAACTATACAGTCCGAACTTTACTTTCTATCACGCTTTATGAGTCGACTCCATTATTTTCTGCGTTTTCTCCTTTACCTGCTTGACATTTTTTTTGAATTGTTATATATTTCCTTATTGATTAAAAAGCCGCTGTAGCTCAGTCGGTAGAGCAAAGGACTGAAAATCCTTGTGTCAAGGGTTCAATTCCCTTTGGCGGCAATTACAATGAAAAGCTGGTGTTTATCGCACTTTTTACGAGTGCAGTAAATGCCAGCTTTTTTATTGGTAATATGCTTGAGAGTCTGTTTTACATGAAAGCGTTATGTTTATCATCTTGGATATGGATTCCGTTTTTGTCTCTGCGACAACGTGAATAAAAATAATAAACTTTATTTTTTCCTGTACATTAAATATATCCTCAAACAGTTTTTCAGAGCGGTTTGAATAACTCCATTAAGCTCGATCGTTAATGTTGGAAAAGAAAGATTTTCTATAATCATCGAAGTTTTTAAATGAAATATTTGACCATTTTTTATTCCCGATATATTGTATATTACAACGCTTACAAAAATTATCAAGAAAAAAGAAACATCGCCATTTTCACAAGAAACATGAATTATAAAGGAATTCGTATTTCTTGTGAAAATATTAGCGTTATTTGTTTTTTGCCGGTCTGCCTCTTTTTCTCTTGATTGGAATAGGGGTTTCGACAACAGTTTCCTGAATGGCTTCCGATTTTTTGCGTCCGCGCTTCTTGACATTTTCGGCGACGGCGGCTACGAGGCTCGCATTGACGTTTACGGCTTTCGCAGGACGACCGCGTTTCTTAACGACTCCAGCAACCACCGCTGTATTTTTCTCCACAAAGTCCACTTCGTTCTGGCTTACTTTGACCGCGTTAATTCTAGGGCGTCCTCTTTTCCTTGCTGAGGTTACGGGTTGCGTAATTTGGGTAGCTTTACGTTTGCGTTCAGGCTTTGAAGCCGGCGTTTTGGGAAACTCCTCCACTACCGTTCTGTTTTTAATGACTGCCTGAGCGCCCGCGAGACGCGCAAGCGGCACACGGAATGGGGAGCAGGACACATAATTCAATCCGACACGATAGCAGAAATCAATGGTTTTGGGATCACCTCCATGTTCACCACAGATACCGACCTTGAGGTCTGGATTTTGTCCATGTCCTGCTTTGGTTGCATAGTCAATGAGAAAACCTACGCCTTCCTCGTCGATAGATTTGAACGGATCAACGTCAAGCACAGGTTGTTTTTTTACATTACCCCTTGAGTCCACGACTTCCTGTGTTTTCAGATAGGACGGCAGGAATGAAGCCACGTCATCGCGGCTAAAGGCAAACGTCATTTGGGTAAGGTCATTGGTACCAAAACTGAAGAAATCCGCGTATTGGGCGATATGTCCAGCGCGAATGGCGGCTCTTGGTACTTCAATCATGGTACCAATTTTCACTTTTGGCGGTTTCTTGATACCAGCCTCGCTAAAAACGCGCTGCAATACCATTTGTGCATGAGGCTTTAAGAGCCGCAGTTCCCTTGCCGTTATTACGATGGGAATCATGATCTCTGGATTCACCTGAATCTTTTCTTTAATACACTCAACCGCGGCAAGAGCAATAGCTTCTACTTGCATATCATAGATTTCTGGATACGTTACCGCGAGGCGGCAACCGCGATGCCCAAGCATAGGGTTTTGCTCTTTGAGTTTGTCGAGTTTAGGCTGAAGCGTCTCGACCGGAACGCCCATATACTCAGCAAGTTCCTGAACTTCCTCTGGTGTATGCGGAACGAATTCGTGGAGGGGCGGGTCGAGCAGACGGATGATAACAGGTCGTCCTTCCATAGCCTTGAATATGCCATAGAAGTCACTCTTCTGTAGTGGAAGAATCTTTTGCAGAGCTGTTTTGCGTTCTTCTTCGGAATCTGCGGCGATCATGGCGCGGAAGTGAATCAGTTTAGCCTTGTCGAAGAACATATGTTCGGTCCTGCAAAGACCAACTCCTTGAGCGCCGAAGTCAAAGGCGCGTTTAGCTTGGTCGGGTAAGTCCGCGTTTGCCCGCACATCAAAGCCTCTGATAGAGCCTGTCGGGGTATTACGGACAGATTTAGAGCGGACGTCGTCGCACCAACTCATGAATGTCTGTACTTCTCCTGTAATTTCCGGCGCGACTAATTCGAGCTGTCCTTCGTAGACGTTGCCGGTTGAGCCGTCGATGGTTATCCAGTCGCCCTCGTTGAAAGTCTTTTCGCCAATGACTACCTGTTTATCGGTGATGGCGATGTCTTTTGCGCCGCAGATACACGGCGTTCCGAGCTGACGGGCGACAACTGCCGCGTGGCTTGTACGTCCACCGGTAGAGGTAAGAATACCCTGTGATGCGACCATACCGCCGATGTCTTCAGGACTAGTATCCTGCCGCACGAGCAAGACTCTTTCGCCGCGCTCGTTCCATTCTTCGGCTTCGTAAGCGGAGAAGACAATACGTCCGCGCCCCGCGCCCGGAGATGCGTCGATACCATGTGTCAACAGAACAGCCTTTTTGAGAGCATCCGCCTTAATGATAGGATGCAGGACTTGGTCGAGAAGTTCCGCGGTTATGCGCTTGATTGCGGTTTCTTTGTCGATGAGCTTTTCCTTGACCATATCAACCGCGATTTTGACCGCAGCTGCGCCTGAGCGTTTACCGTTGCGGGTCTGCAATAAGAACAATTTCCCCTCTTGAACGGTGAATTCAATATCTTGCATATCGTGGAAATGTTTTTCCAAATCATTTTTAATTTTTACTAATTGTTTATAAATCTTTTTGTTTCTTTCTTCCAGCGTGGCGATTTTTTCTGGAGTGCGGATACCTGCGACAACATCTTCGCCTTGAGCGTTCATCAAATATTCGCCGTCAAAAATCTTTTCGCCGGTTGAGGCGTTTCTGCTAAAACACACGCCGGTACCGGAAGCTTCGCCCATATTACCGAATACCATTGACTGTACATTTACCGCGGTACCTTTTATATTTTTGATGTTTTCAATTTCGCGGTATTTTATAGCGCGCTCATTATTCCACGAACCGAATACCGCGCCAATGGCACCCCATAATTGATCGATTGGATTTTGAGGAAAATCTCTTCCTGTATTTTCGAGTACAATTTCCTTATAATCGTCGACTAAGCACTCTAAATCTTCCGCTGTTAAATCCTTGTCATAGACGATATTTTTCTCGGCTTTTATCGCCTTTATTGCTTCCTCAAATTTCGCGTGGTCGATTCCTAAAACGACGTTTCCGTACATTTGAATAAAGCGGCGGTAAGCGTCCCAGGCGAAGCGGGGATTTTTTGTTTTTTCCGATAATCCATTAACCGCCCTGTCGTTTATGCCGAGGTTCAGAATAGTGTCCATCATGCCGGGCATAGAAACAGGAGCGCCTGAGCGTACCGAAACAAGAAGCGGGTCTTTTGGATCGCCCAATCTTTTCCCCTGCGCCCGCTCTAGTCTTTTTAAACTCTTCTGAACATCTTTGTCGAAACCCTCAGGGTATTTCTTTCTGAGTTTATAAAAAGCGTCGCACACCTCTATAGAAATAGTGAAACCGGGCGGAACAGGAATACCGAGATTCGTCATTTCCGCCAAATTAGCGCCTTTACCGCCGAGAATATCCTTCATATCGGCGGTACCTTCGGCATATATTTCTCCATTCGCGTTTTTATCGCCGAAGAAATAAATGTTTTTTTGTTTAAGCATAAAGCCTCCAAAAATAAATTATAAAGGTTTTCAAAAAGCGGGCGATTAAATTAAATCGTAAATATCTCGGCTTCTCCCATCGTCTTCGCGGCTAAATGTTACGCCGTCTTTTTCCAACCATTTATTATATTTTATAATAAAAATAAAATATAAACAAGGTATATTTAAAATATTATCAAAAATATTATGAGACCGCGAAGTAAAAGAAGTAAAGCAAATAAAGAATCATGGATATTATTCCAGCTCTGAAAGCTATATTGTTGGATGTGCAGGAAAGCTTGCTCTGCAAGTTCTATTGGCTACCATTAAAAACCTTTTTTAACTTCTGCGACTTTGTCAGACACCGACTCTAACTCCGCCCCTTGTTACGGTGTCAGACACCGCGCCTGCACCCCGCCTCGCGTGCGAAATCTGCCGCTGGTCTTCCTTTGCTCATTACTAATTGCTCTTTGCTCATTGCTATTTGTCTGACACCCTTGCGCTAAAAGAAGAGCCGCCCGGCTTACCCCCGGACGGCTTCTTCTTCCTTTGCTCTTTATTTATTATTTGCTATTTGTCTGAACTTGGGCAATGGTTGGTTGTGTCGTTCCATCACCAATTCTTGTAAAACGAGTTTTTATGGCACCAACACTCATATTATAAACGATACTAAGTATTAATTTCCCATCATCCACATAGGTATACCCACCCCCCGACATAATCCGCATTTCATGTATTTTTCCATTTAATTCTAATTTATCAATGCTGTCCAACAGCTGATATGCGCTTTGCGCATTGGCAACCGCCGTTGCCATATCGGTGTCGGAAACATCGCCACTGCGATAAATCGGCGTATTGGCGGCATCGCCCAATGTGCCGTAAACCTGCAACCCACACTCGCAGTCGCGCAACCCGTCACATTCGCAGGTTTCGCCGATACCCAGATGGTTTTTCTCGACACATACGCAGAGTGGGTCGATTTGCGTATCCAGATAGTTCTTCAACGCCGTTGTTACCGCCGCCGCGTCCTGGGTCGCGCCCAATTTCACAACCCATTTCGCGTCCACCGCATCCAAGCCATTCGCCCCGGACACAATGATAATTCTTTCTACCTTGTCATCCATCAATGCCGCATCGCCCGCGTCCAATCCGTCCCAGCCATTCTGTACATTCACAACCGCCGCGTCCATTTGCTCACCCATCACGCCATCGCCGCGATAAACGCGGATGCCATTCGTCAATGTCTTGTAATCTATAACCGTGCAATCGCACTCCCCCTCGTCCGCGCCACATTCGCACGCGTCCCAATGTTCCTGTCCCGGCAGACATTCGCAGGGGTTGGGATCTGGCTGTGGCTGTGGTTTCGGCTCGGATTCCGATTCACTGCACGCGGTAACAAGCGTTCCCAACACTACCACCGCCACGCCTAACGCCTTCTTCAACGCCGCCTTCTTTACCATAATCCCCTCCCTAACTTTGTTATTTATCTTTTTCATTCTCTTTTCCTCCATTCTTAATATTGTACGCAATCCTGCGCGTACTACAGCCGCTATTCACGGCGGCGCACCGCCGTGGACGTTAGTGTCAGAAGTTTCTGCACAACAAACGCTAAAAAATACACTTTTGTACGCAATACTGCGCGTACCACAACCGCTCTATCCTCGGCGGCGCACCGCCGGGATATTTCTCCTCTTAAACGATGATTATCACCTGTATCGGCGACACGGGACCGAGTTGTCCCTTCTCGTTCTCCCAGCACAGCGCCGCTGACAGCGTCTTCAGCCGCTCCGTGTCCTTGAATACCAGCGTCTCCTTCACCCGCGTGAGCAACTTCGACGACGTCAATTCCTCATGGCTCGTGATCGGTTCATCACTTACCCTATAGAACAACACCGCGCCATTGTAACTCGCGGGCCTCGCAGGATGCGTCACGGTTACCTGCAAGTACCCGCCCGACTCCAGCGTGAACGCCGGTATCTCTCGCGGCGGCTCAATCGGCGTGTGGATCACGTCCCGCGGCGGCAGTCCGAACTGCATCCGCACCTCGTTGGTTACCACCCCCTTGGGGTCTCCGTCGATGTACGCGTTCTTGATCCTCCGTATCTCGGCTTCCAACGCGACCCGCTTCTCCTTGCGATCTTCGCGGTCAATAGGTCCCGCGTTGGGCGCCTCGCACGCCGTATACGCCGCCTTGTACGCGGTGAACAGCGCCTTTAGCTTCGTCGCCGCCTCCGCTGAGATGCCCAGCGCCGCGGCGAGATCCTCCGTCGTTTCCGTAAAAACTTCGGCGAAATCCGAAAATCCTTTTTCTCCAAATGGCATGAAACCCATGTTCATCCCTCCTCTAAAAATACTCTATGAATTCAAAGTCTGACTCTATGAATTTAAAACCTGACTCTATGAATTTAAAACCTGACTCCATGAATTCAAAACTTGACTCCATGAATTCAAAACTTGACTCTATGAATTCAAAACTTGACTCTATGAATTCAAAGTTTGACTCTATGAATTTAAAAGCTGACTCAATGAATTCAAAACCTGACTCCATGAATTTAAAGCCTGAATCCCGCGCATAAAGCGTCTGGACGAGAAGCCTTCCGCGCCCTTGCTGGAATGAGAACGCCCGCGCGTTTGCGGGTTTGTCTGTATTGGTATAGTACTGATCCTACGGGGGGGGGGGTAGCCAGAATTGCTCGTCCAGTGGACGGCTCCGCAAGCGGTGTGCCGCAGTCTGCGGGATTCTTGTTTTGCTAACACATTTTTTCTGCATAAAGATATAATTACTCAAAAAACAAAAATTGTCAACACCCTTCGCACCCTTCGGGTGTTTAAATACTTCACACGGGGTGTTGTCCGAAAGGGGAGCGCCGCTGTCCCCGCACCCTTCGGGTGTTTAAATACTTCACAACGGGTGTTGTCCGAAAGGGTGTACCGCTGACCCCGTCTTGACGGTTACGCTTGTAAACAAGCGGAACCTGTTCAATGTAAGCAAAGAGTAAGGATGAAAGACAGGCGAGAGGGTCAGGCACGAGGGCGTGGGGCGGCAGGGCGCGGTGTCAGACACAACGGACAGAGACACGGTATCGGCGCGGCGGTGTCAGAGACACTGACGTGTGGCGGCGCGGCGGTGTCAGATGTGCGGGGGCGATGTCAGACACAGCGGACGGAGACACGGTATCGGCGCGGCGGTGTCAGGCATCGAAGGCGGGGCGCAGCGTGGGCGTGGTGTCAGACACCGCGGATGAGACACGGGCGGCTCATAGGGCGGTGTCTGACACGAAGGCGAGGCGGTGGTGTCAGACACGAAGGCAGGACGGCGGCGGTGTCAGACGTGTTACGTTGCGAAGGATCACGGGTCGGTGTCAGACACGAAAGCAGGGCGGCGGCGTGGTGTCAGAGGCGTTAGACGTGTTGCGAAGGTGGCTCACGGGTCGATGTCAGACACGAAGGCGGTGGCGGACGGCGGCGGACACGGGGGCGGAGCGGCGGTGTCAGAGACACGGCGAGCGGTGTCAGACATGAAGGCAGGACGGCGGTGTCAGACATATTGCGAAGGCGGCGGCGCGGGGCGGTGTCAGAGACACGGCGGGCGGTGTCAGATACGAAGGCGGAGCGGCGGCTCACAGGCTGGTGTCAGAGGCGCGTTGCGAAGGCGGCTCACGGGTCGGTGTCAGACACGAAGGCGAGGCGGCGGTGTCTGAGGCGGCGCAGGTGGACGCGGCGGCGGCTTACGGGGCGGTGTCAGAGACACAGCGGAGACGGGGCGGGCGGTATCAGATACCGACTTATCGTTGGGAAGTCGTTAAACAGGCTTTACCTAAACCTTGAATCCTTGCGTAAGCGCCTTTGACAGTTTGGTTTTCAGGAAATTGTTTTCTTTTTTGAGCTTGTTGATTTCAAGTTGCTGTGTTTTGACCGTCTCGATGAGGTCGCCGTGGGACAGCACCCCGGAATGGAGTAGGTCTTCAATGTATTCCATTTTACTCTCAAAATCAACTTCCGCTTCCGCTCCCGCTTCCAGAAAGCTTGCGTTGATTTCCTTGTCGGTGACAGAGAAGCGATCTTCATCCGATTGGAGAATTTTATCCGCGATGCGGTAGATGGCTTGGGAAAGCACGGAACCCGGCTTGTAAAGGGTAATAGGGAGACGGGACGCGAGACTGACGTCCTGTAAGGCATCACGGTAGACAATGCCCAGATGTTCTATCTTTATGTCGAGGTATTCCTCGCACGAGCGCCGTATCTTCATAGCGACCTCTACGTCCTTGGGGTTTTCAATCATATTGGTAATAAGACGAGGATGAAGACGATTAAGGTGGTCTACGAAAGACTCGTAGGAAACCTTGTCTACCTGCTTTATTTCTGGGAGGATTTTGGGGATATAGAGTCGCTGGTATCTACTACTTCCCTCTTTTTTCATTTTTTCGAGGTAATCACGGGCTTGAGTTCCTGGCGCGAAAATGGTATACATCATCCTGAAGACCGCATTCTTGAGGAAGACATACGCGTTAAGCACCGCGGTAACAGCTGGCGCGGTTACCACTATGCCTTGTCCTGACAGGAGGAATAAGTCGAGGATGGACTGGTGGGTTCCGGCGCCCAGGTCTATGATGAGAATATCTGTACTATCTTGAAGCGAGAGCAACTTTCTGACGAGGGTGTTCCGCTGGCTCGCCTTCAGGTTCGCGAGACCAGGTATTTCGGTATCTCCGGGGATGAAACGGAGATTCGGCACATCTGTTTCCGCGATAACGTTGAAGAAGTTCATCTTTGTGTTGTGTAAGAATGTGCCTATTCCCATTTTAGGCGCTTGATGACCAATGACGAGATGTAAGTTCGACGCGCCCAAATCAAGGTCTACAAGCACGACTCTTTTACCC
This sequence comes from Treponema sp., assembly GCA_031265825.1. Lineage (GTDB taxonomy): Bacteria > Spirochaetota > Spirochaetia > Treponematales > Breznakiellaceae > JAIRKH01. The sequence goes on along the minus strand of JAISCD010000117.1, from coordinate 4,930 downwards.
GCCTGAGCGAAAGCCACTCCTAGATTGGCGGCTATCAGGGATTTACCGACTCCGCCCTTACCGCTGGCTACAGGGATTATCCTCATTCTTCGACTCCTTCACCTTGTTTATTTACACCTCTCATAATATGAACGTATACAAAAATGGAAAAAATATCGCCTATTGCTATAACCGCGTCTAAGGGGAAAAACGTCTCTGTATCTGCTTGCGTCAGACTACTAAAAACGCTCCAGATCGCCAGAACAACCGCAATGCTCTTTCCCGCTACGGACAGCGGCAGAAACGCCGCATATCTATCCAGATCAATCAGCAAGAACAACGCCATCAATAGGAAAAGAGCATTAGGGGTCATCCATTGCCATACTTGTATAGTTGTAAAAACAGCGTTTCCCTCCATAACAAACATGGTAAAACGAAGAATCTCATAGAAAAAAAGCGCTATCCGTAACGGTTTGTAAATATTCATACTTGTAGTTTACCTATCACAGACTTAACAGTCAAGGGGTTTAACGGGTGTCAGACACAAAGTCTTATTTACAGAATACGCCCTAGTCCCTTCTAAAGTTATCTGTTATACTTTTGGTGAAATAAACCAATAAAAGGAACATATTAAGATGAAATGGGAAAAGAAAGACATACCGCAAGAATTGGTGAAGGAAATTACGGCGAAGTACAAATGCGACCCGATAAGCGCCTCGATTCTGGCGCGTAAAGGTATAATAAACGGAGAAGAAATCAAATATTTTCTCGAAGACGCGCTCCGATTCCTGCATAATCCTTTTGATATGCCGAACATGGAAGATGCGGTTGAGCGAATCATCGCGGCGAAGGATGAAGGCGAAAAGGTATTAGTATTCGGGGATCGGGACGTTGACGGCATGACAAGCACCGCTCTGCTGACGAACTACTTGCGTCAGTTAAGAATTAACGTGCAATGGCGTATTCCGGTGGAAGACGAACCTTATGGGTTGTCTATAGCGGCGGTGGAGGAGTTTGCGGCGGACGGTGGAACCCTTATCATTACCGTTGACTGTGGCATTTCTAACTTCGGCGAAGTCAAGCGAGCCGCGGAATTGAACGTTGACGTGATTATTACCGATCACCACAACCCGCAAGATGAAACGCCGTCTGCCTTTGCCATCGTGAATCCCAAGTTGGCGGAGTCCCATTACCCGTTCCGCGACTTGGCTGGATGCGGGGTCGCTTACAAGCTCGTATCCGCCCTACGGTTCGCGTTGAAAAGCTCTTTATTCAATCAACCTATTTGTTTGTTTAATATCCGCCCTGCAAACGATGCGTATATCATTGAGATGGTCAAGCTCCGTAACTTGTCTGTCATTGATCGCCTGACCGAAACCGTTGTGCCGGGCGTGGTAGATGTCGCCCAGACACGCCTGCCCACATTCCTCGAGGCGCAACAGATTTTCGTATGGGACGCTCGTATGCAGAAAACGGCCATAGCCAAGATTTTCGGTAAAGACGTTGGTATACAGATGTGGGACGTCGCTCCGGAAATCGCCAAGGAGTTGCCTTCGACAGCCGGGAAAAGTCTCTTCCGCCTCAGAGAAGAGTCGAGTTTCGCCCGTTATTCGGACGAGGAATTCGGGGAGATAGACGTATTTGTCAATCTTTTCATTTCGTTCACCCAGAAAAAGGAAAAGCACTTCACCGAAGACGACAGGCAAGATTTACAGCTCGTGTGCCTTGGCACTATAGCGGACATCATGCCGTTGAGGGACGAGAACCGTATCATCGTGAAAGCCGGGCTTGACTCGATGCAGAAGAATCCTCGTCCCGGATTGGACGCTCTTCTGTCTAAGATTGATCTTGCGGGCAGACGTATCCTTTCCAACGACTTAGGGTGGACTCTATGTCCAACCATAAATGCGGCTGGACGTATGGGCTGTCCGGAAAGGGCGGTGTGTATGCTCCTTCTTGAGGAGGACAAGTACAAACTTGCGCTGGAACTTGTGGACATGAACAAGAAGCGCAAGGAGAAAGGCGAGGAGACTTGGGTGCGTATCAAGCCTATCGCGGAGAAGAGTCTCTTGAGTTTTGATCGTAAGTTTGCGGTTGTGGGCGATGAAAACATCTATCGGGGCGTTACCGGCATCATGGCGAACCGTATTGCGGACTACTTCAAGACGCCGGCGCTTGTCGCCTCATTTGCAAACGACATCGTTACGGGTTCTCTCCGCTCGAATATGCGGGACAATCCTGACTTCATTCTCACGCCGATTCTGGAGGAGTGCGCTGAACTATTCATTGACAAGGGCGGGCATGATTATGCGGCGGGTTTCAGTATGCGTGTCGAGAATTGGGAACCTTTCTTGGAAAGGCTCAAGCAAAAAATCGTCCCGTTGATAGATGTCGCGGAAAAGGTTGAAGAAACTATCGCTATTGACGCGGAACTTCCCTTGTCGTACTTGAATCCTGATATTATGAAAGTCGTCGATCTATTCGAGCCTTACGGAGGTCCCTATGGCTCGCAAAACGACCAATTAACCTTTCTGGCGCGGGGCGCGACTGTCCGAGATATTGTCTTCATGGGTAAAAACGGGGCGAATCATGTGAAGCTCACGATAGACACGGGCAAGAACAGGTGGACTGCTCTTTTTTGGAACGCGGCGAGCCGTGTGCAGAAGGATTTCGACCGCCGCGACAAAGTTGACCTTGTATTCAAGGTGATCAGGAATTTCTACAAGGGCGTAGAGATTCCTCAACTAGAGATTCGGGATTTGCGTCAGGCGCAGCCTGTTTAAATACTTCGCAATGGGTGTTGTACGAAAGGGGGACCCGCTGACCCCGTCTTGACGGTTACGCTTGCACACCCTTCGGGTGTTAGACGACTTCACACGGGGCGGTGTCTGAAAGGGAGCGCCGCTGACCCCGTCTTGACGGCTACGCTTGTAAACAAGCGGAGCCTGCGAGTTGTCCGTACGCGAGGCGTGTTAGACGACTTCACAATGGGCGCTGTACGAAAAGAACCTGTTTACTGTCAGAAGGCGGTGTCTGGCACCCAAACAAGTTTGGATAAAGGCGGTGTCTGGCACCTTGCGGTTAAAGGAGGACGACAGTATTCAATCGGGCGAAGGCAATACGTCGTTAATATACTGCCAAGCCCACGAGTACAAGTAACAATCAGGCGCGGGTTACGTTTACGAAGGAATGAAGCCAAATATGTCTACTTTTTCATACACTTAATTACCTATTTAGGTAATTGAATTGGCTCCAGACATAATTGAATTGGCTTTAAACATAGTTGAATTGGCTCCAGACATAATTAAATTGGCTTTAAACATAATTGAATTGGCTTTAAACATAATTAAATTACCTAAATACATAATTGAATTGGCTTAAAACATGGTTAAATTGGCTAAAAAAAACGGCGTATAACAGGATTGTTTACGCAACCGCCTTATGGCGGCGCGGGCTACGCTTGCAAGCAAGCCTGTTCAAAAACTTCCCAAGGGGCGTTGTTTCAAGAGACAGGCGGAGCCTGTTCAACATTAAGAAGGGGGCGCGGCTTATTCAGCGATCTTGTCTTTTACTTTTTCTGTTATCTCTCTCCATTCCGGCGTATTCCCTGCGTATAGTCGTCATGCCTGACACTCTCAAGCCGGGTTATCCCTTGAGCATCGCGGTTGAGGGAGCGAACGGGCAGGGGCTTGTCGCCAAGCTAGCGACCGCCGCTCAAGGGATCGTCGGCGAGGCGCGGCTTTTTGATATACAGCCGCGGGAGTTTGCACAGGGCAACCTTGTTAAAGCCGCGATTTTAGCCGCGCCGAGCACGATGAAGAGCGGAACCGCCACGATTAGAATCGAGAACGACCACGGACTTCTGGGAGAAGTCGCGGTTACCATCATGGAACGGGATTTTGTCTCGGAAGTTATCTTTCTTGACGAGCGCAACACGGAAATCCGTAGCGTGCCATCTCGGAAGAAGACCGAAGAGGCGCAGTGGCTATGGGCTATTCTGGCACGTACCGACGACTCTTTTTATGCGGAGGGGATGAGTTTTTCGCGGCCCGTAGCGTCTACGCGGCGCACGAGTTTCTTTGGGGATCGCCGCGTCTATCGGTACAGCGGCGGCGGCTCCGATACGGCGATCCACGCGGGTGTTGATTACGGAGTCCCTACAGGAACGCCGGTTTACGCCTGTGCGCCCGGTAGGGTGGTTTTGTCCGCGTTCCGCGAGGCGACCGGCGAATCCATCGTCGTGGAACATCTCCCCGGCGTATATTCTCTCTACTACCACTTGAGCCGCCGCGATGTTGAGGAAGGCGCTTTTGTTACGCGGGGCGGTATGCTGGGCGAGTCTGGCATGACGGGGCTTGCTACGGGTCCGCATCTTCACTGGGAAGTCCGCATCGCGGGCGAAAACGTAGACCCTGACGTGTGTATCCTCAAACCCATCTTTGATAAAGACTCCTTGTTACAACGCCTGCGCGATTAAATGATGTCTGGCACTTTTGTGAGAATCCGGTGAAGGCGGGACTCGTAGAACGGGCGGCTGAATAGTGGGACGTTTGGTGCCAGACACCCAGAAGGGCTGACTAGTTTGGGACGTGGTGCCAGACACCCAGAAGGACTGACTAGTTTGGGACGTTGGTGCCAGACACCCAGAAAGTCGTCTAACAAATTCATAAAAAACGATGTCAAACACAAAGCAATTTCCACGACAAGACCATAGTATAGGTATGAGAAGCTTACGAAGACTCCAATACGGAGCGACGTACCATGTTACGTCGAAAATTGACCATGATGACATGATTCTTCTTGATCCCCGATTCAAGAAGCTCTTACTTTCGTTCATCAAAAAGGCGAAGCTGAAGTTCAATTTTCAGCTATTGGATTTCTGTATCATGGGAAATCACGTCCATTTATCGATAAAACCGGGTAAGGACGGTAATTTATCGCAAATAATGCA
>JAISCD010000091.1 GCA_031265825.1 Treponema sp. | reverse complement strand
GACGCTTTCCCTCGTCTGGGCTAGACAGCGACCCTCGTCTAGTGTGGATCACGACCTTCGCCTAGGATGGAACAAGACCTTCGCCGAGGCTGAGTGCTGTCCCTCGTCTGGGCGAGACGCTGTCCCTCGTCTAGGCTGGACGCTGTCCCTCGTCTAGGCGAGACGCTGCCCTTCGTCTAGGCGAGACGCTGCCCTTCGTCTAGGCGAGACGCTGCCCTTCGTCTAGGCGAGACGCTGTCCCTCGTCTAGGCGAGACGCTGCCCTTCGTCTAGGCGAGACGCTGCCCTTCGTCTAGGCAGGACGAAGCCCTTCGTCTAGGCGAGACGCTGTCTTCCGTCTAGGCAGGACGTTGTCTTTCGTCTAGGCTGGAATGCGCCCCTCGCCTAGGCTAGAACGCGCCCCTCGCCTAGGCTGGATCAGGGGCATAGTCTAGGCTAGATCACGACCATAGTCTAGGCTGGATCAGGGGCGTAGTCTAGGCTGGAACACGACCATAGTCTAGGCTGGAACACGACCATAGTCTAGGCTGGATCAGGGGTGTAGTCTAGGTCGGATCAAGGGTGTAGTCTAGGCTAGATCAGGGGTGTAGTCTAGGTTGGGTGGTTTTGGGGGGTAGCGGAAGACCGCGCAAGCGGTCTGGAGCGGAGGGGGGCGCACCACAAGGACGCCTGTGTGCCAACCTCCGTTTAGGGAAAGACGCGCCCCCCTTCTTTATTTATTACTTATTTAGTTAAACGGGTTATGTCTGACACTTTAGTATTGAATAGGGTCAGCGGGGTACCCCATCTTTCATACTTTGCGTAGGAACCCCGCTTGTGGACAAGCGTGGTTCCGTCAAGACGGGGACAGCGGCGCCACCTTTCACACTTCGCCCCGTGTGAAGATGTTAAACAGGCGTGCCTGAACAGGCGTGCCTGACGTGTTTATTTTCCCTTCTGTTTCTGCAATAGTGGTTTCAAATATTGCCCTGTATAAGACTTCTCGCACTTTGCCACTTTTTCTGGCGTACCCATAACGACCACTTTGCCGCCTTTGTCGCCACCTTCGGGTCCAAGGTCAATAAGCCAGTCAGCCTGTGAAAGCACGTCCAGATTGTGTTCAATTATCACAACCGTGTTGCCCTGGTCAACAAGACGCTGAATCACAGCCATAAGCTGTTTCACATCAGCGAAGTGCAAGCCTGTAGTCGGCTCGTCAAGCACGTAAAACGTCTTTCCAGTAGATCGCTTGGACAATTCAAGCGCCAATTTGACCCTCTGCGCTTCTCCACCAGAAAGAGTAAGAGCAGACTGACCAAGCTTCACGTAGCCCAGCCCCACGGACAACAACGTCTTTAGTTTATGGGCAATAGCCGGAATAAAACAGAAGAAATCCGCGGCTTCTTTGATAGTCATATCCAAGACGTCGGCAATGTTCTTGCCTTTGAATCGTATTTCCAACGTCTCTTTGTTGAAACGCGCTCCACCGCACACGTCGCACGTGATGTAAACGTCAGGGAGGAAGTTCATCTCTATCTTAATTGTACCATCGCCCTGACAATGTTCGCACCTACCGCCCTTCACGTTGAAACTGAACCGTCCGGGCTTGTACCCGCGCATCTTGGATTCAGGCAGGCTGGCGAAAAGATCGCGGATACCCGTAAATACGCCCACGTAAGTCGCAGGATTGGAGCGTGGAGTTCTGCCGATGGGACTCTGGTCAATATCAATCATCTTGTCGATATTCTCCGCGCCTTCGAGGGATTTATAAGTGCCTTCAGACCGAGCGGTGTGGTAGATGTGGTTTGACAGAGCAGGTACAAGCACATTTTGGAGCAAAGTAGATTTACCTGATCCAGACACGCCCGTGATGCAGGTAAATGTACCAACGGGAATTTCAATACTGATGTTTTTTAGGTTATGCTCTGATGCGCCCTTCAGCTTGATGGAAGACCCATTGCCCTTGCGCCGCTTTTGGGGAATGTTAATCTTGAGCGTTCCCGCCAAATACTGCCCTGTAAGGCTTTCCCCAATCTGCGACACCTCCTCTGGCGTACCTTGAGCCACAATATTTCCCCCGTGAATACCAGCGCCTGGTCCCAAATCCACGATATAATCCGCAGTGCGGAGCGTCTGTTCGTCATGCTCTACGACGATGAGCGTATTGCCCAAGTTGCGTAAATACAAAAGCGTGTCTATAAGTTGCTGATTATCCCGCTGGTGTAAGCCTATACTCGGCTCATCGAGGATGTAAAGCACCCCGACCAAACTAGAACCGATTTGCGTAGCGAGTCGTATACGTTGCGCCTCTCCACCAGAAAGAGTCGCAACCTTGCGTTCAAGCGATAGATAATCAAGCCCTACGTTCTTCATGAAGCCGAGCCGCGCGTTAATCTCTTTGAGAATTTGCTCGGATATTTGCCTCTCGCTTTCATTTAATAGAATATTCTTGAAGAATTCGATGGAATCTGCGACTGAAAGGCTGTTGAGTTCCCAGATGTTCTTGCCGTTAATCGTTACTGACAATGCTTCAGGCTTGAGACGTTTACCGCCACATGATTTACAGTAGCGATGGCTCATGAATTTTTCAAGCCAATCCTTGACCTCCTCGGATTGGGTCTCCATATAACGGTGTTTGAGATCTCCGAGAACGCCGGGAAACGTGATATTGTATTCAAAACGTCCTGTCTTATCGCGGTTTTCATAACGTATGCCTATTTTTTCGGTTGTACCATACAGGATAGCTTTAATCGCCTCTTTTGAAAGGTCCTTGAGAGGCGTTGAAAGCTCGAACTTGAAATGTTTGGCGAGTCCCTCTAAGCGGCTTCGGTTCCACGCGGCATCTGGGTGATAAGGGATGATACCTCCTTGGTTAAAAGAAAGGTTGCGATTGGGTATCACAAGGTCAACGTCAAATTCAAGATTCGCTCCGAGTCCAGCGCAGTCTGGACACGCGCCGAAAGGATTGTTGAATGAAAAGAGTCGAGGCTGTAATTCAGGGATTGAGATGTTACAATCTGGACACGAGCTTCTTTGGGAAAAGAAATGTTCTTTAGGCGTATGATGTGCGCTATCTTTGTTCACCAGAACGAGGAGGAGTCCGTCTGACATACCGAGAGCCGCTTCAACGGATTCGGCAAGCCGCGGACGCGCACTCGCTCTTATGATGAGTCGGTCAATCACGACTTCAATCGTATGCTTTTTCTGTTTGTCGAGTTCAATTGGCTGTTCATCATCTAAACTTATCAAGACACCGTCTATACGAATTCGGGCATAGCCTGCCTTTCTCGCATCCTCAATGACTTTTTGATGTTCTCCCTTCCTACCTCTAATGAGAGGAGCCAGCAAATGAATACGACTGCCTTCTTCCGTCGCCATTATCGCATCTATGATTTGATCTACAGTCTGCTCTTTTATCTCCTTTCCGCACTTGGGGCAATGCGGTACGCCGATTCTTGCGTAGAGGAGGCGGTAATAGTCGTAAATTTCGGTGACTGTCCCTACTATTGAGCGAGGGTTTCGGTGCGTGGTTTTCTGTTCTATGGCGATGGCGGGCGACAGTCCTTCTATGTAATCGAGGTCGGGTTTATCCATATGACCCAAGAATTGCCGTGCGTATGTAGAGAGGCTTTCCACATACCGACGTTGTCCTTCGGCAAATATGGTATCAAATGCGAGCGAGCTTTTCCCTGATCCTGAAAGTCCTGATATAACTATGAGTTTGTCCCGCGGTAGTTCGACATCTATATTCTTGAGATTGTGTTCGCGGGCGCCTTTTATAATAAGTTTATTCATAAGGGAGTATCATAATCAAATTTGCAAAATTGTTAAAGTCCTCTGCGAGGTATCGTAATAATGCTATTAAATTACGCAATTATACCTGCACATATACCCGCACCCTTCGGGTGTTCACACGCGGTGTGTTTAAAGGCATCTTGTTCTGCTCCACCTTTTTACGGGGTGAATTGAAATAACTTCAAGAAATGTATTTGCGAGAGACAGGTTATGACCCCCAGAAGCAACGAAGAACAGTCAGACAGTTTTAGGCGAAACAGCCGTAGCGTCTTCTTTCAAGAAGAATGTCGCGGTCGGTTTTTCGCCACGAAATGGCGCGTTATGCAGGAAATCAGCTTTTGGTACACCTGTACGAAGTTTCCGGAGACCCGTACGAACTTTGCGGAGACCCGTACGAACTTTGCGGAGACCTGTACGAACTTTACGGAGAGGTGTACGAACTTTGCGGAGACCTGTACGAACTTTGCGGAGAGGTGTACGAACTTTGCGGAGACCTGTACGAACTTTGCGGAGAGGTGTACGAACTTTGCGGAGAGGTGTACGAACTTTGCGGAGACCCGTACGAAGTTCTGATCTTACTAGATCAAGAAGCGATTTTTTCGAGGATAGAAAGACATTTCTGATAGACAATATACAATGGGTACATCTACATTTACTTCGATCCCGTTTGATATTTTAGTCAGGTATATAACAAGTGGGGGTACAGAGTGTTTCCTGCTTCCGCCGAACTTTGCTTGTTACTCTATCAAACTTTGCGTAACGCCAGCAAAAAAGAAAAAAATCCCTTGCCGTTTTGTATTGTTTTTAGTATGTTATATGCACAAAATATTAATTATAACCCTGTGCGGGTTTAAAAACTAATTCAGGCGTGAATTTATTTTCACGTTTGATATGAGTAAAGAGGAGAAAAACATGGCAAAACAGTTGCTGTTCAGCGAAGACGCCCGGCGCAAACTGCTTGACGGCGTTGAGCAAATGTCCAAAGCCGTTAAGGTAACACTCGGACCAAAAGGGCGCAATGTGCTCTTGGACAAGAAATTTGGTGCGCCCACCATCACCAAAGACGGCGTTTCGGTGGCGAAAGAGATCGAGCTTGTGGACCCCTATGAAAATATGGGAGCGCAACTTCTGAAAGAAGTTGCGACGAAAACCAACGACTTGGCGGGTGACGGCACCACGACCGCTACAGTTTTGGCGTATTCTATGGTAAAAGAAGGACTGAAGGCGGTCGCGGCTGGTATGACCCCCATCGAACTTAAGCGCGGTATCGATAAAGCTGTTGAAATTGCGGTTGAGGAAATCAAGAAAAACTCGAAAAACATCAACGAAAAAGAGGAAATCACTCATGTGGCTTCAGTTTCTGCCAACAACGACTTAGAAATCGGTTCTACTATCGCGGACGCGATGGAAAAAGTCGGAAAAGATGGCGTTATCACCGTTGAAGAGTCCAAAACAATGTCCACTACCATTGACTTTGTTGAAGGTATGCAGTTCGATCGCGGCTATATTTCCGCGTATTTTGTTACTGATCGCGACACTATGACCAGTGTCTACGAAGACGCTTTCATTCTCATTCACGACAAGAAAATCTCTACGATGAAGGATATTTTGCCTTTGCTCGAAAAAGTAGCGCAGTCTGGCAAACCCCTCCTTATCATCGCCGAGGACATTGATGGCGAAGCTCTCTCCACGCTCGTTTTGAACAGTCTGCGTGGAACCCTCCGCACCTGCGCCGTGAAAGCGCCCGGTTTCGGGGACAGACGCAAGGCTATGCTCGAAGACATCGCCGTTCTGACGGGTGGACAGGTCATCACCGAAGAACTTGGACTGAAACTTGAAAACACGGATCTCAGTCAACTTGGACGTGCAAAGACCATTAAGATTGACAAAGATAACACGACCGTTATCAATGGCGGCGGCGCTGAAAAAGACATCAAGGACCGCATTGCACAGATAAAGGCGCAGATTGAAGACACCACCAGCGACTATGACCGTGAGAAATTGCAGGAACGGCTCGCTAAACTCGCGGGCGGCGTAGCAGTCATCAACGTAGGCGCGGCGACTGAAGTGGAGCTGAAAGAGAAGAAGCACCGCGTGGAAGACGCTCTATCTGCGACACGAGCCGCACTCGCCGAAGGCATCGTGCCGGGTGGCGGACTCGCCCTCATTCAGGCAGTTCTCGCGCTCGAAAAGACTGATGTCAGAAAGCTTGTTGACGACGAAAAAGTTGGTTTCAAGATTGTAAAACGTGCTCTGGAAGAGCCAATTCGCCAAATAGCGGAAAACGCAGGACTTGACGGCGCGGTCATCGCGGAAAAAGCAAAGAGCTCTCGCAAGGGTATCGGCTTTGATGCGGCAAAGATGGCGTGGGTTGATATGGTCGGCGCGGGTATCATAGACCCGGCGAAGGTTACACGTTCCGCTCTGCAAAACGCGGCGTCTATTGCGAGTCTCCTTCTCACTACCGAATGTGCGATAACGGACATCCCGGAAAAGAAGGAAGCCCCCGCCATGCCCCCCGGTGGCGGTATGGGAATGGACTACTAATTTAGAGAATTGGGAATAGGGAGTCAGGTTAAGATAATAAACGGCGTTTGATGGTTTCAAGCAATGTAAAAGGATAAAAACCTACTTCCTATTCTCGATTCAACCAAAAGAGAAATGCGTTTAATATTCACTTTTTTATCATCATTAACAAATATCTATCTGCTTCTCATCTTTGTAAGAATTCTGTTGACATGGTTCAGCGGACTTAATCTTGGCAAAGCCGAAGCAATACTCTGCGCCATAACGGATCCGTACCTAAGATGGTTCCGTAAGCTAGGATTGCAAGTCGGCGGGTTCCTTGATCTTTCGCCTATTGCGGCAATGGCTGTCTTGTCGGTACTTAACAGCGTATTTATGCGATTAGCCAGCTTTGGCTTTATAAGTGTCGGCGTCATTCTCGCCCTGTTACTAGGAGCGTTTTGGTCAGCGGCCGCCTTTATTCTCGGCTTTATCGTTGTCATTCTAGCGCTTCGTCTTTTTGCCTTTCTCACTAATCGAAATACTTTCAGTTCTTTCTGGCGGATCATTGACGCCATAAGCAGTCCGGTCATCTATAAGACAAGCCACCTTTTCTTTCCCACTCGGAACGCGGATTTCAAGATGCAAATCATCGCCGCTCTTGCGGCGTTTGGAGGCGTTTGGCTCCTCGGCGGTATCGTCATTCGTTTCGTATCCTCTATCCTCGCCCGTCTACCCGTATAAGCTCATCTCAAATACGGATGAGTAGGCTCCGCAAAGTCTGTCCACCACAATCCATTAAGAAGTCGTCTAATAGTACCACACCGTCAAAGGTGTCTGGCACCACATGAACCTCTGCTTCGCCCCCTTCACCTTTTCGCCGAGATTTATTATACTCTATAAAATAAAGGAACAAATATGCCAAAGATCGAAGTAAATGAAGAACTGTTTTATTCTCTCGTGGGACGCAAATGGGACGCGAAAGAAGGTCTTGAAGCCGCGCTCGCCTGCGCCAAGGCGGAATTGGACGCAGTAGACGCCGAAGGGGTTCCCGCGAGCGAGCGGGTCTTGAAAATCGAACTGAACGATACGAATCGCCCGGACTTATGGGGAACAGCCGGGTGCGCCCGCCAGCTCCGCGTGTACTATGGCGGTAAACAGAATGAATACCCCTTCTTTGCGCGAAAGGCGACGCGCGTGGTGAAAGTCCGAGAGTCCGTGCGAAAAGTACGCCCCTTTCTCGCTGGTTTCATCGCCAGCGGCAAAGCCGTTACCGATGCGTCCTTGCGCGATATGATTCAGACGCAAGAAAAACTAGCGTGGAACTTCGGCAGGAAACGGCGCACCGTGTCAATGGGGCTTTACCGCATCGCCATAATTCAGTGGCCTATCATCTATAAAGGCGTCGATCCTGACTCGGTCTCCTTTACGCCGCTCCAGTGGGACGTTCCCCTTACCTTGCGTGAAATATTGAAACAGCACCCTAAGGGCAAGGAGTATGGTTTTATTCAGGAACATGAACCCCTTCACCCCCTGCTCGTCGACTCAAAGGGCGCCATTCTTTCTTATCCGCCTATCATCAACTCGGCGGACTTGGGCGCGGTGCAGGTCGGGGACACGGATTTATTCATCGAATTGACCGGCACGGACTTCGAGTGCGTTACCTTATCCGCGTCCATCATGGCTTGCGACCTCGCAGATCAAGGCTACACCATCAAGCCGGTGAAGGTGGAGTATGAATACGACACGCCCTATGGCAAAGAAATCACCACGCCTTTCTACTTCCAGAGACCGGTATTCTGTTCATTGGCGCGAGTGGAGAAGTTCTTAGGTGAAGAGTTAAGCGTGGACCAATGTATTGCCGCGCTTGCCAAGATGGGCGTCAACGCAGAAAGGGTAATCGGCGTCGAGCAGGGTGAAACTACTGCCGGACAGGGTATCCTCGCGTTCCCGCCAGAATATCGCAACGACTTTCTCCACGCCGCCGATATTGTCGAAGACGTGATGATTGGCAGGGGGTTGTCAACTTTTGCGCCCGACCGTCCGAGCGAGTTCACCATCGGACGCCTGTCGCCCATAACGATCTTCAGCCGCAAAGTGAAAGAAATCCTTGTAGGCATGGGCTATCAAGAAATGGTGTTCAACTACCTCGGATCCAAAAGAGACTTTGTTGACAGAATGTTAGGAGACGGCGCGAAAATCATCAAGATCGCCAATCCAATGACTGAAAACTATGAATATGTGCGCGATTCGGTTTTAGCTTCTCTTTTGATAAGCGAATCCACCTCTGGCAACGCGGTTTTTCCGCATCGTATTTTTGAAATAGGTAAGGTCGCTTTCCAAAATCCCGCGGAGAACTACGGCACAAGCACACGGCAATTCCTTGGTTTCCTCACCGCGGACAAGGACGCTAACTTCAACATGGTTTCCGCGCAGATTCAGACGCTTTTCTACTATCTTTCCCGCGAATACGCGGTTGAGCCTTCTAACATTCCTCATTTCATCGCGGGTCGGTCTGCAAACGTGTTGTTTAAGGGCGCGAAGATCGGCGCTTTCGGTGAAATTCATCCTCAAGTGCTTGAGAACTGGGGCGTTACGGTGCCGTGCGTCGCGGTGGAAATAGACTTGGACGCGCTGATAGGCGACTAACGCCGACGACTGCCGCGCTGGTTGCGACTCTTGGCGAGCGGCGCGGGTAGTAATCCCGCCAATTTCCTCTTCATTATTCATCCCACGAAAAATTAGCCAATCCTGAATATACAATCTACGGGGACTCCCGCCCCTGTAACGCCCTTTTCCCTCGTTACTGCCTTCATAGCCCTCCCGCGTTTTTTGCGCTTAACATGAGATACCATTCGGAGAAAAGACTTTGCCGACGTGTCGGCAAAGTCTCCCGACGTGTCGGCAAAAGTCTCCGACATGTCGGCAAAACCTCCCGACGTGTCGGCAAAGTCTCCCGACATGTCGGCAAAACCTCCCGACATGTCGGCAAAATTATCTCTCATAAGGGAAAAAAACTGCTCTCCGAAGGGCAAAGATTTTCCTCATAAGGAATGAACCATCTTTCATAAGGAAAAAATCTTCTCTACAGAGGAACAGGGCGTTGGCGTTTACTTTCATGTTATACGAAATACCATTCTAAAGTCTTTTGTAATCTATTGAGAAAAATAATTTAACAAAAAGATGCTTAAACAAATCAACCTAGTATACGATAATGAAAATATAAAAATAAATAGGAGGATACACAATGACAAAAGTAAAATATTTCATTTTAACGACATTATTGACTGTCAACTTCGTAAATAACGGGTATTTAATTTTCGCTCAAGATTTATCTTATGAATCCAATATAGAGTATATTTTGACAAATTATTATATTCTAGGAGATTATGAGCAAGCAATCAGGTTGTTAAATAGACACTATGCCAATTATCAAAATGAATTGGCATATCTGTATGGGTTATGTTATTTGAAATTAAATATGAACAGGATAGCAATAGATTATTTTAATATTACTTTAGCGGAACATGAAAATAATTATGAAGTGTTGAATAATATTGGCGTCGCTTATTTTCAGGAAAATGATTATATCAACGCTATGAAATATTTCCATCTGTCATTTATTTCAAACACCGATTACGAAGTTGCCAAAAAGAATTATAATGTGGCGTATGAAAGTTGGGTTTCCGAAAAAGAGTATGAGTTAATTCGCCCGGTAATTCCATTTACTGAAAAACCAACAATGTATAATTCGGTAGGATGGTTTTATTATTATTCCGGAGATTTTCATAACGCAATTTATTATTTCAAAAAAGCTATTGACGAGGACGAAAAATATCAATTCGCCTATATTTCTTTGGCTTATGTATACGATGAAGGAAACAATTTTGAGACGGCGCTGAATTATTTAAAAGAGGCGGAGAAAATAGACGAAAATAATCCTGATCTTTACAATAATTTGGGTATCGTCTATTACCATTTATCTGCCTATGAGAAGGCGGAAAATTCCTTTAAGAGGGCAATAATATTGAATCATAGGTTTGCCGAACCTTATAACAATCTTGGTTTTTTATATTTTGAGAAGGGGGCGTATAGTCTCTCAGAAGAATATTTTAAGAAAGGCATAGCGTTAAATCTCGATAATCAAAGCTTAAAGGCGGAAAGCGTGGCGGGTTTGGCTATTATAAATATGAAAAATAAAAACATTGATCAATCAAGGGCTTATAAAGAAGCGGCGATAAAACTAAATTATAAAATGAATGACATAGGATATTTAACCAATAAATTAAAATGGAAGGATGAACTAATCGGGATTTGGGGCGCTCTATAGGAAGCGATCCACATAGTACACTTGGTAGATCGCCTCCAGATTTAGCAACAATGGCTTGTAGGTTCGGTCGCTTTCGTATTCATGCGGCGTTTCAGAAAGAGGTTGAGGCTGATAAATAGGGCAAACACGAAGAAGCCGCCCGGCGGCAGGGTGAAAAACAGAATGGGTTGTATGGAATCTGGCAAGACTTGGAAGCCCAAAATAGCGCCGCTTCCCAAAAGTTCCCTGACAACCGAAATGCCCGCAAGCACCCACGTGTAACCGAGTCCCATGCCCAGAGCATCTGGTATCACCGCGGAAAGCGACTGTTTGGACGCGAAACCTTCCACCCGTCCCATGATGATACAGTTCACCACGATAAGCGGGATAAACACGCCCATCGCTTCGGATAAATCTGGAAACCACGCTTTCAATACATAGTCTATGATGGTGGTGAACGCCGCTATGACGATAATGAAGACAGGGATACGCACCGAGTCAGGTATGAGTTTACGAAAAAGGCTGATAACCACTTCCGACATGAGCAAGACAAAGGTCATAGACAGCCCCATACCGATACCGTTCTGTATCGCCGTCGTAACCGCAAGGGACGAACATAGCCCAATCATCAAAGTCAAAAGCGGATTTTCGTTTACCAAGCCGTTTGTGAATATTCTCATAAATTGTTTCATATTGTTTAGGGGGGATAGAGTTGAGAATCGAGGTTTGAAAGTTAAATCCCGCATTCTCAACTCCCCAACCCGTTCCTCCTTATTTCAAATACGCCGTTGCCGCGTCTGCCGAAGCCCTAACCACGTTGGCGACGCCGCGGCTCGTAATAGTCGAGGCTGTTATAGCGACAACGTCTTTTTTCACTTCAAAAGGATCTGACGCAGACTTGTTGGAAAACTGTCCAGCGAAGGTGATTTTTTTCGCTTTATCTACATAGTAGGTGGACGAAGCCGCATTTGCGCCTAAACCCGGGGTATCGGCGTGTTCCAAGATTTTGACTCGGGTGATTTTCCCATCCACGTCCACGCCTGTTAAGACTTTAATAGGTCCCCCATAGCTAGGACCTGTCGCCTGAATCGCAAGCCCCAGAACCGTCCCCGTTTTTTTCACTTCATAGACGGTTTGGAAGATGACGGCGTCTGAAGGGCTTTTCACTTCCACCGTAATGTCGGAAAATCCATCCATTCCAGAGAAAAGCTCTGACAGAGCCGCCTCTAAGTTAGCCTCCTGCCGCTCTTCGATGATCGTTTTCGTGCCGCTATAAACAAAAGCCAAGCCCAGGCATGCCGCAGTCGCGTAAAGAGCGAGTGTACAACCGAGTTTCAACATATTTTTCATTATTTACTACCCTCTCTGTTTTTGACAAACCCGTATTTCCGCGATAGGAGACGGTTGAGGAAGGGCGTTACGGCGTTCATGATGAGCAAACCATAGGTGACGCCCTCTGGAAAGGCTCCCCATTTGCGTATCAACACTATGATGATGCCTGCTCCCACACCGAAAACGAACTTGCCTTTGGCGGTGACAGGCGCGGTCGTGTAATCGGTCGCCATGAAGACTGCACCGAAAAGTACGCCTCCTCCTAAAACGCCGATGATCGGATCAAGCCCTAGACACAGAGACATAACGACAACCGCACCGAGCATACCAACAGGAGCGCGCCAGTCTATAGTTTTGGTAACGAGAAGGAATATCGCACCTACCAAAATCAACAGAATGGAGGTTTCGCCGATACATCCACCGTGGTTGCCCCAGAATAGAGTCGTTACTAAGTCGCCCCAGTTGTTGGGAAGATCCGCCGCCAACAGCGCCTCTGAAACTCCGTCCATAACCACATCGCCGTTGACAGTTGCACCCATATCCGCACCCATCTTCATCGCACCAAGCGGTGTAGCAGTTGTTACCGCATCCATCAAAGACGAGGCGAAACCAGCCATGTTTGTAGGTTTGTTCCATGTAGTCATAGCGACTGGGAAACTCATTAGGAGGAAGGCGCGCCCTGTCAACGCAGGATTGAATACGTTTGCGCCCAATCCACCGAAGAATTCCTTGGCAACAACGACGGCAAATATTGCACCGAGTGCGGTCATCCAGAACGGGATACCGGGTGGCAGAACCAGCGCCAAGAGCAAGCCGCTAACGACCGCGGACAAGTCTTTTACGCGGACATCCTGTTTTGTGGCGAACCGAAAAAGTACTTCCGCCCCGACCGCCACGCCTATCGAGACAACTATATTTATAAGAGCCGTTAGTCCAAATATAATGATGCCAAACAAAGATACCGGCGCGAGTGCTATAAGCATATTTCGCATGAGTTGCGCGGAATTCACCGGTGAAGCTATATGTGGACTTGAAGAAAGTAGTAAACTTTGATTATTCATTTTTCTCCATATATCAGTAACTAATAATAATAAATGATTTACGAGTCTTTGGCAAGAGGATAGCACAAGAAATATGAAAGAAAATTCACAGATTTTAGTTCAGCTAATAATAATGAAGTACCAATATTCAACATTATTGTGAAATTGTACGGGCTCGAACTAGCGATGCTAGCTATTTTAAAGATGTAGGAGACAGGTATACTAATGAATATGTTGTTTTAACTTTTTCCGGAAAAAATTTAAAGATTCACTTGACAAAAAAATTATTCTTTGTTATAATTATTAGTATATTGATAGGATAACTATCAATATAAGGAGGATACAATGAAACGTATCATATTAATAATGGCTTGTGGTATATTGCCGTTGCTGATTTTCTCTTGCCAGAAAGCAAAATCTAGTCAGTACCCAATGGGAGAATATGAGATTGCCTATTCTGGCTCAACCTGTGGTTCACCAGTTTCCATCGCCGTATTGAAGGGTTTCTTTGATGAAGAAGGCGTTAAAATCACGTTGGTCAGTGGTACCACATTCGAGACTAGTCGCGCCGCACTTGCCGCAGGGAAAATGCCGGTTATCAACGGAGACTTCCAGTTCTTCCCATCTGTTTACAATGGCATTGACGTAAAGCTTATTGGAGGTTTGCATGAAGGATGTATTAAAATACTCGCTCCAAAAGATTCGTCCATAACCACATTGGCAGATCTGCGTGGTAAACGTATCGCGGTTGACGAAATCGGCGGTACACCCATGTCGGTCGCTTCTGTCGCGGTTGGAAGCGTAGGTATAGACCCACAAACAGAAATCACTTGGTTGCCCTTCCCATCTGACCAGATCTTCCAAGCTGTAGATAAGGGCGAAGCCGATGTCGCGGCTTCGTGGGATCCATTTGCTACAATCGCGGAACTGACGGGTGATTACCGTACCTTACTTGACATTAGCGACCACCCACTGTTCGCCGGAAAAGCTTGCTGTTTCTTGTTTGCCTCCGGTAAGTTAATCGAGGAGAATCCGTCCGCGATAGCGGCGGTCCTCCGTGCTTATCATAAAGCGGTTGCATGGATTGGCGCAAATCCCGCCGAAGCGGCGCAGTTACTGGTTTCAGAAAAAAAAGTCGCCACCGACGATGTATCCCTAGTTACACGCCTTCTGGGGAATTACGCCTATGGCAACCACGCGGGTCATGTTGCTAATGAAAAGGCAAAGATAGACGCTGTCTATTTTGCTGACCATTTATCCAAAATCGGGTATCTACCAGCGGATCTTGATCCACAAGAGTTCGTGAATGATATCTATGTGGATATCTTTGCCTTGGAAGCGGCGAAGAAATAGACGGAGCTGAGCTGTTCAAAAGACCTAATGTTTTGAAACAGTTCTAATACTAGTGAGCAATACCTAGTTGCTCACTAGTAACTGCGCATAAGCGCAAAGGAGTAAAATATGAAAAAGCTTTTATTAATTGCTATGCTTATGGCAAGCTCAGTACTTGTGTTTGCCAGTGGTAAGAAAGAAAACAATGATTTATGGCAAGAGCTTGTTAAACTACAATCCGATTATAGATGGGTAGATTTGAGTTTTGAGGTAAGCCCTGAAACGCCGCACTGGTACGGATTTGATCCACTTGTCGTGAAACCGCTCTATACATTTGAAAATACCGATGGAGTTTTTCTGGCATATCAATATACCTTATCCGGGCAATATGGTACGCATACTGACTTTCCCGGACATTTTGATCCGTCAGGACGGCTTCAGGACGATTATGGTCCGCTTGAATTTGCCTATCCCTTAGTAGTGATTGATAAATCGGCGGCTGTTGCGGCTAATCCCGATTATACCTTGACAAGACAGGATATTCTTGATTTTGAAAAGGTACATGGTCAAATACCGGCAAACTCATTTGTCGCGTTCAGGAGCGACTGGTCAAAACGCGACGTGGAAGACTATGAGAATAAAGATGCCGCTGGCGTATCCCACTATCCGGGTTGGGATATTGAAGCTCTGAAATTTCTGATCGAAGAGCGTAATATCGCGGCCGTGGGACATGAAACACCTGATACCGACTCTTCCATTACAGGAGCGAACATTGGATTTATTGGTGAAGACTATGTTCTCGATAGTGGTAAGCTTAATGTTGAATTGCTTAAAAACCTTGATCAGGTACCGCCTGTCGGTGCGATTGTATTTGACGTCTTCCCTAAAATAAAAGAGGGAACGGGTTTCACCAGCCGGGTGTTCGCCATAGTACCCAAATAAGGAAGGAATAGTTGGTAACGCAGAAGTCGCGTAAAACCGCATGGTATGAGGATCCGAAAATCGTAGGAGATACGGTGTATTGGAAACCTAAGTCAGAAATCTGGTTATGGTCTGCAATCGGGTCTTTCATACTAGCCCTTGCTATAAACGTGTTTGTGCCATTTGTTGAAACTGTTAAGCCTTGGGCTTACCGCATTGTGCTGATTGGTTTTATAGTTGCGCTTATTTTCATGTATTTTTTTGCCTTAAAATGGAGTGGGTTCCGTAAAAAGCTCTACCACAAGGCGCAGTTCATCTTCACGGGCGGTATGGTACTTACCCTATGGGACCTGCTTACCGCTAAGATCGGTCTTTTACCTCTGCCTTATTTCCCCAGTATTGGAGAAATAATCAATGTTATGTTTGAAGATCGGTATCTTTTGGCGATAAGTGCCCTGTATTCATTGAGGCTTTTCTTCGCAGGGCTGGTTACCGGTGCGGTTATAGGGCTTACCACAGGTACTCTCATTGGCTGGATGCGTCAGTGGGACTATTGGCTATCGCCTGTTATCCGTGTATCTGGGATTGTTCCGGCGGTGGCTTGGCTTCCTATAGCTCTGGTGATCTTTCCGAATAGCTTCACAACGGGCGTTTTTCTCATCGTTATTTCATCGTGGTTTCCGGTTTCGTCCATGACGGCGCAGGGCATCCATTCCACACCGAAATCTTATTTTGAAGCGGCGAAAACTCTGGGCGCTGACAACCGATTTCTGCTGTTCCGTGTGGCGATTCCCCATGCTTTGCCGTCTCTTTTCATCGGCGTGACGACGGCGACCGCCTTTTCCTTTACTACGCTTATTGTTTCAGAAATGGTCGGCGCAAAGGCGGGGTTAGGGTTCTATATCAACTGGGCGAAAGGCTGGGGTATCTACTCGAAAGTTTATGGCGCAATCATCATCATCGCGGTGGAATTCGCCCTTATCCTTATGCTTATCGGCGCGGTACGGAACCGCGTTCTCCGTTGGCAAAGGGGTCTTTTGAAATGAAAGAAACACTTATCGCTGTTGACAATGTTAGCAGAATTTACCGTGATGCGGACGGTGAACCGCTGGACGCGCTAAAAGACGTGAGTTTGGATATACGGAAGGGTGAATTTATCACGTTCATCGGACCTTCTGGCTGTGGGAAAACGACGTTATTGCGTCTCATAGCGGGGCTTGATTGTCCGCAAAAAGGCAAACTGTCAATTAATGGAAATGAGATAACTGGTCCGAGTGAAAAAAGAGGTTTTGTCTTTCAACAGCCGACTCTTTTTCCTTGGGCTACGGTCTATGAGAACGTCGCGGTTGGATTGAAGGCGCGCGGCGTCTACAAGGAAAAGAAGTATTTAATAAAGGATTATACCAGCATGATCGGCTTGCAAGGCTTTGAGAAAGCCTATCCTCATGAGATCTCTGGCGGTATGGCGCAAAGGGTCGCCGTTGTCCGCTCATTGATAAACGAGCCTGAGATTTTGCTTCTCGACGAGCCTTTCGGCGCTCTGGATGCTTTCAAACGTATAGAGCTTCAAGATCAATTGCTTGATATTTGGCGCAAGACACGCGCTACTATGGCTATGGTAACGCATGATGTGGACGAGGCGATTTATATGAGTGAGCGTATCGTCGTTATGACGCCGCGTCCTGGTCGTATCGCCAGCATGATCAACGTGGACTTATCGGGCGAGAAAAACAGAAATAACGATGATTTCATCAACTTGCGGAAGAATATTTTGAAGATGCTTCACCTAGCCGCGGACAATCCACCGCCAGAATATACGATATAGTCCTGAAACTAATCAAGTTTTGGAATCGGCTCGCTATTGACTTCCTTTGTCCATATACTTATATTATAGTGATTATGGCAAAGCGTGATTATTATGAAGTCTTGGGCGTGCAGAAAAATGCTACAAAAGACGAGATAAAAAAGGCGTATCGTAAATTGGCGGTGCAGTACCATCCCGATAAAAACCCCGGAAACAAAGAAGCGGAAGAGAAATTTAAGGAAGCCACCGGTGCCTATGAAGTGCTGGGTGATGACGAAAAGAGAGCCGCTTATGACCAATTCGGGTTTTCCGGAGTTGAGGGTATGAATGGAGGGCAGGACTTCTCTCAGGTTTTCCGTGGATTTGAAGACATCTTCGGTGGAGACTTTTCAGGCTTCTCTAGCTTCTCTGATGTGTTTGATATGTTTACGGGCGGAGGAAGTGGAAGGCGTGGAGGCTCCGGTATACGACAGGGGGAAAATCTCCGCTACGACATGGAAATCCCGTTCAAAGACGCTGTTTTTGGCGCTAAAGTTGAAGTTCAATACACCCACACCGAACTGTGTACATCTTGTAAGGGAAGCGGCTCGGCTAATGGTTCGAGCAAAAAGCTCTGTCCTAATTGCAAAGGTTCTGGTCAAGTGCGGCATAGTCAGGGTTTCTTTACTATGGCGTCTCCCTGTCCTACGTGTCGTGGCGAGGGATATGTCAACGAACATCCTTGCAAGGAATGTAGCGGCACGGGCGCCCAAAAGAAACGTCAGAAGCTCGCCGTAACTATTCCTGCGGGTGTGGAAAACGGTAAAAAAGTCATCATCCCCAAACAAGGTAACGTAGGCGCGAATGGAGGTCCCGCAGGCGACCTTTATGTATTCATCCACGTCAAGCCCCACGAATACTTCGAGCGCAACGATCACGATCTCTACTGCGCTGTGCCTATCTCCATAACGCAAGCCGCTCTTGGCGCGGAAATCCGCGTCCCCGCTCTGGATGGCAAGACTATCAAAGTCAAGGTGCCGCCCGGAAGCCAGAACGGAAAGATGCTCCGCATACGCGACGAAGGCGTTCCTTCCGGCAACTTCTTCGGAGACCTCTACATAAAACTCATCGTCAAAACGCCGGAAAAACTCTCCAGACGTAGCCGCGAATTGTTAGAGGAAATTTCCAAATTAGAAGGCGAGAACGAAGCTCCTAAACTTATCCCCCTCTCGAACTTATCTTAACACCCGAAGGGTGCGCCGCCGCAAGGCAGGCGACTCCCGCATAAGTAAGAGGGGGGCGCGTCTTTCCCTAAACGGAGGGCGGCACACAGTCGCCCTTGTGGTGCGCCCCCCTGTCTCCAGACCCCCTTCGGGGGTCTTCCGCCACCCCCCAACCATGTGCCGCGTCTTTCGCCGCGGCGCGTCCCCGCAAACGGCGGACGGGCTTTAACCCATACCAATCTAATTATGTCTGGAGCCAATTCAATTATGTTTAAAGCCAATTCAATTATGTCTGGAGCCAATTCAATTATGTTTAAAGCCAATTTAATTATGTCTGGAGCCAATTCAATTATGTTTAAAGGTAATTTAATTATGTTTAAAGCCAATT
>JAISCD010000057.1 GCA_031265825.1 Treponema sp. | reverse complement strand
AAAGACATATCCGACATTTCTAATGTGAAAAACGCGGCGGGTATCTTTTTCTGTATAGAAATATTTGCGGCCATACTCAACGCCAGAGCGGTTTTCCCCATGGAAGGACGCGCTCCAATAACGATGAATTCAGACGCCTGAAAACCAGATGTAAGTTTGTCGAGGTCGTCGAAACCAGATGGAACGCCTGTGTACTCTTTTTTCGCAAGGTGAAGCCGCTCAATGATGGCGATAACTTCTGGCACGAGATCATGCATACTCTTCGCTTTAAACGCCTGTCGGTTGTCGCCTAAGTCAAAAAGTTTCTGCTGGGCTTCCTCTAAAATGAGGCGTTCTTCAAAGGATTGGTCAAATGATTGGGTGATAATCTCGCTGGACACACGAAGTAGCGCCCTACGTAAGGATTGATTCTGTACCGTCTGCACATAATATTCAACATTTGCGCTTGACGGCACCACATTTGTCAGAGAAGCAATATAAGCCGCCCCGCCTACATCCTCAAGCTTGCCAAGCTGTTTGAGTTCCCCAGTAAGAGTAAGTATGTCCGCCTTCACACCTTTGTTGAACAAACCAAGAATGGCTTCATAGACGGCTTTATTGGCGTTTGAGTAGAAGTCTTCAGGGCGTAAGAACTGAAGGGCGACGCTTATGGCATCTGCATCGAGAAGTAAAGCCCCTAACGTCGCCTGTTCCGCTGAATCATCGTGTGGCGGTATCTTGTCGTTCAAGTCGCGTGATCCGGGGTAGCGACTTGAGGCGCCGCTTCTGTTACAGGAGTCGGTTTCGTAGTTTGCGCCGACGTCCTGCGTTGCCGCCGCCCTCTTTCAGTCGTAGATTTCGTTTCAGGCGGTTTTATCACTTGAGCCTGTACGGTAAGGGGAATCTCCGCAATCATACCTTCATAGAGGCGGACGCTGATCTTGTACTTGCCTACACTCTTGAAAGTGTTGCCGGGCAGTTCTATACGCTTCCGTTCTATTCGGAAACCGAGTTTCAATAGTTCATCCGCGACCGTCTGGTTCGTTACCGCGCCATAGAGCTTTCCGTTTCCTCCAGCTTGCATGGTGAGAACGAGTTCCACTTGCTCAAGCTTCTCTTTGTCGCTCAGAGCCGCCTTGCTTTTCTCTTCTTTTCGCGCCGCAATTTCTTCTTTGCGCGACTCAAACAGTTTGATCGTGCTTTCGTTGTAAGGCAACGCTATCCCGCGAGGGAAAAGATAATTCCTAAAATAGCCTTTGGCGACATCCTTAACATCGCCTTCCTCGCCTAGATTGGCGAGGTCTTTATTCAAAATGACTTTCATAACAACAAGCTCCTTAAACAGAAAGTGGAAAGTTACTTTAACTTTCCCTTCCTAAAATTAAAATCACATCACCGGAGTAGATGACGTCTTGTCAAAATTCCGGAACGTTACCCAGTTTTCGGCGATTCCTAGCAAGAGGATAATACCGAGGGCTACTGCGTTTATTCCCGGACTCATTACCATGACGACTATGAGGAATGTCATAGCCATCCTGAACCATACCGAGCGTTTGGGTATGGAAAGAAAATATACCACGATACCGAGTCCCTGCGCGGTATAGAGCAGGGCGCACATCGTTACCACATTCCACGCGGCTATCTCAAGCGGTTGCGTGGGCATAAATTTTGTAAAAACAATCACTGCCAACAGCGAAAACGACAACACCCACACGAGTGCGGGCGGCGCAAAGAAGTGAAGCACACCGCTATTGGACGCTTTCTTCTTGCCGACTATGGCGCTTATCACCGCGCCGATTTGACGATTTGCAAACAGAAACAGAACTGCTATCGCGAAACCGCCTCCTCTGACAGTCGCCGCGAAGATGCTTCTCGTCATTGCCGCAATATCCCATTGGCTTCCCAAGCCCAAGTCTGTATCAAGCGCCTTTATCTGCGCGGTCATAATAGCGTAAAGATCATCCATACCGGAAATTGCATAGAAGCCGACCGCGAAAACCGCGCAAATGATCGCGCCGCCGATGATGAATCGGAACGCAGTTGACGGTCTTGGAATCGGCGGCGCAGTTATCCACGCGAACACGCAGAGCATAAGGGTCATAGATACACAATTCCACAGGAACACGGCAACCGAATAAGGGAAGTCCTCTTGCCGCATGAATAACGCTATGCCCAATAGAATAAGGCAGTGCATTGCCGCGGCGGACAGTACGGAAGCCCATGTGGATTTGACGCTACGGCTAAAGGCAATGACTCCAATAGGAACCAAGCAAACCAACGTCAAGATTCCGCCCATTTGCATGAGTACGGCAGAGACAGCCGCACTAGCTAGGACAGGAATAATGGCGCGACTCGGCTTTTCCACAGTACTAGTCTGCGACAAAAGGCAGTAAGGCGATCATACGAGCGCGCTTAATAGCCAAGGATATAGCCCGCTGGTGCTTCGCGCACGTACCGGTGATGCGTCGTGGAAGGATTTTTCCTCGTTCCGTGATGAAACGTCGAAGCATATCCGCCTCTTTGTAGTCTATTCTCAACTTTTGGTTGTTTGAATTACAGAACTTACAAACCTTTTTCTTGAAAAAGACTTTACCTTTCCCTCCGCGGCGATCTTCATCGCCGTCTCTGTCTCTGTCCCTATCACGATCACGAGAATACCGCTCACTCGCGGCGTCTCTATCATTGTATCTTTCATCAGCCATAAATTTCTCCTTGATTTAGAATGGAATATCATCCGCAAACGAATCTTGCAACCCCGAATGGTCGGGCGGCTGTGAACCGCCTGATTGGTAGGACGGCGCATGGGACGATGGCGGTCTATCCGAATAGTTGTTTTCAGTCCGTGGATATGAAACGTTTGTTCCCCCCGGCTGACCTGCGTTGCTACTGATAAGTTGAAGATTATTCGCCACAACCTCCACCTTCGAGCGGTTCTGTCCGTCCTGTTCCCAGCGATCTTGGCGGAGTTCACCGTCAATACCGACAAGCTTACCTTTTACTAAGTATTGGTTGAGCGATTCGCCTTGACGACCCCAGACCACGATGTCAAAAAAATTCACTTCGTCAACCCATTGCTCACCTTGCTTGCGGCGTCGATTTACCGCGACGGAGAATTTGCAAACGGCTTGCCCGCTTGCCGTGTATTTGAGTTCCGCATCGCGGGTCAACCTGCCAACCAAAACCACATGGTTTATATCTGCCATTGTCTCCTCCTATCCAATTCGTATGAAAAGATATTTGAGAAGATTGCTGTTGAGCTTAAAAATACGGTCAAGTATAATTTGCTTTGTGGGATCGAGCTTGATAGTGAAGAGTACGTATTTACCACGCCGTCTTTTTTTCACTTCATACGCCAAATCTCTATCGCCTAACTCGTCCGTCTTCTCTATCTCCGCACCGTTCGCGCCGAGATCCGACAATAATTGTTCACGACCCGCCTTGTGTTGGTCGTCTTCTAACGGGAAAACAACCATCAATTCATATTTTCGCATGAACCCTCCTTATGGATAATATAGCCCATCTGTTTCATGGGCAAAGAGGTTTTTCAAACCTGTTCCCAGCATACAAGAAAACATAAATTTAGTCAAGCCGATGATTGGCGTTCACGGTTTCCCGCAAATAAATTTAAATAAAGTACTTGACAAATCTTATTTTTTGGGTAAATATATCTTCATGCAGAAAAAATGTCTTATCAAAACAAGAATCTCGCAAACCGCGGCAAGCCGCCTGCGTAACCGTCCAATGGACGAGCGATTCTGTCTGCCCCCCCCCCCGTAAGATCCGATCTATATAAATACAGACAAACCCGCAGACGCGCGGGCGTTCTCATCTCAGCAAGGGCGCAGAGGGCTTTCCGTCCCAAAATGGACGCCTTATATGGGGAATCTGTCTTTAAATTCATGGAGTCAGGTTTTGAATTCATTGAGTCAAGTTTTAAATTCATTGAGTATTTTTTAAGGAGAAATGAAAATGGGTGGTTTTATGCCATTTGCAGAGGAAAAGTTTTCGGATTTCGCCGAAGTTTTTACGGAAACGACGGAGAATCTCGCCGCGACGTTGGGCATACTGACGGACACGGTGACGAATATAAAAGCGCTGTTGACCGCGTATAAGGCGGCGTATACCGCGTGCGAGTCGCCCAACGCGGGACCGATTGACCGCGAAAACCGCAGGGAAAAGCGAGCCGCGCTGGAAGCCGCGATACGTAGGATCAAGAACGCCTACATAGACGGAGACCCTAAGGGCGTGGTAACCAACGAAATACGAATGCAGTTTGGACTGAAGCCCAAAGATACGATCCACACGCCGATTGAACCGCCGAGTGAAATCCCGGCTTTCACGCTGGAATCAGGGGGGTATTTGCAGGCGACCGTGACGCATCCTGCGAGGCCCGCAAGTTACAACGGCGCGGTGTTGTTCTACCGGATAAGCGATGAGCCTGTTACAAGCCACGAGGAACTGACATCGTCGAAGTTACTCACGCGCGTGAAGGAGACGCTGGTTTTCAAGGACACGGATCGGCTGAAGACGCTGTCCGCGGCGTTGTGCTGGGAGAATGAGAAGGGGCAACTCGGTCCCGTGTCGCCGATTCAGTCGTTGATCATCGTCTAGGGTATGTTCCGGCGGCACGCCGCCGAGGATATAACGGCTGTGGTACGCGCAGTATTGCGTACAAAGCGGAAGGTGTTCCGTGAAAACAACCGTTGGTTGTGGGAACCGCCGCTGAAAAGGACGATATACGAAAGTATATCGAGACGTTATGCGCCATAAAATCTGAAATTTACGGGGCGGCGGCATCCATGCCGCCACTACGGAACACTAGTAATGACGGTTTTATGAATTTCAACGCATGACTAAAACTTTGTTGCCAAAGTAAGGAGAAAAAAATGGCAAACAAAAAATCTTGGCCGGGAATGTTGGTAATGGTGCTGGTGTTCGGAGTGGTAGGTGTAGAAATCGCTCAGGCGCAACAGAGCCAGTGGGATGTTACGGTTTGGGGGGTATTAGACGATGAACGTATTACGGAGGTCTTTAGAGTAAATGCTAACAATGCTAGTGCGGCGAAAAATACGGCTCTCTCACAACTCCGAAGTAAGTATCGTGGTATTCAGCAGGTGGGGGCTGGTTCTGCCGTTTCAGTGCAAGCGATGGATGAACAGTCTTGGTGGTCTGTTAATGTTTGGGGGGTATTAAACGGTGAAAGGATAGAGGAGAACATATCAGTAACTGCCAGCAATGCTAGTGCGGCGAAAAATACGGCTCTCTCACAATTCCGAAGTAGGTATCGTGGCATTACGCAGGTGGGGGGTGGCTCTGCTATCCGCTTTTGATCCCTAATTAAAGATGGTCCGGCTTCAACAACAGTAGACGCAGGATCAAACGTTGTTTGGTCTAATTACGTTACATTTTAACGCAGTTTGACAGAAGAATGTTATTAAAGCCCGCCGTCCCTGCTTTAGGCGGGGATAGCTGACGCAAGAAGGCACGCTGTGCAAACACGGCGTGCCTTCTTTTTTAGGACAGCGGCGACTTTGTTTATTAGCCGAAGGGTGTCAGACACCGAAGCGCCAAAGTGTTTACAACGGTGTCAGACATTAAAGCGTCAAAGCGTTATATAATTCACTTGCCAAAAACAATGAGCTATACTATAATAAAAATATGAAAGAACGTTTATATTTAGATAATTGCAGTTTCAATCGTCCTTATGATGATCAATTGCTATTGAAAAACTATCTTGAATCAGAGGCAAAATTATATATTCAGAGAGAAATATTAAATGGAACTTATGAACTCGTATGGTCATATATAATGGATTATGAAATTTCATTTAACCCATTTTCGGATAGAAAGAACCAGATTATAAAATGGAGAAAAATAGCAAAAATTGATATTGATGTTTCTGAAGATATTGTTAAGAAGGCAAATGAAATAATGAAAAAGAAAATTAAACAAAAGGATTCATTGCATATCGCGTGTGCGCTTGAGGCAAAATGTAAATATTTCATTACCACTGATAGAAAAATATTAAATAAAACGATTGATAATATTATTATCATCAACCCGGTTGATTTTGTGGGAATGGTAGGAGAAGAAAAATGAAGACGGATACACTGATAAGAAATGAAGGCATGGAAATATTGGCAAAAAATTTGGGTTTAGTTGAAGCGGAACGTTTTATAATGCTCATACAAAAAGAGCCGTTTGATTATACCAAATGGCAAGACAATTTATTTGAGAATATGACTATTGAAGAAATAAGTAAAAACGCGGCAGAATATCGTAAAAATAATAAGGAATAATTATAAGAAGGGCGCAACTTCGCATAATAGGTCTGTTTACACTTTGCCACTGGGCTAGGTCATTCCGCTGCATTCCATCTCCACACCAGCCTTATCCGGGCTGGCAAAATATCGTAAATAGCTGGAATGTTATGCGAAGTGCCAACACTTATACAATTTCTTATTTTTCTTTACCATTCTTAGTTAATTCATTCTTTATTCTTGTCTCAACTTGCTTTTTCATATATTATTTCCCCTGTTTTTTCAATTTCGTCAATAAAATAATTCCCACAGTTTTTTACAATTTTGTATTCTTCCTTTGAGTATACCAAAATATCCAATGGTATTTTGTAATTTATATTTCTTACCAACTTGTTTATATATAATTTTTTCTGTAATCGCTCTTCATAATTTTTTGCGACATCATTATTATCCAGAATTACCATCATATCAATATCACTATTTTCATTGGCAGTACCTTTAGCATACGAACCAAATAATATTATCCGATAAGGATC
>JAISCD010000040.1 GCA_031265825.1 Treponema sp. | reverse complement strand
TAGAAGGAAAAATGAGGCAGAGGGCTATGGCAATATCAAGATACCCAATACGAATATCACGCTTATAAACTACTCGTTTTGTCCGCAGTGCAAGACGATCTTTAGTTACAAGGCGCTTGTGGACTACTATAGCAATCCGAAGCCTGATCCCCAATATAAGAATAAGATGTATCAATACAGGGAAGACACACGAGTCTGTTGTAACAACTGCGACACGTACTTCTTGCCTGCGTTGGTAATTTCAGATGGCACGCCGAGAAACGAAGTGCAGTTCTTATGCCGAGTGCAGACGATAGATGGTGTGGAAAAATACCTTTATCAAAAAGCAATGAGCGTTCTGACAAAGAACAAGAATAACGTTGTTCACATGGGCAAGTTGAAGGCGATCAAGAATGACGTGTTTATGAGGGATTTAGAGGAGAAACCAACGCTGATAACGAACATAATCCAATATACGCCGTTTAAGTATATCACGAACTTCGTAGATGGAACGAATGTTGAGAAGGGTGATTTGTTGTTTGACGAATGGTGGAAGTAGTGCCCTTTGGATGTTTATAGGAGAATAAGTTTATGAGAACACTTACACAGGACGAAATTGATCAGTTATTAAGAGTGATTAATTCTACTAATCGTTCTGATTTTGACTCAGTAACTGTAGTTGAAGAACAGGCAGATTGTCCTACAGGTAAGATGTTTACACAAGACAAAATTAACGAGTTCTTAAGAGAAAGTTATATTGATCCTTCTTATGTTGAGTCAGTAGATGTAAATGAATTTAAAGATACAAAAGGTAAATATAGATACATAAAACTTTCTGGTGTTTATAGGAAAGAGCTAACGAGAATAAGAGAGAGCTTCTGGTTTACAATCCCTTATGAGAACGGAGAAGGATGAGTTCATGGAAATATTTACACAGGACGAGATTGAGCAGTTATTAACAGCACTTAATTCTACGAATCGTCTTAATTTTGACTCAGTAAGGTTGAGTGGCACACTCTCTAGTGTATGTAGGACGCATACTAGCCGCCGTTGGTTGTTGTAATGGAGGAAGTGTGTTGCAGTTTAGGGGGGTGGCGGAAGACCCACCCTTTAAACCCCACTATGTGGGTGGGTCTGAAGACAGGGGGGCGCGACACGAGGGTGGCTGTTTGCCGCCTAAGGTAGGGAAATAGCGCCCCCCTTCTTATTTTTGATAGGAGAATAAGTTTATGACTGAAACATTCTTAGATGATGGCATTGATGCTTTCTTAACAGGGGTTGAAGCTGATCTTCCTGATTTTAAGCCGATAGGTGCAAAGGGATTTGGGGATATTAAGGCGTTTGAACGATACCTCACAGAACGTAAAACGCCTGAGGGTCCTTATGGCATCTTTGGCAAGGATGTGTCCATGTGCCGCTTCTTTGCTTCGGGGAACAATGAGAGCCTGCTTGAAGATATTAGGAGGAAAAATGAAGCAGAGGGCTATGGCAATGTCAAGATACCCAATACTAATATCACGCTTATAAACTACTCGTTTTGTCCCCAGTGCAAGACGATCTTTAGTTATAAGGCGCTTGTGGACTACTATAGCAATCCAAAGCCTGATCCCCAATATAAGAATAAGATGTATCAATACAGGCAAGATACACGAGTCTGTTGCAACAACTGCGACACGTACTTTTTGCCTGCATTGGTGATTTCAGACGGCACGCCAAGAAACGAAGTGCAGTTCTTATGCCGAGTGCAGACGATAGATGGTGTGGAAAAATACCTTCATCAAAAAGCCATGAGCGTGCTGACAAAGAACAAGAATAACGTTATTCACAAGGGCAAGTTAAGGGCAATCAAGAATGACGTGTTTATCAAGGATTTAGAGGAGAAGCCAACGCTGATAACGAACATAATCCAATATACGCCGTTTAAGTATATCACCAACTTCGTAGATGGAACGAATGTTGAGAAAGGGGACTTGTTGTTTGATGAATGGTGGAAGTAGCACCCTTTGGATGTTTATAGGAGAATAAGTTTATGGAAGTACTTACACAAGACGAAATTGATCAGTTATTAACAAATATTGATTCAGCAGATACAAAGGGATTTGAGGATATTGAAGCGTTTGAACGATACCTCACAGAACGTAAAGACGTGTCAGAAGAGCTTTATGGTATCTTTGGCAAGGATGTGTCTATATGCCGCTTCTTTGCTTCGGGGAATAATGAGAATCTACTAGAAGACATTAGGAGAAAAAATGAGGCAGAGGGCTATGGCAATGTCAAGATACCCAATACGAATATCACGCTTATAAATTACTCATTTTGTCCACAATGCAAGACAGCTTTCAGTTACAAGGCGCTTGTTGACTACTATAGGAATCCAAAGCCTGATCCACGATATAAGAATAGGATGTATCAATATAGAGAAGACACGAGAGCCTACTGTAACAACTGCGACACATACTTCTTGCCCGCGCTGGTGATTTCAGACGGCACACCGAGAAACGAAGTTCAGTTCTTATGCCGAGTGCAGACGATAGACGCGGTAGAAAAGTATTTTAGTCAAAAGGATATGAGCGTCCTGACAAAGAACAAGAATAACGTTATTCACAAGGACAAGTTGAGGGCGATCAAGAATGACGTGTTTATAAAGGATTTAGAGGAGAAGCCAACGCTGATAACGAACATAATCCAGTATACGCCGTTCAGGTATATCACGAAGTTCGTAGATGGAACCAATGTTGAGAAGGGTGATTTGTTGTTTGACGAATGGGGGAGATAGCTCTGGTGAAAGATATGAATAGTATAAGAAGATTGGGGATTTCAGTCCTAAATGAAAAGCCTGTACCGCTCAGAATGGTTGAATTCATGCGGCAGTTTGATTCCGGGTACGGGGACTATACGAATGAACGGCATAATTGGGTAGATGAATTGACAATTGAAGATATAAGCGCGGAACTAAAAATGTTAAAATAACCAGCGTGTAACCAGCCTGTCTGCGCTGAAGGCGCTCAAGCGCCCCCAGCGCAGAGGCTAGAACTAATCTAGTTCGCCTTTCACGGCAATATCAAACTCTTTTTCTATGGTGGGGTCAGATACTTTCGTGCAGAGACTCACGACGAATATGACAAGAGCGGAGATGAGAAACGCAGGAAGGAGTTCATAGACGGCAAACGCGCCGCCGAGCCCACTGATAAAGTTCTTCCATACGACAACGATAATGCCGCCAGACAACATTCCAGCAACCGCCGCCGGTAGAGTCGTGCGCTTCCAGAATAACGAGAACAGCACAAGCGGACCAAACGCCGCTCCTAATCCAGCCCACGCATACGAAACGATACGGAATATGGAGTTGTCGCCTGAAAGCGCCACCATGACTCCAAATATGGTAACCATAATGATTGCGATACGCGCGACCCACATGAGCGCGCCTTCGCTCGCCTTCTTGAAGGCAGGCTTGAACAGATCGTTAGCCAAAGACGAAGAAACCGTTATCATGTAGGAGTCCGATGAACTCATGGACGCGGCAAGCACACCCGACAGAACAACGCCCGCAAGCAGAGGCGGGAAGAAGTCAAGCGTCATACTGATAAAGATGTTCTCAGCCGCACTCGCGTCGCTAAACACGCTGGGCATATACGCACGCCCTACTAGACCAATGGCCACCGCCGCAAACAGAGAAATAAGGCACCATATAACCGCAATGTACTTGGACTGTCTAATCTTCGACGCCTTGGTGATCGCCATGAAGCGAATCAACACCTGCGGCATCCCGAAGTAGCCCAGCCCCCACGCCATGCAGGACACAATGTTAAGAAGGGAGTAGTTAGCGCCTGCCCCAAACTGAGGCACACCATCTATAAGAACCTGCTTCGTGTCCTGTAAGGACGGGGTCGCTATGCCGAAAATGTCAAGGAAGCGCGGGAAATCACTCAACCGCTCGCTCACCCCACTGAAACCGCCTGAAAAGATAAAGCCGCACACCAACACGACGACTAGAGCGCAGAACATCAAGATGCCTTGAATCAAGTCAGTCATACATACAGCCATGAACCCGCCCACCAACGTATAAATCAGCACCACGATAGCCCCGAATATAACCATAGCCGTGTAGTAATTCTCGGCGTTAAACACAAAGGCAAAGAACTTCCCAAACGTAACGAATTGAGAACCAACGTAGATTGAAAAGAACACGAGGATCGTTATAGCCGCAATGGTCATAAGGATATGTTTCTTGTCGTGGAAACGTTTACTAAAGAACTCAGGTAGTGTAATAGAATTGTCAGCCACTTGGGAATAAATGCGAAGCCGTTTAGCGACAATATGCCAATTCAACCACGTACCAATGGCGAGTCCAAGCGCCGTCCAAAACGCCTCGCCGCTTCCTGTAAAGTAAGCAACACCCGGCAAGCCCATGAGCAACCATCCCGACATATCAGAAGCCTCGGTACTCATTGCCGCGACCCACGGTCCTAGCCCTCGATTGCCCAAGAAATACTCGTCCATGTTGCTGTTGCTTCTACGTGCATACCACAGCCCAATGGCAATCATAATCAGAAGATAGGCAACTATGCCTATCAACGTCTGGAAAATTGTAGCAGTCATAAGATACTCCTAAAGAAAATATCATCTATCATAAAGGAAACCACCCTATTAGTCAAGTAAAGGGTAGACGAAGCTCTGCCTTCATGGTAATCTATGGAATGCGTATCTTATATATTGCGGAACTAGTAGGAAAGGCTGGCGTCTTCGCGCTGAAACAGGGACTGCCTGAATTGAGAAAGCGCTATGCGCCTGACTTTATCATCGCCAACGCAAACGGCGCTACCAGTGGGACTGGACT
The DNA here is from genome assembly GCA_031265825.1 of Treponema sp. GTDB lineage: Bacteria > Spirochaetota > Spirochaetia > Treponematales > Breznakiellaceae > JAIRKH01. The sequence continues at coordinate 21,722 of JAISCD010000040.1, read as the reverse complement.
AGGACGTAGCCACGCGATCTATCTGCGGAAGCTTGGCGTCCATACACTAACGTTGGGGACGTATGCCTTCTACAAGAAAGACCTCGTTGAGAATATCGAAAGGATGCCTTATGTTCTACGTCCTGACAACCTATCCCCCTATGCCCCCGGACGCGGTTCTTACATTTATCGGACAGGTGATAAGAGAATAGCAGTCGCTGTTTTACTTGGTCAAAGCGGCTTCCTGCGAATCCACGGAGACAACCCCGTAATACTTCTGCCTGCGCTTGCAAAACGTTTAAGACAAGATACTCCTTTCGTTGTTATTGATTTCCACGCGCAAACCAGCGCGGACAAGAAGACGCTTTTTGCAATCGCAGACGGCTCATGTTCCGCAATCATCGGCTCTTTCTCCAGAGTGCAGACGGCTGACGAAACTGTTATGCCCCGCGGTACAGCCGTGATTACAGACGCAGGAAGAACAGGAAGCATCGATTCGGTAGGCGGCAACGAGGCGCAAGCTTGCATTAACGAATACCTCACAGGTATACCAGAGTGGCCTCATGCGGCTTGGGATAGACTAGAAGTGCAGGGTGTAATGGTAGAAGTGGATGAGAACGGTAAAGCCGTCGGGATCACACGGGTACGGCTTCCCGTCAGTCAGGAGAAAGAAAAGTGAGAACAGAAGACGATTTTTGTTTTGGTTGTATGAAGAACTGCCCCAAGCGGTTTAGCACGGACAAGGCGCCTGTAAAGACTTTACTCAAACAAGCCTTTAACGCCTTGATAATGCCGATCTTAGGTTTTTGTATCGGACTTCTCGTATGTAGGTTGTTATTCCCAAACACATCCAGCGACGTGAGCCTCACATTTGCGGTCGTTTGTTTCTTTATCAGCGCAACGATACGGTTTCTTATCACGCAAATCCCACGAAGGCTATCCTAGTTATCGCCCCATCTTAGCCTTGAGTTGGGCAAGCGCCTCATCTGTAGACGCCTTGTTCGCTAGGTCGTTCAAGTCCTGCTCTTTGACAACTTGGTCTTCATCACCGGGTAAACGCCCCGCGGCGATCAATAGTTCTTGTTGGAGAATGTCCGTGTCTATGGAACGCTTCTGACTTGCAATGGTGAGCAAACCCCGCTTGGCTTCGTCAATTTCGGCTTTCAAACTGACTATCTCCGCATCGAGTCCAGCGATCTTCGCTCTGAGCGTATCCACTTCCCGTTGCGCCGCCAACGCAAGCGCCTCTTTGTTGCTTGACCGCGCTAACTCAACGCGACTTTCCCACATCACCAGCGCAGACGCCAATTCTTCACGCTGTTTCTCCGTGAGTTTCAATGTCGTCAAAACATCGGCGATATACGCTTTAGCGTTTGGTGTATTCGTTTGATTTACGATTTCGTCATTCTCAAGATTCGAGTTCATGTTTATCCTTTATATTATAGTCGTTCACAAAACTTATTCAGACTGAATAGGTACGTTCCATTGTCCTTGACAACTTTTTAAGCGCCAAAATGACGGCGATAGTGAGAGGAATACACGCCCCAAGCCACGCCAGCGGACTTGCAAAACAGATACCTGTAAAACCGAATATCTTTGATAGGAAAATCGCGGCGAATGTCCGCATAAAAAGTTCCATGACGCCCGCTATGGTAGGCACGATGCTATTGCCGAGTCCCTGTAATGACTGCCGCGCTATGAAAAGCCACGAAAGCATAATGTAAAGACTGCCGTTTATCTTGAGGTAAAGATGGGAGAGTGCCACAGCTTCGGTCTGTCCCACGCCCAGAAACAGGGCGGAGAGATGGTTTCCCGCGAAGAAGTATAGCACTCCCATGAGCAGACTGAAAGAGCCGGATATGGCGAAGCATTGAACAACGCCCTTCTTAATACGGTCAATACGCCTTGCGCCGAAATTCTGCGCCGAGTAAGTAGTCATTGCCGAACCGAATGACGCTAAAGGCATTGACGCTAACATATCGATCTTTTGAGACGCGGCGAATGCGGCAACGGCGATAGTGCTTTGTAGATTATTCAGGGCAAAGGTAACCGCAACCGCTCCAATGGCAATGATGCTCATCTGAAAACCCATAGGAAGCGCAATCTTGATATGTCCCCATATTTCCCGCCCCGAGACCTTCCAATCCTCTTTTGAGATACGCAAAGATGGGAATTTCTTGACGATATAAAGCATACAGAGAAGCCCCGCAATGACTTGCGCTATAACTGTAGCGTAAGCCGCGCCTTCAACGCCTGTTTTGAATATCAAGATAAAGGTATAGTCAAGTATAATATTGATAATACAAGCTACGATAAGGGCTATGAGAGGCGTTATGCTGTCGCCTACAGCCCTCATCATGCTGGAACAAATATTGAAAAGCAGAGCCGCGGGGAATCCCCAATAGATAACGATAATATAGGCGTACGCATCAGGGAGTATTTCCTCAGGCGTATTGAGCAGAGTCAAAAGAGAACGCGCCGATAAAATACTCACGAGCATAAGAATACTGGTTATACAAAGCCCCAGAACGATGCTAATAGCAAAGCTTCTCTTAACGCCCTGACCATCGCCCGCACCGAACCGTTGGGATGTTATGATGGAAAGCCCCTGAGTAAACCCCATCATAAAACCCATGATAAGGAAATTGATACTACCTGTACACCCAACAGCCGCAAGCGCCTCAATACCAATCGTGCGCCCTACAATGAATGCGTCAGCCATATTATAAAACTGTTGGAATAGATTCCCGATAAGAAGCGGAACGGTAAAGCCAACTATTAAAAGCGCGGGACTCCCCACGGTTAGATTTTTTGTCATTATGCAGAGCTTGAACCTTTTCGTAGGAAATTTCAACCCCTACTTACAACCGTTTAGATAGCTCTTTTCTAAACGGTTTCATATTTATTTCTGCGAACTTCCGTCTTTGATATGAACGTTCATAAGAGGCAAGGGAATAGAAAGCCCAGCCTCGGCTATTTTTTCCTTAATGTTTTTCATCTGAAACCAATAAGCATCCCAATACACGCCACTCTCAACCCACGCGCGAAGGGTGATATTTACCGACCTATCGCCCAAAGACTGTACCATGATTTGAGGAACAGGGTCTTTAAGAAAGCGTTTTTCCGTATTTATAACAGTCTGTAAAGTCTGGAATGCGACTTCTATCGAGTCGTTATAAGAAATACCGACGGTTAGGTCCATACGACGCTTACTATTTTTGCTATAGTTTTTAAGCGGCGCCGCCCAAATTGAAGAGTTAGGCGCGGAGATGAACACGCCGTCTGGGGTTTCAAGGGACGTGGTGAAAAAGTCGAACTCCCTTACCGTTCCCATGAAGGAACCGAATTCGATAAAGTCGCCGTTACGATAGGAGTGCGATAGCACCAGCATAACGCCGGCGGCTATATTACTAAGCGTATCTTTGAGTGCGAGACCTATGGCGACTCCAGCCGCGCCTAAGACAGTTACCAATCCTGCCGTGTTGACCCCGAACACACCAAGTATCATAATTATCGCTATAATGATGAGCGCGTACTTGGCAAGGACTTTCAGCAATGGCAGAACAGTTTTATCGGCTCCGATCTTGGAAGCCTCTACTTTAGTTATGATTTTTTTCATGACAGCCAGCAATAAAGCGCATACCAATGCGATCACGCCGGCGGTGATGACTTTCCCACCCAGTGAAATCAATCCCTCTTCATGTGTGGATAGAAAATTAGTAATAAAGTTTGTCGACAAAATTTTACTCCTTACAAAAAATGATTTCTGGTTCGAGAACGAATCCTGTATGCTTGAAAACTGTCTCTTTTACCTCGTCCACCAGAAGACGGATGTCGGATGCGGTCGCATCGCCTGTATTGATAATGATATTTCCATGAAAAGGCGCGACCATTGCCCCGCCGCGAGAGAGACCCTTCAAACCCAGCTCGTCTATGATCTTACCCACAGGCTTACCAAAAGCGCGGTTATTCTTAAACGCCGAGCCTGCTGATGGGAAACGATAATGTCCCTTAGCCTCACGATCCTTCCGTAGCGCGTCCATTTCCCTGCGTATAAGCGCGGATTCTCGTTGATATATGGAAAATTTCGCCGAAAGAATAAGCGTCCGCCTATCGTTAGCCGCCTCTTCGCATTGAAAAGGACTCTTCTTGTATCCAAAATCGGTTTCACGAAAAGGAATCGTCTTTTTTAGGAAAGCGCCGTTATCAAACGCAAGTACAACGGTTTCCCTAAGCCTATCAGACACAGACGTATCGTAACAACGCGCGTTCATGTACACAGCGCCGCCTATTGAGCCGGGCATACCAGCGAGGAATTCAAACCCACCCCAGCCCTTATCAGCGGCGATCTCCGTAACCAAGTCTATAGACGAACCAGCGGCGAAGGATACAGCATCAGATTCTTCCGCGAGAGGTCCCGTATATCCGCTGGAGTCCAGAACAATGCCTCGAAAACCCGCGTCAGAAGGAACGATATTTGCGCCGCCTCCCATTATGAAAACCCGTATTCCCTCAGCGTCCGCCGATGCGAGAAGGCTCGCCGCGTAGTCCTCAAAAATCGTTGCGGAAGGACGAATCCAAACATCTGCCGGACCCCCTACTTTAAACGTTGTATGAGCGGACAACGGCTCGTCATATCGGATAATTCCTTTGAATTGTGTCTGTTCATTGATTTGCTTCAAGAAAGTTACGCGCTCTCGAACCATGGGTTATTATAGATGTATTTTGAAAACATTACAAGAAGGCTGTTTACGGCGTTTTCCCAGCCTGAATAAGGGCTTTGCAAAGTAAAGGGGTCTGTAAAATGTGGGTGGGTGGCGTGGGAATGGAGTGTAGCGGAATGACCTAGCCGACCGGAACCCCGAAGCCGCCGAATGGCGGTGGAACGTAAACAGACTTGTTAGACGGAATGGTCTATTGTTTTTATAGCAAATAATTTCATTGGCAAATATTTCTTATATTGATTGAAATCATCATCCATTGTAAATATTTCAAAATTGTTCCTAACAGCTATCGCGCATATCAGAAAATCTGTATTCGATCCTTGTATCCCATTTCTTCTGCATATATTTGAATATTCAGCCGCTAATTCATAATCAGTTGTTCCTATCGGGAAATCATTAAAGCCTTTCATTTTTTCTCTTAGATCATTGAAAATAACTTCATCAGATATTCCTGACAATAATTCTTGCCGAATTGGACCAATAATTACCTCCATAAATTCATCAATTAAATATTTTAAACTATCAACAATATTTTTATCTTCAGACTTTATTTTTTTACGTCTAAACGCCGCTGACCAGATCGGGGTATCTATTAATATTTTCATCTTTTTTCACGTGATTTTTTGTAGTCATAACTCTTATCAAATTCTATCTTTCCAAATAAATCAACAACTTCTTGCCGTTTTCGTCTTTGGATAAATTCATCGAGAGCCAAATTTACCGTGTCTTTTTTGGTTTTCATTCCACCGATTACAAGCGCCGTCTTTAATAAATTGTCATCAATTGCTAAATTTGTCGCCATTTCTATCCTCCAAATAACATATTACACAATATATTATGTAAAGCCAAGTACTTTTTCAAATTTTTTTGCCGATCACTGCCAATAGCAAATCCGTCGGTCGCGGAGTGGCAAAAAAAAGAAGCCCGAAGGCTTCTCTTTTTGGTTTAAACGGAACATCTTATCGATTAACCCATTTTTTAAAACGCTTCCGATGAAGCTCCAACAACCTGTGCGCTTTGACTATCTAAAGCGCGAAGACGCAATCTACGCAATGAACCGCTTCCGCTTATATTTCCTACAATAACGATTTTCGCGCCGACAAATTTACCCATAGAAACCGCTGATGAATCATCGACATCACCGCTCAATTGGAAATTTTGTTCTTGTCGTATTTCATCCAATGCTCGGCGATCTACGACTATGTATTTGTTATTTACCAAAATAACTTCCAATTCTTCTGCTACATATTCAGACAGTTCGCTGTCTGATGACGATACACTGATAATAGCAATGTTTTCATCTTTCTTTAATACGTCCATAATAGGTTGAACCGCATTATTTAAGGCAGATTGAATACCGCCAGCATTATTGACTACACTGCTTCTAACCGGTTGATTAACATTATCAGAAGGTAGCGCGGCCTGATTTAACGCTATAGCGCGTTCCATCTGCGCCTTTTCTCCAGACCAGCCACCATCGTTTGTCAAATCAATAATAACAAGAACTTGCGCTTGTTTATCCCCATTAATACGATAAAACCGTTTAGGTTGAAAATCAAAACTGATAGACCATTGATTTGAACTGTTTTCTTTTAGATGTCCTACAAGAGTATGTTGCCCCGAAGGAATAATGATACCTATTCTGTTGTCCCCTCCTTCCCCTATCCACTGGACAGAATCATCATCAAAGGCAATAATATCAATATATCTACTTATCATTAACATACTGGTGGTTTCAGCCGTTATTTGATCAGTGGCTTTAATAATATTCATCGTATACGCAACACAGCCCATAAGTCCAGAAACAGCAAGCAAACAAATCGTAATTTTAATAATTTTGTTCATAGAAATCTCCTTCATTTTCTTATTGCGAAGGAAGGCAGGCGACGACTTGCGCCGCCTGCCTTCCTCCAGCCATTATGGAATGACCGCCGAAGCCATCGGACCCCATTGCCCTACTTCCCCTTTCTGGTTCTCGTAGCGGCAACAGATATACGCCGTCTTGCCTCCGTCCTCCGCGTCGAATAGAAGCTTCTCCTTCTGCCGCCGCGTGAACCGAAGATGCCTCAAGCCCTTCCCGTCCGCAGGCGCCTTCATCAAATAATGTTTCTCCGAAGCCGCCTGTTCCAACGTCGCGCCGCCCGGCGGCATGATCCCCACGTAGAGCGTGTAGCCGTAGTCGCTGTCAGGGTCAAGTTCTCGCGTACCAGCCAGAGGTTCCAGATGCGCCGTTAGCGCGTGGGGACCTCCGGGGTAGCTCAAGGACACCGCGGGCACCCCATCGGGCGCAGGGATCGGCGTCGGATGTGTGTCCTTAGGACGGAAGCCCAGCGCGGCCCAGTCCCCTTCGGTCAACGGCGGCAGTTTGAAGTAGCGGTCTCGGAAAAAACGCATCTTCTCCTTCAGCGCCGTGAACGCCACTTGACACTCCACCGTGATCACATGGGTGCGCTCCGCATCGTCCATAGACTTTTGCAAGAGCGCCTCCGCGGTCGCAAAGAGGGTCGTCAGCGCGGTGAACTGTTCCGCTGGCACGCCCAAAGCGGTACGCACGTCCAAAGTCATATATGCCATCCAGTTGCGGCACATCGTTATAATAAATATGCGGCTAGATGGCAACCAATCGTTACTCATTGTTAATTTCCTCCTGTGTTATTCTAAAAATATATGTCATGGCTTCCGAGTTAGAAGCCGTGGCTTTCAAGTTAAACGGGCTGGCTTTTGAGTTAAACGGGCTGGCTTTTGAGTTAAACGGGCTGGCTTTTGACTCAAACGGGATGGCTTTTGAATCAAAAGGATCGGCTTTTGAGTCAGAAGCCGTGGCTTTTAAGCCAAAAGGGATGGCTTTTGAGTCAGAAGGATCGGCTTTTGAGTCAGAAGCCGTGGCTTTTAAGTCAAACGGGATGGCTTTCGAGTCAAACAGAACGGCTTTCGAGTCAAAGCCAGCTTTGTTATGCGGTAAAAGGAATCCCCGCGGAACAATATCCTTTGCCGCGGATGCGCCTAAATATGAAATGAAATTATCTTTAAGAGACTTATATGTACTTGAATTTAAGAGCGGGGGGGGGGGTACTTGCCAACGACGCTAGGGTCGCTGGTACTCAAATGTGGCGCATTATGCGGCGCGTAATAGGGTTTATTCATGCTTTATTAATGCTCCTTTTGGATATACACAACATTTTAGAGAGAAGTATATACCGCATGATGGTTTATGTCAATACTTTTTCGCAAATTTTTCGCGCTAATTTTCGCACAAAAGTTCGCGCGGATAGTCAACGCCTTCTTGCGCGGTGTCTGACACCAGCCAAAGGCGTCTGACACCGCGCAAGCGCCATGATGATATAGCCGATACCTGACATCGAGCTACTTCCTTCTTTACTCTTTGCTCTCTACCATCTGCTCATTATTCCCTGCTCTTTATATCAAAAACGCTCCGCACCTGTTCCACCACGCCGCGTAGGATTTTCACCTCTCTCTCGCCCGCGTCCATGTCAAAATAATTGTCTGACACCATTATATCCGCGCCGCGAATCTCAACGCCTTTGGCGAAAGCTGTCGCCCTGACGATGATGGAATCCCCCTCGATCTGAAAAGTCAAATGCGGGTCAACAAAATGGAAATGTTTCGGCGGACAGAATAAAACAACGCCCTCCGAGACCGTTTCTCCCCCGTTGACAAGGTGAAAACTCACGTATTCATCGTATATATTCAGATTCACCGCGTCAATTTCCTCAAGCCAGAGCGAAGAAAGCGGTGAGATAGTGATAAATTGTGAATCTTCACGTAGAATTTCGGCGGTTTTGCCCCGAATCTCCCATCTGACAAGGAAGCTACGTTCACAACGCGTTTCGTTTGATACGCAAAGCCGAAAACTATTCTTGATCGCCGCCTTTTTCTGAGGTTGCGCGTTGACGTTAGGCTCTTGGGTTTCCTTGCTGTTCTCTTCGCAGGACAGCAAAAGCGGGGCGAAGAAGCGTTTTGCGAAGTAGTGCAACGCCTTCCACCTGCCGAAATAGTCTATAGACGACCATGACGCGACAGGCCAACAGTCGTTCAACTGCCAATAGATCGTTCCCATACACCTGCCGCGGTTGCGCCTGAAGTGTTCCACGCCGTATTTGATAGCCTCTGCCTGCAAGAGCTGGGACGCATAGATGAAGGCGTCAAAATCCCTCGGATAGAGAAAGGTTTGGGCAAGGTAAGTCATGATCTTACCGTTAGCCGCGTTGTTGCGCTGGTGTCTTTCCATAATGTAAGAAAAGGGATTGCGGTCTTGGGGAAGCGTAAAAGCTTCCACCGTTTCAAGACAAGGGAAGGATTGAAAGCCGAATTCAGACGCAAAGCGGAAATAATGGTTGCGGTAATCTGAGAATGGTTTGTTGCCATGCCATACGTCCCAATAATGTACGTCCCCGCGGTTTTCATCCTGCGGGTTGTCAAAACTCCCGCCTGAAGATGGGCTTGAGTTCCAATAGAAGGTCGTCGGGTCGTATTCCTTGACGATATTCGGGATGATGTATTCAAAAAGCTTGGTGTAATCGGCTCTCTGTTTGAGATTTGCCCACGTTCCCTGCGCCAAGAAGCCTTCAAGTTCGTTATTTCCACACCATAGCCCAAGGCAGGCGTGGTGACGGATGCGTTTGACGTTATCCACTAGTTCCCGCCTGACGTTTTCCTCGAATGTATCGGTAAGCTCATAAGCCGTGCACGCAAACATGAGGTCTTGCCACACGATAAGTCCAAGCTCGTCGCATACGTCATAGAAATAGTCATCAGGATAATAGCCGCCGCCCCATACACGCACCATATTGAAGTTCGCCGCGACACATTGCTCAAGCATATAGCGGACTTTTTCCCCATTAACGCGACTCAAGACGTTATCTTGGGGAATGTAGTCGGCGCCCATAGCGAAGATGCGGACGCCGTTGACTTCAAAGGCGAAACGTTCACCCCATTCGTCTTTCTCACGATTTACCGTGAGCGTCCGTAGACCAATGCGCCCCTCCCACACGTCTAGCGGAACGCCCGCGTCAGGGGATAGCAAAGCGATGTTCACCGTGTAGAGAGGCTGGGAACCGTAGCCGTTAGGATACCATAGTTCCGGGTTTTCAATAACAATGGTTTGGGGCGAATTGGTAAAGGATTTGCTTTCAATCTTGCCGTCCGGCGCCTTGATAGTTACTTGGTAAGGGTATGGGACGCCTGTCTGCCCACAGTCAACTTCCACGCGGATACACAGGTCAACGGCGGACGTTTCTCCTTCTTGGTGGATTTGGGTGAAATGGACGCCCGCGATACGCGCCGCCTCAACGCCGACAAGCTCTATGTTCCGCCAAACGCCCGCGTCAGGCAGACGGGGACCCCAGTCCCAGCCAAACATATAGTGGGATTTGCGTAGTTGCGGAAATCCATCGAGACATTCTTCGGAGCCTTGGGTTTTTATCTTTTGAAACGCTTCTCTCACAAATTTATTGGGCGAATGAAACACAATCTTGAGCAAACTTTCACCGTCAGATTCTTTCTTTAGGAACGGCAAGGCGTCAAATTCCCAAACTCGGTGCATATTGTCCGCCTTACCGAGTAATTCTCCGTTGAGGAAGACATCGGCAAGGGTATCCAGCCCTTCACACCGCAAGAAGACTCGGCGGCATCCGAAAAGCGCCGTATCCGCAACGAAGCGGCACGTGTAGACCCAGTCGTTTTCCATAAGGGCGAAAGCCGCATCTTCGTTATCCCGCCAAAATGGGTCTTCTATCTTCTCATTCGCCAGCAAATCGGCGTATACAGAACCGGGGACGCAAGCGGGTAGTTCTTCTTCGTCTGCGCTGTTCCGCATCCGCCATTCACCGCCAAAGGCTGTGGTAAGTTTCTGTCTTATCAAAAAAGTATCCTCTCTCCGTTAATTTGTTAAAAGCGGTCGTAACCTTATTTGCTGCTCTCAATCCTTTCAAAACCGCAATACGGAACGAGGGCTTTGGGTAGAATAACAGAGCCGTCCACCTGTTGGAAATTCTCTAGGATGGCGATGATGGCGCGGGAGACCGCGACCGCCGTGCCGTTTAACATGTGGACGAAACGATTCTTGCCGTCATCGTCTTTGAAGCGGACGTTGAGCCGCCGCGCTTGATAATCCGTGCAATTCGATGTTGACGTAACCTCACCCCAGCTTCCGATCTGCTCGGTGACATTCTCCGAAGGAGCGCCGGTATAGCCGTTTCTTCCCGGCATCCACGCTTCCAAGTCCCACTTGCGGTACGCGGGCGCTCCTAAATCACCTGTACACGTGTCAACCACGCGGAACGGTATCTCTAATCCAGAAAAAATCTCTTCTTCAATCGCCCGAAGCTCTTCATGGAACCTGTCCGACTCTTCGGGGAGACAGTAAACGAACATTTCTAGTTTAGTGAATTGGTGAACGCGGTAAAGCCCTTTGGAAAATTGCCCTGCCGCACCAGCTTCTCGGCGGAAACAGTGAGACAAACCCGCCAGCTTCAAGGGTAACTTGTCTTTGGGCAGAATGGTGTTGGAATAATAGCCGCCCAGAGTGATTTCCGCAGTCCCAACAAGGCAAGTATCCTCGCCCTCAAGCGTGTAAACGTTGGACTCCTCCCCTCGCGGGTTGAAACCTATGCCTTCAAGGACACTCTCTTTAGCGACATCTGGCGTGATAAACGGCGTGAAGCCTCTTTTTAGCAGAATATCCAGCGCATAGCGCACGAGTCCTAGTTCCAAGAACACGCCTTCGTTCTTTAGGTAGTAAAATTTAACGCCTGAAACCTTTGTCGCAGAGTCAAAATCAATGATGTCGAGTTCTTGTCCTAACTGAACGTGATCTTTCGGGGTAAAGCCAAACCGCCGCGGTTCCCCAACCCGTTTCACTTCAAGGCTGTCCTTGTCTTCCTTGCCGATGGGCGCATCAGGATGCGCCATGTTCGGGATACGGCGAGCCTTTGCGTCCAAGTCTTCTTCAACCGCGCCGAGTTTCGCTTCCACGCCCGCAATGGCGTCTTTCAGACGCTTCCCTTCCTCGATAAGGACGGAGCGTTTGTCAGGATCAAGCTTGCCTTTCATTGACGCGGCGTTGGCGTTCCTCTGCTGTTGCAAATTCTGGAGCGCTGTCGTCAATTCTATACGTTTGCTGAATAACACGGCGACTGCGTCCGCATCCGCCTTCATAAACCTGTCCGCTATATTCTTCTTCACCGCCGACAGATTCTCTACAATAAAATGGTAATCTAACACGATTCGCCTCTCTTTTAGACAGACTAGCATAAAACAAGAAAATGAACAAGGCGATCAAGGGATCGCACAGAGAAGGGGAATATAATATAAAAAATCACACTAAAATAATTGCGGAGTTGTAGTTGCGTCTTTTGCTAATTTAAAGACTGCTGGAAATGTTGTTTTGCCTTCAATTTTCTTTATTAAGTCGTGCATATCTTGTTTGAAAACACCGATTGCCCATTCGTCACGGTTGGTAATACGGAAAATAAAATCAATATTATCAGGTCGCCAATCGGTTGTTGTACCATTTTTCACACCAAACGCTACTCCGATAACGATGTTTTTCAATTGCTTGTTTTTGTCAATAACCTGTGCGACAAACAAAGTTTCTTTGAGCGCCATTTTCAGTTTTGTGTCGGTCTTGTACCGCAAAATCTTTTCAAAATCCTTTTCAACGCTTGATTTTGAAAACATTCCTTTACTTTCATTCAAAACGACGTCAATTTTTGAGTTTACCGGCGGCAAAGCGATTATATCAGGATATTCACGCGGTTGGGCTTTGCCAAGTTCGGGATCAGGTAAAACAGCCCCGCTACCTTGCGAGCCGGGATAAGAAACAGAAATAATCTGAAAACCACTTGGAATAAGGACTTTATGAACAATGGTATATGTTACTTCATCCTCATCAACTTCATTTGTGACTTCAATAATCGGGTTTGGTTTCGTGTAATTGGAAAAACCAAAGTACGCCGCAAAAGCAGGCAAGAAGTTTTTGTTTGTGGAATTTACTAATTTTCTTTTATTCCATTTTAAACATATTCCATTGTGATTTAGATATATACCGTCTAAAAAGTAGGCAAGCGTCATAACAACCTTGTTTTCTGTAATTTGGGCTTTGTATTTTTCCCAAACAGGCTGAAAATCTACTACATCAGCCAAAGATTTTGCGCTTTTGGCTACTTTTTTAAACTCGTCTATTAACCAATTAGGTATTCCACCTTTGTCCATTTCAAGGGCAGTGTCAAGTTTTCGGCGCATTAAGTCAAGCGTTGTCAGATTTTGTTTCATCAAGTCGTTACCACGTGGGCGGACAAGTGCATAAATACCAAAAACTTGGTTTGTTTCCGAAAACAGAAACGAAATGAATGTCAAAATACCCCTGTCCGGGTCCATTGCGTGACTGAAACGGTTTATCTTTGCCGCAATGAAGTTAGGTTTTACAAAATAGCGCAATTTATTCAAGTTACTATCCCTGCGACTTTTCCACGTTTCTAACAACTCTTTCGTTCCTGTCGCCGTATTTACTTGTTTGCGATATATCTGGTATGATTTGTCGTTTTTCAACTCTGCCAAACTGCGCCTAAACCAATCCTTTTCAGAATTTACAAAGGCAGAAACAGCATTTTGCAAAGTGGCTGTAAGAATGGCAATATCAGGGGGACAAGACGGATATTTTGAATTTCGTTGCAATGTATATTTGTTTCCCCTTTCGGTTTTCCAATCAGCAATAATGTAACCCTCGTATCCTACCTCGTCAATAAAAATTTTAGGAGTAGAAAAAGGGTTGTACTTTGCTCCGCCAAATTCTTTTTCAGAATATTTTTCGCCTGCTAATTTCAAGTAGTAAGTACCCGAAAGATACGCCGCAACCGCGCCGTAGGTACGTTGCAATTCATGGTCTTCGGTTGTAACGGCTTCCGTAAATTCAATCAGAACTAACGGATATTCTTTGCCGTCGGCAATACCTGTAACTAGGACATCAGGCGTTGTCATTATTTGAATTGCGGCAATAGCGCCTCTATTCAAATCTTTTGCCGTTTTCGGCCGCTTGACTAAAACAATCTGGACTATCTTTTTATCAATAATTTTTTCAATTATTGGTCTAATGTAATTTTCGCCTTGTTCCAAACTTTCGTAATATATACGTATCTGTTTCATGTTTTCACTTTTTTAGAATTATCAGGTGTTCTTTCTTATTTTTCTGTGCAAATGTCGGGTTGAAAATTCGAGAATGTTCTGACAAATTAGACGAAATAATATTACAAATTTCAAAGCCGATTTCGGGTATAAAATTAGTTATAACCTCATCTATTTTAATGAGTTCTTTTTTTATCACACTGTCGCCGATAACGATAAACGTCAATCCGTCTTTTTTGGTTAGACGGTACATTTCGGAAAAACATTTTTTCAAATCAATAGTCCATTGCTCTGCGGGTTTTTTCAAACTTGAATACTCGCGGCGTGAGCCTATTTCATTGTATTGTGCAAACCTTACATCTAAATCAAGCCAACGCTTGCGGAACTTATGATATAAATAATAATCGTAAGTGTTAGCATAAGGCGGCGAAGTTATAATAATATCAATACTATCGTTATTAAGCATTGATAAATTTCTACTGTCTGCATTTAATAATCTCAAATAACCTTCCCCGTTCACTTTTTTAGAATACTCTGCAATTCGTGTTAAGTATTCATTCGCTCTTGTAAGGAATAAACCAAAAGTAAAGCCATCTGGTATGTTTTTGTTTTTTGCCGCAAAGCGTGTGTCGCTCTCTTGATTGGAAACTCTTACAATGATTGAGGACAATACTATTTTCAGAAAATCTCTTACATTTTCATCGTCCAATTCAGTAATAAAATTTAGAATGTGCGTTAATTCTTCTGCCACATTGTGTTGAAACCAATATTCTAAACCGTCTATCTCTTTAACTTTGATTGTCGGGCGTTTTATTTTCCACTGAAAATCCTCATTTACAATCAAACCAAGGAATGATTTGATTTGTGCAAGCTCTTTTTGAGAAAGCGGCGTCGCTTTAACTTTGGAGAGCAAAGAGGATAAACCATTTACATCAACCCCGATTGCATTACAACCTAACAAACGAGCCTCAACAAGCGTTGTGCCTGAACCACAAAAAGGGTCTAAAATCGTTGCCCTTTTGTGTGCAAACTTTCTAATTATAGTGCGTGGCAACTGGGGTGGAAATTTTGCAGGGTATGGGTGTAAAGAATGTGTTAGATACATTGTATCACTATTGCCAAAATCGAAATCTATATTGTAATTCATACGTTATGTTACTTTACGGAATATTACTATAAATGAACAATTTTGATTAGTATATAAAACGCTTGGATAACCCAAAAGAACTAATCGGCGTTGTCCTGTCTGGTCCCAAATTATTAAGTCATGGTACTTCCACCCGACTTCCTCGCCTGCTCTTGCCAAATCAGAATGAAACGGAACATACGGCACTCTGTTTTTCGTATCGCGGTAATCTTTAACCACCCAACAGGAGTAGCCACCAATTTTGGTAACGTCTAAATTGTCTTTCAATATCCGCTTTATCTGTTCTAAAAATTCAGGATAAGGTAAATTTCCGAAGTCGTTTTCTTCTTGGCTATATTGCTTTACGACACTGTTATTTTCAAGCCGTATTACAGAGGTTTTATGCGTTGTTTCTCTGTCTTTTAACGATTTTTGTATAAAATCTGCATATGGCGGGGAAGTTACCGTAACTTGTATTTTGTTTTTTCTTATGTATTGCAAAAGGTTACGGCAATCGTCATTCACGATTTTGTAGCGCATACTATTATCGAAAAGCCCTTGTATATCGTCTAACCACTTTTGAGCGATACCAGCGAACTTCGGATTTAGTTCCGTTCCTATGCAATGGCGGTTAAGTTGTTGCGCCGCAATCATTGTCGTACCAATGCCCAAAAAGGGGTCAAAAACGGTATCGCCCTCTGTGGAATACATTTTTATTAACCGCTCGCAAAGTTTTATAGGGTAAACTGCGCCATGTTCCAATTGGTATTTATTACGAGGCGAAGATAAATCATTCCAAACAGGGTTTAATAGATCGTCTTCAACAATCACATTTTTTGAGAGCAAAGCCCATTCGGTAGGGGTTAAGCCATTAAAACCCAATTTCGCCTTCTTTTCTTCCTTTGCAAGTTCCCGCGATACAGGATATTCGGCTTGCAACTCCGCAACAAAATAATCTGTTTTATTGCCCAATTTCTTAAGTTTCTTACTACGCATTTTCTGAACAAAGTCGTTCCACATATCGCCTTTAACTATCCGTCTTGCGCATCTGATTTTGACTGAAGGGATTAACCCTTTGGCGATATAACGTCTTATAGTTATTTCTGCAACTTTCAATAATTCCGCCGCTTTCTTAATTGTCAACAACTCATCTATGCTGTTTTGCATCCGCCACCCACCGCCGACAGATTCTCTACAATAAAATGGTAATCTAACACGATTCGCCTCTCTTTTAGACAGACTAGCATAAAACAAGAAAATGAACAAGGCGATCAAGGGATCGCACACCCTGCGGGTGTTTAAATACTTCACAATGGTTATTGTCCGAAAGGGGTCTCCGCTGTCCCCGACAGGACGGTTACGCTTGTAAACAAGCGGAACCTCCACGTTGTACGTAAGTGCCGCCGCAAGGCAAGCGTCATAAGGAGGAGGGGGCGCGGTTTTCCACAATGGAGGTCGGCAAACAAGCGCCCTTGTGGTGCGCCCCCCTGTCTCCAGCCCGCGCAAGCGCGGTCTTCCGCCACCCCCCCCCCAACCATGCGCCGCGTCTTTCGCCGCGTCCCGACACCCCGACGACACACCTTCGGTGTCTGACACCACGCCTGCGCCCGTTACGCCTGCGGTGCCAGACACCACTCGCTCGCCGCCGCGTCCCGACACCCCGATGTTTGACACCTGCGGTGCTAGACACCGCCCGCTCGCCGCCGCGTCCCGACACCCCGGTGTTTGACACCTGCGGTGCCAGACACCGCCCACTCGCCGCCGCGTCCCCGACACCTCGATGACACACCCCGGTGTTTGACACCTTCGGTGTCAGACACCGCCCGCGCCTTGACACAGGCACGCCATTTGCTCTTTTCCCCGCCGCCCCCCACGAGGCCCTTTGATGTCAGGCACCCGCCCGCCCGTCTTTCCTCTCCTTGCTCTCACGCGCACGCCGCCGATGTCTGACACCAGCGAAGAGCAATCCCGCGCTTCGATATTCTGCTCTTCGCTCGCTCGTCTTCCTTTCCTCTTTTCTCATTACTCTTTGCTCATTATTCTTTGCTCTCTGCTCTTTGCTAACTACTACCTGCTAACTACTAACTGCTAACTGCTCTCTGTTATTTGTTATTGTCGCACCAGCCGGAAGCCAAGATCGCTGTCCCTGTACGATGGAGTGCCGTAGAACCGGAAGGTGGAACGGACATTCTGCGCGAAATAGCACCACGACCCGCCGCGTACCACGCGGTAAGAGCCTTCAGCCGCGCCAACAGGCGATTTCTGTGCAGACCCACCATAACGCCCATACCAGTCCCAATACCGTGTAGCCTTATAACTCTCATACCAGTCCCAACACCATTCCCACACATTCCCGCTCATATCGTACAGCCCCAAACTGTTCCCCTCCTTCGTCTTCACAGGATGCGTCCGATTCCCGCTGTTCCCACTATACCACGCCACACCGTCTACGCTGTTGCTCCCGCTGTACTCGTATATCATGAAGTCCTTCCTCCCGCCTTTCGCCGCCCATTCCCACTCCGCTTCCGTCGGCAAGCGATACCCGCCGGCTTTGAAGTTACACGTTATATCGTCCCCACTCCCGCTATACGCGGGCATCAGCCCTTCTTTTATACTCCGCTTGTTGCAGTACTCCATCGCTTCATACCAATTCACATAGTACATCGGATAATTATCCCCATCGCCATACAACAACAAACTCTTGTCCTGCATATCCCGCTGTTGCCTTATCGTCGTCCCCATTGTCTCCACCCATTCCTTCTGCGTTACCTCATGGTCGCTCATGAAGAACGCCTTGTTTATCGTTACTTGATGTACAGGCTTCTCGTCGCTGTCCCCGTTGTCGCTCCCCATGCTGTACGTCCCAGCAGGAATCAGCACAAACCTTTCGGACGTCCCATTCGTAGCCGGTTTAGGGGCAGCCTGTCGCGTGCCTCCGCTCGTGCTTGACACACCGCCTCTCCCTCCATTGCCGCTATTCGCTAGAGTCTCCATTAGTTTACTTGCCAAAGGATCCATCTTGTCTTAAACCTCGTCTACGTTGGCAAAGCGAAGGTCCGCGCCGCCCATAAAGCGAAATGTTCGTATGTCATAAAACGGTACCATTACCAGAATATTGGAACCAAACTTTTCCATCTCGCCCCACACTATACAGTCCGCGTTCAACACCGTTCCCAATTCCGCCGTCTTCTGCCGATTCGCCCAGTCCCTTGCCTGAAATGAATGTTCCCTTAACACCTTTTCAACTACGGAACGGTCAACCATTGAACTGATGCCTGAAATAGCGTCAAAAGGGGCGACTGCCACGACAGGCTGTTGCGCGTCCAGCCCTCCGATAAACGTCAGCGCTATGACCAGCAGTCCGCCCCTCAAGATCTTTTTCTTTATCATTTCTTTCTCCTTTACTCTGTCAATAAAGTCTTAAATAATGCGCCACAAAAATTGTTTCATAGCGCATTGTATTAACCGCCCATACGGGCAAGTTCCCGTATTATGCGAAACCGCGCGCCGCGCTATAGACGGGCGCAACGGTTCTTCATTAATTTATGGCTTTCACTATCGTTCCGTTAACGGTGACTGTTCCGGGCATCCATATCCCCATAGTTAATCCAGTTAAAATCCACTGTAAGGGATTTGAACCATATTTGATTCTCACATCAATTGCCCCGTCTCCGCCAAACTTTCTGATGTTTTTTTCAACAGCATCCCTGACTTCCGGCTCAGTTGCGTTAGACGATAGATTGAACAAAGTCCCGCCATTAAACCCCCAGCCAAGGAATTTGTTTGTCCATTCCTTTTCGGAGAAGTCTCCCACCTTTTCATACTTTTGACCATTGATCACCAGTCCCATTTGCAAG
Source organism: Treponema sp. (assembly GCA_031265825.1). Classification (GTDB taxonomy): domain Bacteria; phylum Spirochaetota; class Spirochaetia; order Treponematales; family Breznakiellaceae; genus JAIRKH01. The sequence continues at coordinate 2,895 of JAISCD010000040.1, read as the reverse complement.
CCTGACGCCTGAAATGAAGTACATCCAGCCAAACCAAAGCCCAATACCAGCAAGCAAGCTAGTATTCCCAATTTCAAATATTTCTTTGCCATTTTATTCTCCTTTACTTTGTTGGCAACAAAGTCTTTAAATTACGCGCCACAAAAATTGTTTCATGGCGCATTGTATTAACCGCCCATACGGGCAAGTTTTCGTGTTATGCGGAGACCCATGCACGGCGGCTCCGCTCTGACCTCCTAGGGAATGATCGCGCTGAATATGTCGCTCCATTTCCCCTTCTTCATCGCCCCGGTCTCCCAACGCGCCGCAAAGAATACCTTCTTCCCTCGCTGGTCTTCTTCAAACGTCAGTTCCAGCGGATTCTTCGTGGCGAAATCCGAATGGAGCAAGTCACTCACCTTAAGCTCCTGTCCACATAAATTCTTTCTATAGTAGGTATGTACCTCATGAATATCTCCTATAATTGACGCTATCCGATAGCGGTCTTATCCCATAGGATAACGACATTGAGAAAATGCGGACTGACTACGCCGCGATTATATTTGTATAAAGAACGATTATAAGTTAAGACAAGAAAGCACGAGGGATCCATGCGTCTACTCATGCAGACGCTTTGAGAATGGCTAATTATATTCACTTTTGTTTGATATAGCATATCTTTTACTCCACTTTTTGTTATATAGTATAGGACAAACGCAAAAGAATCAAGAGGAAAATAAAAAAAATTTACCGTTAGTTACCACGAAGTCGCAGAAATATAAGGGTTTCGGGTGTCAGACACCACCCGCAGACACTGCGATATTAGAATACATATTTAGAAGTAATAAGCAGGAAGGGGGGCACGTCTTTCCCTAAACGGAGGATGGCATACCGCCGCCCTTGTGGTGCGCCCCCCTCCGCTCCAGCCCGCTTGCGCGGTCTTGCGCTACCCCCCCCCCGCGTCCCTGACACCGCCCGTGCCTGACACTGTCCGCGTGCCTCTGACACCGTCCGCGTGCCTGACACCGCCCATGCCTCTGACACCGTCCGTGTCTGACACCGCCGCGTCTCTGACACTGCCGCGTCTCTGACGATAAAAAAAGGAGCGGATTTGACCGCTCCTTTAGAAACTTATCGCAAAACTAGCCCGCACAACCCCGATGTCTGACACTCGCGCCTAGCCCTCGCGCCCTGACCCCGCCCGCCCTCTCGTTCATTCCCAATCATCAGTGCCACCGGAACAAAGTTACTGGTTACGCTTCTGGTAAGCACAAATCCACCAACGGTACACAATCGCATCCGCTGGGAACTTGACCAACTGCGTTGAGGCCAAGCCTTCAATGCTTTTTGCAAAAAAAAAGCGGGGCCTTGCATATCAGACCGAAAGTCTGTACGCTTGGCCCCGCTTGGTGTCAGGCACGTTTTGCGTTATCGAAATTCAGTGCCTAGCGCCCTTCTGTTTATCTGGAATTCTCCGGGGGCGGACGTTATATTCCGTTACTTGGTTGTTGCGGAAGCATAGGATGATTGAGCGCTTTCACCAGCGGTATTGACTGCGCTTACCTTAAAATATGCCAAAATGCCACCATCCCAGTCGGTACTGGTATATCCGGTGCCAAAACTGGTTCCATCCAGAGTATATGGACCGCTAGCGCTAGTCGCGTAATACACTCTATAACCCGTTGCTCCCGATACAGCATTCCACGTAACCCTGACAGAGCCTGCTGACTGTCCCGATGTAGTTGCAGATACTCCGGTCGGTGTACTTGGTTTAGCGGTTGTTCCCATGGTTGTTGCGGAAACAGTCGTTGAGTTAGCGCTTTCACCAGCGCTGTTTACTGCGGATACTCTATAATATCGAGTCGAATTGGGCTGATTAGAGTTATCCATATAGGATGTTGTCGGCGCAGAGACGGTGAACAAGAGAGTTGTAACATTTGAGGAAGTTGAACCAGAATATATCCTATACGTGGTTGCTCCTGACACAGAATTCCACGAAAGATTAATAACGTATGGCGATTCCGTCGATGCTGTCGCGCTTACGCCGGTCGGAGCGGTCGGAGTGCTTGGCTGTGTGCTGGTCCACTGTGCATAAAGCGTTACGTTGGAAGGCGGCGTATAAGAATCTCCGGCCCCTCCAACTCTGGTTCCGCCGCCGGAAGACGTATACCAGCCGTTAAAGGTGTAACCACTCGCGGTTATAGAAGGAAGCGTAATGGAACTGCCCACGTTGACCGTTTCGGGAGAAGGCGGACTGGCATCGTTACCATTAAATGTTACGGTGTAGGTGGTCGGTGCGGAGGGTGAAGTTGTCGCAGAGGTGGAACTTGATTGTGTACTTTCTCCATCGCTGTTATACGCGCTGACCTTGTAATAGTACATTGTGGATGCGAGAAGCCCCGTATCTGTGTAGGATGTTGTTGATGGACTAGCTATTTGGGAATAACTACCGGAACTGCTTGCCGCACGGTAGACACGGTAGCCGCTTGCTCCACTTACCGAAGTCCACGATACGCTGATGCTACTTGATGACTGCGCAGTAGCTGTTACTCCGGTCGGAGTGCTTGGCTGTGTAACGGTTGTGGTCCAGTGGGCATAAAGCGTTACGCTGGAAGACGGCGTATAAGAAGCTCCGGCGTTCCCTACTTTGCTTCCGCCGCTTGAAGACGTATACCAGCCGTCAAAGGTGTAACCACTCCGGGTTAAAGAGGGAAGCGTAATGGAATTACCTGCAACTGCCGATTGGGAAGAAGGGGAACTACCTCCGTTGCCATCAAAGGTTACGGTGTAGCTAGTCGTTCCACCTCCGCCGCCGGACTGAGTCCAGTGGGCATAAAGCGTTACGCTGGAAGACGGCGTATAAGAAGCTCCGGCGTTCCCTGCTTTGCTTCCGCCGCTTGAAGATGTATACCAGCC
>JAISCD010000096.1 GCA_031265825.1 Treponema sp. | reverse complement strand
AAACGATCTTCCTGACCGCCTCCGCTCTCTATGACAACGAAATAATCACGAAAATCCGCGGTTTCTTAACCAACGGCGGAAGGATCATAGCGAGTTCCGGCTTTGTTATGGGCGCGTTGGACAGAAGAATCGGCATCGAGGAGCTTACATCTGTTCGTTACCGTGGGCGTAATGTTTCCGTGGACGAGTTTCATATCTCGCGCTCGGATCACTTTCGTATGTTCTACGCAAAATCTGCGGAGAAGATAGCGCTTCCTCTGCTCGAACATCGTAATAATGCAACATGGTCGCTTATTAACGCGGGTTCTGGAGATTGCCATTCCTCGATTCTCATGCGGGATACTCTCGGCACAGGCGAATTTATCACGCTTACGGTCCCGCCTTTGTTTTCTGAAGTTAAGAAACTGCCGCCAGAGGTTCTTTCTCGTATACGAGAGGAATTTTACTCGGATATTTTCCTCGAATCCACTATTCAGGCTTCCCTTTTCATTTACGATAACGATACTTTTGGTCTTTATTCCTTTGTTTCGAGTGATTTTTCAAGCCGCCCCGCATGGGTGAAGGTTCATATTAAAGGGCAAGTGGCGAAGCTTGTCTCGATTCCTTCAGATGGGCAGATAGCGTCTTTCGACGGGAACGAACAGTCTCTTGATACTCCGCCGCTCTATTCAAACGAAAAGGAAACGGTTTTTGAATTGAGAACCGAGCCGGGCGAATTCATGTTTTACAAGATTGCAAGATAGCCGACTTCGTTCCGTTGCTCTTGAAACTCCGTTCGCGTTTGCGGTATAATCTTCTATGCGTTTTTTGGGGCGAATTGGGAAAATACCGCCGACGCTTGTCGTCGTGTTTGCCTGTTTCAGTTGTATCATCACACCGTCAACCGAAAATATGGGGCAGTTTGAAAAGATAGGACAGTTTGTTGGACGTTCTTTGCCAGAGAAGATTGCGACCGCATACGCTGGCAAAGATTTTTCCCTAGCCATAGGCGAGAAAACCGACAAAGACGGCGGCGGTAAAAACATTACGGTAGGATTTGATGAATTTCCTTACCTGCAATTGCGAGCGAAATCGTCGCCGGATGGTTCCTTTTCATGGACGGAATTGCGCTTCTTGGGAGGGAGTCCTTTCGGCTGGAACGAATTCACGCAAGAGATAATAGGCGCTGGGAACGCCAAATTTACCGAAAGCTTTGCAACTATAACCGTGGAAGCGCCTGAATGTGGACAAATATTAAGCGCGAATATTCTCCACAATGGTGGGAAATTACAGGGCGAGGAAGCTTTGTCGAGTCTACGCCGCCGTTCTGAAAGGATTGAGGCGCTCGCCGAATGGATGCGCGCCGAACTTAACGATGCGGCTGTTCATTTCCCTAACGAGAAAGTCTTCGCAACCTATTGGAAACCCATTCTTCTACCAGAAACGGTGTCTGTAAAAAAAAGACCCTCAACATGGACAAATGCAGGCGATTGGACGACAGCCGAAGACGTCAAATGGAACACGTCCTATACAAAGCGCGTGTTCCCCGAACATTTAAGAACGTTGCGGGATTCAGGCGCTCTGCTCCGCGATTGGGAAGAGGCTTTGCCGTGGCTCTACTTTGTCTACGAATGGAACTACATTCAGAGACTATTCTCCGCAGGGGAAATAAAGCTTGTTAGAAGATAACAAACTTCCTTCATAAAAGGTGGATAAACTTGGAAGATAATTTTTCATTATTGGAACTTTTCAGGATGGGCGGGATATTCATGTGGCCGCTCTTATTCTTTTCCATTACAACCGTCGCCATCGTCATTGAACGTGTAATCTACTTTTTCTACCATAATCTGCGCATTGATGACCTCAAAACAAAGATGCAAGGTTATCTTGCCACAGGCAATATGAGAGGCGCTCAAGACTACTTATCCGCGCTCACCCAAAAACGGATAGGCGCACGCACGCTTCTCTGTATGGTCAAACAGCGCGACATACCGGAGAATCAGTTAGAGAAAGCCGTAGAAGCTTCCGCCGTATCGTGCATCAGGGAAATGGAAGCTGGCTTTAACTTCTTGACCGCACTCGGCTCTCTTTCTCCGCTCACCGGATTTTTGGGAACGGTTTCCGGAATGATAGGCGCGTTTAAGTCCATTGCGGAGGCGGAAAACGTCAACGCTCAAATCGTGGCTAACGGCATCTACGAAGCCTTAATAACCACAGTCTTTGGTCTCATTATCGCCATCATCGCCATGCTTGCCCATGCCTTCCTGACTCATATAGTCGATTCTTTCGCTTCAGATATGGAAAAAACCTGTTCCGATCTTATGGTTGACATAACGCGACTCAACGCAATGGGCAAAGGAAGAACGGACTTGAAACTATTGCCAAGTCCTCATCCTAAACAAGTACTTTCGTTGGAAGAATACACGTAATGCGAATTCGCCGTGAGAAAAGAAATCCTCCCGAAGCCTCAAGCGCGTCGAGCGACATCGCTTTTCTGCTCATCATTTACTTCATCGTCATAGCAGGTTTCAGCGTCAACAGAGGACTCCTGCTGAACCTGCCAGAAAAGAATTCGACCCGTCTGCTTTTGAAAGAAGACATACTCCGCTTTGATATGGACGGCGCGGGCGTCGTGTCTATAAACGGAAATCGTCTTGACAATGACGGCGTGGAACAGAACATTCGGCAGACTATTGCCGAAAGACCTAATGTCGCGGTAGTTCTTGAGATAGCGCCGTCCGCGCCGTGGCAGAGCGTGGTATCCTTTGTGGAACTTGCCCAAAACTTGCGGGTAGATTCTTTCTCATTCGTTATGAAGGAGGAACGATGAACATTAGACGCGAGCGTAGGCGTTTTTCGATTCCGCTTGATTCCATGTCGGACGTTGCTTTCATCCTCCTTATCTTCATCATGTTCTTATCTCTCGTCAACTATCGGCAAGAAATAAAAATCGAGTATCCTGAGGCGGAAACCGCGAAGAAGACCGATGTAGAGAAAAACCTTGAAATATGGATTGATAGAGCTGGGGAACTTTACCTTGATGGTTCCTTGAGCGATTTAGAAACCATTGAAAACAGCGTTATCGAGGCGTATCAGGACGCGCCTAACACCCGCGTTCATGTGATTGCGGACAGAAACACGCAATTTGAAAAAGTGAACAATGTTTTGCAAACGCTTCAAATCCTACAATACCGCGTAGTGAGTCTCGTGGTGAGATGAATAGAGTAAAACGGAATCATTTCGCCTATAAGCGGCGAAACGCATAACGGCGTGAATCAGAAAAATCATAGATGTCTATAGGGATATGTTCACTCCCGCACGTATGAGTATGACCAATAGTAACGGCGTATCAAAACACGCCCGCATTTTACGCGCCTCCCTCTTGACGCTATCGAACAATAGGTATACTATTATGACGAAACTTATAGTTTTGTCATAAAGACACAAATTAGACTCGATGAGGAGGAAAGACATGAAGAAGGTAGTTATTACAGGAATGGGGGTGATTTCCCCCATAGGAAATAGCGTTAAAGATTTTTCGGCATCATTAAAGGCAGGAAAAAACGGAATTGGACGCATCACGCAATTCGACACCGCTGATTTCGACGTCCAGATAGCGGGTGAAGTCAGGGATTTTGACCCCTCGCAATGGCTAGAGAAGAAAGACAGCCGTAAGATGGCGCGGTTTACGCAATTTGCGTCTGCGGCCGCTACTCAAGCCCTTGGGCAAGCGGGATTATTGGCTGACCGCGAAGGCGGCGGCAAACAGCTTACGGTCAATGCGGAACGATGCGGCGTAGTTCTAGGCAACGGCATAGGGGGCTTTGAAATCGTTACCGAGTCGTTCAGGAAACTTTTTGCACAAGGACCTCGCCGTATGTTACCCCTGACCATACCCTTAATGATAAACAACGAAGCGGCGGGCAACGTCTCGATGCTATTTGGGGCGAAGGGACCTGCTTTCACGCAAGTAACCGCGTGCGCTTCAGGAACCGACGCGCTTGGGCAAGCCCTGGACCTCATCCGCGCGGGCAGATGCGACGTTGTTATTGCGGGCGGCACGGAATCGTGCATCGGTCCTTTCGGCGTAGGCGGTTTCCAGATGTTAAAGACGTTATCCACTCGCAACGACGAACCCCAAAAAGCGTCCCGTCCTTTTGACAAAGACAGGGACGGATTCGTGCTTGGAGAAGGCGCGGGCGTTCTCACGCTAGAAAGCGAAGAGCATGCGCTGGCGCGTGGCGCGAAAATCATCGTTGAATTAGCGGGTTATGGAGCGACTGCGGACGCGTATCACATTACTGCGCCGGATCCTTCAGGAGAAGGCGGGGGCAGGGCGATCAGACTCGCGCTTGCGGACGCGGGACTCGCGCCTGAAGACGTGCAATACTACAACGCGCACGGGACGTCAACGCCGATTAACGACCCAACCGAAACGGCTATGATAAAATACGCATTCGGCGCCCACGCTTACCGCATGAAAATCTCCAGCATCAAAAGCATGACCGGACATTGTGTCGCTGGCTCAGGCGGCATGGAAGCTATAGCCTGCGCGCTCGCCATTACGGAAGGCTTCTACCCCCCCACCATCAATCTCGACAACCCGGACCCAGCCTGCGACTTGGATTATACGCCGAACTTCGTCCAGCATGGCGAAATAAACGTCGCCGCGTCAGGTTCTCTTGGCTTCGGCGGACACAACGGCATCGTGGTATTCAAGAGGTATCAAGCACACCCGAAGGGTGTTTAAATACTTCGCAACGGGTGTAGTACGAAAGGAAGTACCGCTGACCCTGACAGGGACGGAACCACGCTTGTAAACAGCGGGGCTCCTACTCGGTGTCTGACCCCGCCGCACGTCTCGTCATTACTCACTACTACCTACTAACCACTAACCACTAACCACTAGTATGAGGGGGGCGCGTCTTTCCCTAAACGGAGGGAGGCAAACAGACGCCCTTGTGGTGCGCCCCCGTCTCCGGTTCCCCCTTCGGGGTCTTCCGCCACCCCCCCCCCAACAAGCAAACCTTGCCAATATCCAAAGCCCATGACTCCAAGTCTACAGACTGCGGGTCAAAGTCTAAAGACTGCAAGTCAAAGTCTACAGACTGCGGGTCAAAGTCCAAAGACTGCGGGTCAAAGTCCAAAGACTGCGGGTCAAAGTCCAAAGACTGCGAGTCAAAGTCCAAAGACTGCGAGTCAAAGTCTAAAGACTGCGAGTCAAAGTCTAAAGACGACGGGTCAAAGTCCAAAGACGACGGGTCAATGTCTTAAGACAATGGGTCAATGTCTGAAGACAACGGGTCAATGTCTGAAGACAACGGGTCAATGTCTTAAGACAATGGGTCAATGTCTTAAGACAGCGGGTCAATGTCTGAAGACAATGGGTCAATGTCTGAAGACATTGGGTCAATGTCTGAAGACAGCGGGGCAGGATTTTCGCTATACATGGCAGGCTGGACGCTTTCAACTACTAAATATGATAGGTAAGGCTTGACAAAGGAAATAAATTATACTAATCTTCAATTTTTATAAAGGAGAAACAAAGTGAGATATACAGGGGCGCGTATTTTGATAGAAGCGTTGATAGAACAAGGCGTTGATACTGTTTTCGGGTATCCCGGCGGGTCAGTGCTTTTTATTTATGATGAATTATACCGGCAAAGAGGGCGTATTCGGCACATATTGGTGAGCCACGAGCAACACGCGGCTCATGCCGCGGACGGATACGCGCGCGCCAGCGGGAAGACCGGGGTGTGTATCGCTACGTCGGGGCCGGGCGCGACGAATCTTGTAACAGGTATAGCCGCGGCAATGATGGATTCTTCGCCGCTTGTTGCCATAACCGGCAACGTCTCTACCCCTTTACTTGGCAAAGATAGTTTTCAAGAGGTTGATATTGCAGGCGTTACCATGCCTGTCGTTAAACATAATTGGATAGTCGAAGACGTGAACGAGTTGGCGGAGATCGTGCGGTCGGCTTTTATCGTGGCGAAGTCAGGGCGTCCAGGTCCCGTATTGATTGATATTCCCAAAGACGTTACCGCACAGAAAGGCGAATGGTCGGGGCTTCCTCATATTGCAAATGTGAACGATAAACAAGCCGTGTTGGGTGCGCGGTATCACCGTCTTGAAGCGAAAAACAAGCGGAAGTTGTGGAATAAGGCGGATGTTGAACAAGCCGCGGCGCTTATCACCCACGCTGAACGACCCGCGATCTACGCGGGCGGCGGGGTTGTCATCTCGGAGGCAAGCGAAGAGCTTGTCAAGTTCGCCGAGTGTATCAACGCGCCTGTCGCATTGAGTCTCATGGGTATCGGCGCGTTCCCGCAGGAACATCCTCTATGCACCGGGCTTTTGGGAATGCACGGCACGATTGCGTCTAACAAGGTCGTGCAGAACGCGAATTTGCTCATCGCGGTCGGCGCGCGTTTCTCAGATCGGGTTACAAGCGACATCGGTACGTTTGCGGAAAACGCGAATGTTCTCCATTTTGACATCGATCCCGCGGAGATCAACAAGAATATAGCCGCAAACGGGCGCGTCATCGGGGATATAAAGGAGACGTTGGCACTCACCCGCGCGGCGCTTCCTGAAATCGTCAAGAATCGTTGGGAAGACGCTATTGAAACGTGGAAGCAAGAAAAGCCCGCGTCTCATCAGGAGTACCGTAATCGTGAAATCCTTCACCCGCGTTTTGTCATCGAGGAAACGGAAACTTGTTTGGAGAGAATAGGGGGTATGCGCGGGAACGTTGTCGCAGTAACGGACGTGGGGCAACATCAGATGTGGACCGCGCAGTTTTTCAAGGCAGGCGCGCCGCGTTCATTCATCACGTCCGGCGGGCTTGGCGCCATGGGTTTTGGTCTGGGCGCGGCTGTGGGCGCGAAGATGGCTTGTATGGATAAGTCGGTCGTGCTGTTTACCGGAGATGGTTCTTTTCGTATGAACTGTGGGGAAATGGCGACTCTTTCCGCTTATAGCCTGCCGATCCTCATCGTCGTATTCAATAACCATGTTTTGGGTATGGTACGGCAGTGGCAGACGCTTTTCTATGAAGGGCGTTATTCTGAAACTACGCTTGAACGTCCGCCTGATTTCGTGAAGCTCGCGGACGCTTACGGCGTCGCAGGTTTCCGTGCAGAAACCGAGGCTGAGTTTCTTAACGCCTTGGAAAAGGCTTGTACGGAGCTTTGTAAGTCTAAACCCGCGCTCATAGAGGTGGTCATTGACCGAGACGAAAAGGTTCTACCCATGGTTCCGGGCGGCAAGCCTATCCACGAACAACTGTTATAGGCATAGCACCCTTCGGGCACACTTCGTGTGTTAGACGACTTCACACGGGGTGTTGTCCGAAAGGGTATGCCGCTGACCCCGTCTTGACGGTTACGCTTGCTTTGCAAGCGGAACCTCCGCATGGTCCGAAGGCACGCAAGGCGGTGTTAGCCGACTGCACACGGGGCGGTGTCCGAAAGGGGTACCCGCTGTCCCCGCACCCTTCGGGTGTTGGACGACTTCACACGGGGCGTTGTACGAAAGGGGGCGCCGCCGACCCCGACAGGACGGTTACGCTTGTAAACAAGCGGAACCTCCGCGTTATC
>JAISCD010000094.1 GCA_031265825.1 Treponema sp. | reverse complement strand
GGAACCGGAACCATAGAGCAGGCAAGCGAGGCGATACACAAAGAGGTAGAATCGCTCAAAGGCGTCTCTCAGGAAGTAATGGAACGGGTGAAAGAGGTACGGCTTGCCAGCCTGCATATCGGGGAATTCATGGATAAGGCGAAGGGCATAGCAAGGGAAAATCACGAGGCATGAGCGGCGTGTGCGGAGTTTGCGGTCGTCTTTTGGGAATTCGCGGGGGGTTTTATCTTCAACCCTCTTTTTAGGCTAAACTTGACCCACAAACGGCGGACGGGATTTGATTCATCACCAGCGATCGCGATCTTTTTTACAAAATCAGATTTTGATCTAGCTAGATCAGCTTTTGATCTAGCTAGATCAGTCTTTGATCTAGCTAGATCAGTCTTTGATCTAGTTAGATCAGCTTTTGATCTAGCTAGATCAGTCTTTGATCTAGTTAGATCAGCTTTTGATCTAGGTAGATCAGTTCTTGATCTAGCTAGATCAACTTTTGATCTACCTGAATAAATTCTTGATTCACCCGAATAAATTTCTGATTCACCTGAATCAATTCTTGATTCACCTGAATCAATTTCTGATTCACCTGAATAAATTTTTGATTCACTTGAATAAATTCTTGATTCCACGGTATAACGCTATAATTCGACAGTATCGGGATTATTTTGTGGGACAGGTTTAGCCTAAAAGGGTAGTTGGATTTTAGAACAGGATTAACGCGTCGACGGCTGTTCTTCCGCGGCTTTGAGTTTTTCGACAAAGCGCTGGTTAAACATAATATGTTCTGTCATCGCGTTCCGCGCACCCGCTCCGTCATGCGCTTGAATCGCCTCCGCGACAGCCCGGTGCGTGGTTACGGTTTCCTGTAGTAAGGTTCTGTGCGTTACCTGCATCAAGACAAAGATCGCCTGATTGATTACCGGGATAAGATTGGGGATTACCACATTTTTTGCCGCCTGAGCAATCTTGGTGTGAAACAAAACGTCTTCCGCATCATGAGCCACGCCCTGTGAAATGAGCGCGTCTACCCGGTCGCATTGGGCAAGGATGTCCGCAATTTCCTCGTCCGTGGCATTCTCCGCCGCCTTCTCCGCGATATGCGGTTCAAGGAGCATACGGATTTCGAGTAAATCCAGGGCAAGCTGTACTTTATCGCCGATAAAACGAAACCCCAGCGGATCATCGACAATGCCTAGTTTGTCGCAGACAAACGTTCCGGATCCTCGCCTGATTTCAAGGATGTTTTGAGAGACCAGGGTCTTAATCGCTTCCCGTACTGTAGTTCTGCTCACTTCAAGTGTTTGACTAAGTTCAGTCTCATTGGGGATTTTATTGCCCTGCCGGTATCGTCCGTTTATGATGAGGTCGATAATGCTCTGCGCGGCCGTTTGACTTAAGAGTGTTTTACGTATAGATTTCATAAATTCGCATAAACCTGATGCTTTAAGATAATATCAAATGGGAGTTTTCGGCAAGAGAATTACGATTTGTGGGCGGTCATGCCCACTACGGCGTTAGTTCCCGGTAAAAGTCCCGCATGACAAAATACGCGGGTTTTTTGCTGGAACGGTCCGAGTCGATGAGTCCTTTACGGTTAAAGCCTTCCTGATAGCGGTTCAACCGGCGCGGACACCGGAAATCGTAGAGTATCCAGGGGCTTGTTCCGGCAATGAATGGGCATCTTTTGAGCGTCTCTACCTGTTTTTTGTAGAGATTTTCCTGAAATTCAAGGGAGAAAAGGTCATCGGTAGAGCCGTGCTGACCAATCCGAGCGCCGCCGCCGAATTCGCAGACGACAACCGGTTTTCCCGGATTAGAGTTTGCAAGAAGCTGGGGCAACTTGCTAAAGTCCGGGTCGTACCAGCCGTAGTATTCGTTTACGCCGAAGACATCGAGGAAGTCGGCAAGGCGGTCTTCGATGACGAGCTTCTCGTGGTTTACCAGACAGGCCGCAGATACAAGGCGCGTCTCGTCCAGACTCCGCACTTTTTTCGTCAGTTCGGACATAAATGTGAGTCGCGCATCCGTGTCCGCGTTTTCGTTTCCAACAGACCACACAATAACACTTGCGCGATTCCGGTCGCGCAAGATCAGTTCGGCAAGCTGATTCTCCGCGTCGCGGTATGTCTCCGGATGATCAAACGCAATTGCCCAGTATACGGGAATCTCTTCCCATAACAGGATCCCTTCTTCGTCAGCGATGCGCGCAAAACGTGCGTCGTGGGGATAGTGCGCCAGACGAAGGTAGTTGCCATGCATCTCTTTAAGGTCGCGGATCGTGGCGCGGATCGTGGCGCTATTCGTTGTTTTCCCCATGAGAATGTGGTCTTCATGAACGCTGACCCCTTTCAAAAAGATCTTTTCACCGTTCAGATAAATATCGTGCGCCGTTGTTTTGATCTCACGGAAACCAATCTTGTCTCTTACGCTATCGTTATCCGTACTGATTTCAACCTCGTAAAGGCGGGGACGCGTCGGACTCCAGAGTTCCGGCTCCGCATCAATCGTAAAGCTGGCGACGCCGTCTTGCGACTGTATCTCTTCCGCAACGCCGAGACCGGGTATGGACAATTTTACCTTAGCGGATGCCTTCGCGCCGTCAAGCCAGACGTCCGCGCGGATCTTTGAGCACGCGCTGGACCGCTCAAGACGCACAAACCAGTCTTTTATATACGTCGCTGGTACCCGAAGGAGTAGTACGTTGCGATAAAGACCGCCGTAGTTGTACCAATCGGTGTTCTCCATAGGCACGCGGGTAGGAAGACGGCGGGCGTCGACGGCAACGACGAGACGGTTTTCACGCGCGACTGTCTGTGTGATGTCAACGTTGAACGGCGTTGACGCGCCGTCGTGAGTGCCGAGACAAACGCCATTCAGAAAGACGGTCGTGCGGTAGGCGGCGCCCTCAAAGCGAAGAATCAGTCGCTCGTCCGCGCTCCGCGGCGTGTAGCGGAAAGTACGGGTATACACGCCAGAGCCTTCAAAATAGAGTAACTCGCGCCGAGCAAGATTCCATGTCGAAGGCACGGGGATGCGTTCCCACGCTTCCCAATCGTAATCAAGCGGACGGTTGCTTTCTTCGGCTCCGCCGGAGACCTGCGCACTGTCCGCAGGCCAGTTTGCGCGTTTACAGGTATCGTACCAGTCCGCGGCAAAGTTCCACTGCCCGTCGAGCGACTCAAGCCCATCCGCCATACGTCCAGCGAGATTCAACAAGCTCGTATGGTCAAGCCGTTTTTCGAGAAATTTCGCCTCGTACCCGTTATCATGAATATCCGCCTGAAAATTTCCTGTCTTTTCCATCTTTTTCATCCTTTGACGCCGCTTGCCGCGACGCCTTCAACAAAGTATTTCTGAGCCGACATGAAAATTATCATCACCGGAATGATTGAAATGAACGAAGCCGCCATCTGAGGTCCACGGTATGTGTAAAATTCATTGGCGAAATCAGACATCCCCAAGGGCAATGTCTTTAGATGTTGACTCGTGATATAAATCAGCGGCGCGAAGAAGTCGTTCCAGAAATAGCGGAACGCAAAGATAATCTGTGTTGCAAACACCGGTTTTGCAAGCGGTATCACAATCTGCACAAATATTCTGAAATCATTCGCGCCGTCTATATGCGCCGCTTCGATGTAGCTGTCAGGTATCGTCATAAAGTACTGTTTGATGAGAAAAGTGCCGAAAGCGGAAAACGCGCCGGTAAGTATCAGCGCCCAATGCGTATTATAAAGCCCCATCCCGCGGATGATAAGAAACTGCGGAATAATGATTGACTGCACCGGTATCATGATTGACACCACGTAGAGGATAAATACAAGATCCCTGCCTTTCCAGCGCAACTTACTGAAAGCGTAAGCGCCGGTTGTGGCGGTGATAAGCTGAACCAGTACGATGATTACCGTTAGCTTAATCGAGTTGAATGTGTAGCGTGGAAATCTGTCGAGGAGTTCTTTGAAGTTGGCGAGAGTCGGCGTTTTCGGGATTATCCTCATCGGGAAATCGTAGAGTTGAGAGTCCGGTTTAAATGTGGACGACAGCATGACGACAAGTGGCACGAAGATAAGAAATGTCGCGCATAGGAGGACCAATGTCCGCGCAATCTTGAAGGCTATCATGCCGGGCGTTTTTCGGTTAGACAATGTCATAGGTTACCCACTTCTTCTGACCTTTCTGTTGAATCAGTGTAATGATTAGCACGATAGCGAGCAGGATGACGCTCTCCGCGCTCGCATAGCCGAAACGGAACTGCGTAAAGCCCGATTTGTAAATGTCAAAAACAACCACAGACGTAGCGCCCGCCGGACCTCCACCCGCTTGTCCGCCGGTCATCACGTAAACTTGGTCGAAGACCTGAAACGCCCTGATGACCGCCATCGTTATCGAAAAGAAAATGATAGGGGAAAGCCCCGGAAGCGTAACGGAAAGGAAGCGCCGCACTGGTCCAGCGCCGTCTATCGCCGCGGCTTCATAGAGCGTCTGGCTTACCGTCTGTAGTCCGCCCAAGAAAAGCACCATGTAGTAACCAAAGTTCTGCCAGACCGTTACCATGATGATGGTCGGCAGGGCTGTCTTTTCCCCGGCAAGCCACAGCGGCGGCGTAAAGCCCAGATTTGCCAAAAGCTGGTTCACAGGTCCGCGTTTCGCATCGAGCAAAAGGCTGAACATCAACCCCACCGCAACCGTTGAAAGCACGTTAGGCAGAAACATTACCCCTCGGAAGAAGTTGCGCCCTACCATGTTTTCGTTGAGCAATAGCGCGAGAGCTAGTCCCAGCGCAAGCTGTAATAATACCGCCCACACCGTAAATGTGATGGTAACCCCAAGATTATGCCGAAAGACTGCGCTCTTGAATGCGTTGATGTAGTTGGTAAGTCCCAGAAACCTGAAGTTGCCTCCCCCGGAAAAGTTGGTGAATGAAATACCCACCGACACGAGTATTGGTGCTGCCATGAATATGGCAAAGCCCAGGAAGCTCGGTAAAAGGAACGCCGCTACTACCGACAATGGGGTTGTCTGCAAACTCCGCTGTGAGCGCATACCGTCTCCGTTAATTAGTGGTATCGATGATTTCCTGAAGTCCCGTCCGCAGACGAGTATCGAAATCAGCGTCGCTGAGTTTATCCATTAGGTATTCTTCTTGTATGTCTTGAATCAGCGCTTCGACGCGGGAACCGTAGTTCGTCATGCCCATGGGGAAAGCGGTTTTGTCTTCGGTGAAATACTCCAGAGAATCCGCGTCTGGCACGGACTCCGCAAGTACTTCTTTGACGCCGGCGTCGACCATGGCGGGAAGTACGCCAGACCTTGCCGCCATCTTCGCTCCGTCAGACCCTCCCATCCACGCGATAAATTTAAGCGCGGCTTCTTTGTGTTTAGAGTAGGAAACGACATGGCTAAACGTCGGCGCTCCCATAGTCACGTAGGGAGTGGAATCGCAAGGGAGACGAGTAACACCCCAGTCGTTCCAGCCATAACCTACGAAAAGGTTCTGGTCCCGTCCTGCTAGAAGCTGTCCGGGGAACCACTCGCCGATGAGGAGCATGGCGATTTGCCCGTCATAGAACTGCTTGGAATAGTGGGTAGCGCTTACTTTCATGTCTATCAACGGCCACATGGTTTTGGCTTTCTCCATGTCTCTGCGCTCGCGGAGCCAGTCAAGAATGGCGCTATCGTAATCTAACGCTCCATCTTTGTTGATGATAGTCTTCTGGTGTTGCGCCTCGATCATAAGCTGGCTGGAACCCCAGAAATAGACGCTCGCCCCATAAATGGAACCATCGCCTGACGAAACTTGCGCGGCGACTTCCGCGAATTTGTCCCAGGTCCATGAGCCGTCTTTGACGTAGGTATCAGGCGTGGGAACGCCTTTGTCAGCGAAGAGCTTCTTGTTGTAGTATGTGTAATACGCGGCGCCGCGCCATGGAAAGCCCAGCACCTTGCCGTCAACGGAAACGGCGTTCAAGTAGGAGTCAACCGCTACCCGATTCACGCCGGTTTTCGTGAGAAGCTCGTCCAGCGGCTCAATAAAACCGTTGTTGTAGTGGGCGAACATATCCGCCTGACGTTTCTGCATATAAGCGTCCATTTCGGTATGCCCGGTAAGTAAAGTGGTGATTTTAGTCTCGTAGTCCGGGGACGGTAGGTACTGCGCGTCAACGAAAATTTCACTCTGCGCGGCGTTGAAAGCGTCTATCATCGGTTTGATGGACGTATCGTCCCAGCAATAATAGATTATTTTTTCAGGACTAGTCGTTGCAACTGTTCTTTCCGCGCCTTCGCCGGCTTGAGCGGCGTCGGTTTTAGCTTTGCTACATCCGGCAACCAATAGACAAACTGCCGCAAGCGCAAAAACCATCAAATTTTTCATCTTGTTCATAATAAACTCCCTTAAAAAGTGCCGGATGTTACCGGCTTTAATAACCACCGGCGGCGGGCATTCCCACGCGCTTCAATGGTATTGTGATTCTTCTTAATACCACATTATCAGTCAATCTCTGCCTTGTCAATATTTAATTATGATTTTTTAGAATTTTTTTGAAGGCGGAACGCCCGCCTCACACCTTAACCTTGCCCCTCCGAATGGTTTTAAATTCAGGGAGTCAAGTTCTGAATTCATAGAGTCAAGTTTTGAATTCATAGAGTCAGGTTTTAAATTCAGGGAGTCAAACTTTAAATTCATGGAGTCAGGTTTTGAATTCATAGAGTCAAACTTTAAATTCATAGAGTCAGGTTCTGAATTCATAGAGTCAGACTTTGAATTCATAGAGTCAAGTTTTGAATTCATGAAATATAACGACCTTTTGGTAGTATTGGGATTATTTTTTGGGTCAGGTTTAGCTTGCACCACGGAAGAACATCCTCGCGGTGAGGCGGTTATTTCATAATACCGTATTTTACCCGCAGACTCTCAAACGCGGACGCTTCCGCCGCGCGTCTCCGTAAATCGCTCTCCAACGGCATAAACCTTGGCGTCTTCGCCAGTTCCGCTTGGTATAGTTCAGCGAATTCGGCAGGGTAAAGTTCCCGTAAGTGTTGATTCTCCTTGTCTTCCCGTGCGTCAATGGTTTGCTTGGACGACGTTTTGGGCAATTCCACAGTCGCTCTCGTTTTCTTCCCTTGCCGCCGTTTGTCGCCGACCATCCGCGCTGTCTTCTCGCAGTTGAACCGCATACTGTGCAGTTTCCGCCCCTGTTTTACCCCTTCGGTCGTTATTTTTACGCCTATTCCCGCTATGTTTATCTCCCGCACCGGTCCGTCTATCGCTTTTTGTCGGAATAGATGTGTCTCTTTGTAAGTTCCCGCCGGCACGCCGAGCATGAAACGGAGTCTTTCTATTTCCTCTTGAAAATACCATTTTTCCGTTACATTGCCCTGTTTCCCCTGCAAGAAGGCGTAGCTGATCGCCATCTCAAATATACGAATGGCGTATCGCCCTTGAAGGCGCCCTATATCCTGCAAGTATAGTTTAGAGTAGACCGTCTTGAGTTCTTTCAGGAAGTCCGCGAGTTCCGTTGAGAACTTCATCATCGCCTGTCCCGTCTTTTCATCAAATTCCGCCATAGTAAACCAGGTGAATTTCTTCCACGCTTTTTTGCCCCGTTTGTCAGGCGCCGTTTCCAGCGTGATAACGCATTTCATACATTCGTCAACCGCGATTCTGAATATTTTGTACGACTCGCCGCCTATTGGCATACCGAGTGCTTTGCAGAATTCAGTAAACGTAAATGCCGCGGTAAGACTAGACAAGTCTGGTGGCAGGAGCGCCATCGCCATCGCGGTTAGTTTCTTCGCGGTCGCCGACAACCCGTGAGCTGATCTGCTTATCGCATTGGGCTGTAGCACATACCGCGGCGTTACTCCCAGTGTCTCTGGTGTATTGACCGCTTCGAGTGTTCTTTGTTTCTTGCTCATCTCTTCTTTTCTCCCTTATCAAAAAAGCGAAAACGGTGATTCTTATATTTATCATGATTCTCATTATTCTCGCCCTGTGGATAACTTTTGCAACCTATTATAACAGTATAAGTTGTACGAGGCGTAATTGTCAATACCGATACCAAACTCCATAGATACCGATACTAAACTCCATAGATACCGATACCAAACTCCATTTATAGATAGGTCTACTAAACTCCATAGAAACGCCTACTAAACTCCATGTGATAGGTCTACTAAATTCCTCTTGATACCGATACCAAATTCCCCCTAATTTACGCCCCACCGCGCCGTTTTCCCAGGGAATCTGATGGGGCGGAGTAGGCGGTTTCACGGCATTTCGGCAAGCCTGCTAAAAAAGGCTAAACGGGGTCCAGAAACGCGCCGGTAGCGGCTCGCCCTATGTTTCCCGTCTTTCACGGTCCGGACGCGCCAGGCGGCGTTTATGCGCCTCCTGGCGCGGTGTTTTCTGCTATCGCCGTTCCACCTCGCCAACGGGGTATTTGACAAATGATATGTTAATATATATCATATCAACCATGCCTATCAAAACAAACCATGAACCAAACAATAATACACTGATTAAAACAGCAATGTATCCGTATTACAAACATATCTATAACTATCTCCTGGAACAAATATCTTCGGGGAAGCTGAATTCCGGGGACAGACTGCCGTCAGAGAAAGAACTCTGCGGTTCCTTCGGCGTAAGCCGAATAACGAGCAAGAAAGCGCTGGAACTCCTTGCGGAAGAGGGACTGATCTCCCGGTTACCGGGGAAGGGGTCTTTTGTGGGCGGCGGTATGAGACGTAAAGCGGTAAGGAACGCCCCGGCGTCTCATGCCATTGGGTTGATTATTTCTGACTTTAACGACGCGTTTGGCGCGCGTTTGCTTTACGCCATAGAAGAAACCTGTAATGCGCTGGGTTACCATCTTATTCTAAAGTTATCCCGTGATTCGGTAGCGGAGGAAGAGAAGGCGCTCAAGTCCCTGACCAACGAAGACACGGCCGGTATTCTGCTCCTGCCTGTTCATGGCGAATATTACAATGCCGAAATACTCAAACAGATATTGGACAAACGACCGCTTGTGTTTGTGGACAGGAAAATGAAGGGACTACCGATTCCCTCGGTTTCCACTGATAATCTTGCCACGGCCAAGATGGGCGTTGAATACCTTTTAGGGTTGGGACACAAGAATATTGCCTTTTATTCTGGACCTGTCGAGCATATATCTACTGTGGAGGCACGGTGGAATGGGTTTATTAAGGCGTTTGCGGACCTCGGCATTGTTTTGGATCCTGCTTTTATGTGTTCTGATATTGCTGGGGATGGGGACCTCGAGACGGTCAAGAAACATTTATCCGGGCGTCCTGAAATTACCGCGGCTTTTGCGAGTGAATTTTCTATATCCCTGACTGTTAAACACGCCGTCGAAGCCCTTGGTCGCGGTATTCCGGAGGATTTTTCTCTCATCACCATTGATTCGCCCGCTTATATGCCGGGAGGTCCGTTCCTTACTTTCTTGCAACAGGATGAATATGAAATCGGGAAGCGCGCGGTGGAGGCGTTACACGCCATTATCATGGGAGCGGACCCCGCTTCCATGGGGGACATACAAATACCGGCGCGGCTATTGATCGGCAACTCTACCCTTTCGCCAAACTTATAGTAAGGGACGTGGCACGCCCTCGGTAAGGGACGCGGCACGCCCTCGGTAAGGGGAGTGCCACTCCCTAAGGCAGGGGAGTGATACTCCCTAGAGCAGGGGAGTGGCAGTCCCTAGAGCAGGGGAGTGATACTCCCTAAGGCAGGGGAGTGGCAGTCCCTAGAGCAGGATGGGGACGTCTTGCAACTCGGCTGACGCCCCTGTCCTTCGGCAACGCCCCGCGCCAATTAACGATGCCTGTAGATAACCCCGTGAGGAATTGAAAGAGTCCCAGCCTCTATCTGCTCGGCGAGGTAAAACAGCGCGGCTTTTCCCGCCGCCGCCATGTTCGTGCCCTGAGCGGCAAAGAGCGCATTTAAGCGGTTGTAATCCACTTCATTTATGCGGATCGCAACAGTCCTGAGCGCCGCTTTGCTCTTATCCAGCGCGGTTTTTGTGGTTATTGCATTTACAGCCCCGATTGTCTCTTTCGCGTGATCCCAGACATCTGGGGTGGAACTTGCTTTCTTGGTCGCCATAGCTTACTCCTTACTTAACATCTGCGGTAATTGCGGTTACCGCGGCGCGGGTATCCGCTTTGACTGTATTTAACGCCTGTAACGTCAGGTGTTTCCGTTGCGCCATGCGAAAAGCAGGGTCTACAGGAACTTCGTATATCTTCAAAGTTTCTCCCGCGTTGTCTTTGATCGCCCTTAATACTTCCCCGTGCTGTTTAATCCGCCCGTCAATGGCGTTCAAAATAACTTTGTTATACTTCGGCTTGTCCGTCTCCATGCGCCGCCGGAGCGTCTTCAAGTTGTCCGCAAAAATCTGTAAGCCGTCCAATGCGAAGCTATCGCCCATCACGGGCGTCAAGACTTCATCAACGGCAAGCACGGTAGCCCTTTCAATCGCGCCCCAGCCGGGAGAAAGATCGATCACGGTATAGGCGTAGCCCTGCGCCGCGACATCTTTGATTAAACGCCGCATACAAAAGGGATCGTCCTTCGCTTGGCTTTCCGCGAAGGCTTTTAAGTCTCCGCCCAAGCCAGCCGTAGGCAAGAGAAAAAGCCCCGGCGCTTCTGTCTTTAGTACCGCTTCGGCAAAGGTCGCTCGTTCAAAAAGAACGTCCGCTAGTTCGTAGTTCAAGCTCTCCTGCCCTATCCAAGCCGAGGCGCTCCCCTGCGGGTCCGCGTCAATCAACAACGTAGCCCCAGCCAAGGAAGCAAGCTCCGCGGCAAGAGACACGGCGAGGCTTGTCTTTCCTACCCCGCCTTTTTGTAAACTCATCGCTATAGTTTTCATAGAACCTCCTGTTACTAGATTATAACTATTTAGTAACATAGTAACTATTCTGTTTCAAGTTAGTAACAATGTTACAAAATAGTTACTATTTAGTAACTAAAGTATTTTTCACGCCTTCTGTAGCGTTCAAAACCACCTTGTTACTAGATTATAACTATTTAGTAACATAGTAACTACTCTGTTTCAAGTTAGTAACAATGTTACAGAATAGTTACTATTTAGTAACATGAATTGTACACACGATTACTTATCCTTGTTTTACTCCCACCGTGTTCTAAAGGCAACGAGATCAGCAACGCTCCCTTCTAACAACGAGTAGGTTCCGCTTGTTTACAAGTGTAACCGTCAAGACGGGGACAGCGGCACTCCCTTTCGTACAACAACCATTAAGAAGTATTGAAACACCCGAAGGCTGTTGAATTATTTCAACAGGTGTGTATACTGATATGAATGAATATGATACACATAGCCATTGTCGGCGTAGGAAATATCTCGCGTTTTCATACGGAAGCGTATTTGGCGTTTCCAGACCGTTGCAAGATCGTTGCCCTTTGCGATATTGTAGCGGAGAAATGTGAGAATCGTAAGAAGGCGTACAACCTTGACGCGAAGGTTTTTGACTCGCACGAGACCATGCTTGAAACCATGAAAGAACAGATCGATCTTGTAAGCGTCTGTACACCGCCATACACACACGCAAGCATCGCCATTGATTGCCTTAACGCGGGTTGCAATGTTCTTGTTGAAAAGCCCATGGCGGCAAGCCTTGAAGAATGTGACGCGATGCTTGCCGCAGAAAAACAGAGCGGGAAATTTCTCGCCTGCATCGCGCAAAACCGTTTTCGCGCCCCGATTGCCGCGTTGAAAAAGGTTCTTGACAGCGGCATGATCGGGCGCGTACTTCACGCCCAGATCGATTCGTTCTGGTGGCGCGGGCTACACTATTACGACCTCTGGTGGCGCGGCAAATGGGAAACCGAGGGCGGCGGGTGCACGCTGAACCACGCGGTTCACCACATTGA
>JAISCD010000082.1 GCA_031265825.1 Treponema sp. | reverse complement strand
AATACCTTCTGAGAGTGTCCGAATACTCTCTGAGAGTGTACCGAATACCTTTTGAGAGTGTCCGAGGATGTTCAGAGAGTATCAAGAGGTTCTCAGAGAGTATCAAGAGGTTCTCAGAGAGTATCAAGAGGTTCTCAGAGAGTATCAAGAGGTTCTCTGAGAGTATCAAGAGGTTCTCTGAGAGTGTCCGAGGATGTTCAGAGAGTATCAAGAGGTTCTCAGAGAGTATCAAGAGGTTCTCTGAGAGTATCAAGAGGTTCTCTGAGAGTATCAAGAGGTTCTCTGAGAAGGTTAGAATACGTTTTGAGAGTGTCCGAAAGGGTGCGCCGCTGACTCCGACATGACGCGCTTGTAAACAAGCGGGGTTCCTGTTCAGGGTTTGTCAGACAGCGGCTGATCAGAGCGGTGTCAGTGGCGCGGCAGACACAGGCTCGCTACGAGGTGTCAGACACCGTGGCTCGTGGTAGAGCTTGGTTATCCGACGGGGCGGCGGTGGGGCTTGCTCGGCAAGGCGATGTCGGATAAGCGCTTGTGGAAGTGTGATAAGCGCTTGTGGAAGTTTAATAAGCGCTTGTGGAAGTGTCATAAGCGCTTGTAGGGATGGTGGTGGTGTCAGCCATCGTGCCTATGTGGTGTCAGCGGCACCACCCTTTACTCTTTGCTATCTGCTAACTGCTCTTTCCTTATTATTTTATTTGATGTCAGATACGCCTAATATCCATTCCCCCTTGACTTTCAATAATAATTCAATGTAATCTAGTTATAGGACTTTTCCGACAGACTTTGGACCGTCTGATAGACAGAAATAGATAAGAAAGTGGATAGTACTTTCTTTGTTAATAGAAAAGTAGAATTTTTCTTATGGAAAAGTAGAATTTTCTTGTAAAAGTGTTATATTTTAATATAAGGATATATAATGACTGATATGAAATGTAAATTAGGGCTAGTATTTATATTACTCTACGGCGGAGGTCTTTTTGCGATTTCCGATACGGAGCTTCTGAAGCAGGCGGACGCCTTGGTGAGTTATTATGGCACTGATTTTTCCGCCGAATATACCATTGTGCAGACCAAACCCGGAGAGGGTAATTCCACGACGATAGCCGCTGTTTTCCGCCGCGATTCTCAAGAGACTTATGTAATGATTATCCTACAGCCTAGCATCAGCAGAGGACAGGGGTATTTGAAGCAAGGTAAGACCCTGTGGTTCTACGACCCTGAGAGTAAGCGTTTCAACACGACGAGTAGTAGCGATCGGTTCCGCAATACCAATGCGAGAAACTCGGACTTTACCCGCTCAACCTTGTCAGAAGATTACAAGGTCGTCTCCGGTCAGGACGTTATGTTGGGGAAGTTTAAGTGCAGATTGCTGAACTTGGAAGCCGTTGTCAAAGGGCTTGAATACCCCATAATGAAAATATGGATAAGCGAAGACGGGCTTATCCGCAAGACCGAAGATTACAGTCTTGAGCGGAGGCTTCTACGGACGTCTGCGGTGGTGGACTACTACCAGATGGGCGGGCGTTTTGTTCCAAAGCAACTACTCTTTGTCGAAGAGCTTCTTGGCGCAATCATCAACAATGTTTTCATAAAAGAAAAGACTTTGGTAAGTATTGGCACGCCTAAATTTGACAAGGTCGCGGACTCCGTATACTCGAAGACTTTCTTGGAGAACGTAAATCAGTGAGTATTTCGCATCGTGAATATGGCGGAAATAAGTTTTTCTTGAGAGACTTTTACCCGTTTCTGTGCGTTGTATTGTTGAGTGCCGTTCCTGTTTGTTTGATGCCTGGACAAGAGATGGATGGCGTGTTGCTGGAGAGTAACATTGACATAGACTCCCTGTTTGGAGAACCGTCTGAGTCAACGGTTGTTCAGAATCAAGAGACTGTGTCTCAAAAGCCAGCCGCGCCTGTTTATTCCGACTTATTAACCACCGGAAAACTACCGGAGGGTAACATTGACGTAGATTCTCTGTTTGGAGAACTACCTGCGTCTGTAGCTTCGCCGCCAGAAAAGACGGAAAAACCAGCCCCCAAACTACCGTCTATCCTCGCAGTGATGCAAAAGAAAGGCTTCACTATGAAAACCAGCTATAGTTTTTCATTTGGTTCCGCGACAGGATGGGAGGAAGCGCCGTGGTTCTGGGGGGAAAAATATCAAGACAAGGATAGAGGAGCCAACAAGGTTGTCGCGCCTCATACGACTACATCCGATTTGTATTACACCTATCCCGGCGTCATTATGACCGCGTCTTTAGACTTCACTTATCAAATTTCAAATGAATTGCGGGTAACAAGCGCTTTTTCGTATTCGTTTCCCCGATTCGCGTTTACCGTAGGCAATTTCTACTTTGACTACACGGTCAAGAATAAGGTCTTCTTTCGCGCAGGACGTTATACTTACACCTGGGGCATTTCAACTAATTACCCCTACACCAACTTGCTGTCGCGTTTTCAGGGGCAGTCATGGTTTACGACGCATACCTACAACAGGACCACGAATCCATCTGGGGATTATTTTAGTTCAACCCCCGGTAACATTTACATGGCGCGGGTAGACGTTCCTATAGGTATAGGCGGGATCCAAGCAATGATACGATTGCGGGACGACTTCTTTAATGAGCAGAATAAGAAGAATGAGCTGATCGCTTACGGCGGCAAGTACAATCTCGCCTTCAGATGGGCGGACATCAATATCGGCGCTCTATATCAGGAAATCCTTCCCTTGCGTAGCTTTCTTTCTGTGAAGAGTACCGTAAAAGACACGGAAGTCTATGCGGAAGCAATGGCGTCTGTTCGGCACAAAGAATGGGATTATTGGACTTTTTCTTGGAATTTTGGCTTTTATCAAGACTTTTTTAAGAGAAAGCTTAGAATCAATGGGGAAATCTACTACAACGGTGAGAAAGACGCCTTTTGGGTAAAAGAGGCGAACCTAGAAAGAGGCAATTTGGAAGAGGAAAATTCCACTCTTATAGAGGGATTTAATTATATGGCGAATATTGAATATAAACCGGGGTGGCGCTCATTGTATCTAGGAGTTAAGGTCGCTTACGCTCGATCTGAAGACACCGGAATGGTGGTACCGGCTGTGAAGTTTTCGCCGTCTACCGGTGTTACCGTGTCGCTTGGGGTTCCCTTTGCTTTCGGAAGCCGGAAGGGGACCTATTATAGAGGCATGTCTACTAGCGACTACAAAACGTACAATAGACCCTTTAGTGTTGTGTTGGGGCTGACTATTGACGGTAGTTATAGTTGGGGAAAGTATGATTAATCTTGTGTGCCCCCCCCCCCGTAAATTCTATTGATAATAGAAAAGGGGACGAGGGCGTTGTCGGAAAGAATTCCGGGTCATCCGGTTATTCTTTATCTTTTACAAATGCCGGTAGGAGAATGTTAGAGCATTCTCTAAATGATCCCCTTATTTGGATCATGGCGTAACTATGGAGGAGTAGGCATGAAAACGGCGGCCGTCATAATGGCTGGAGGTAAAGGAGAGCGTTTTTGGCCCACAAGTAGGGAGAAACGTCCGAAACAGTTCCATTCACTCACAGCGGATGGAAAGACTTTGCTTCAATTAACAAAAGAAAGGATAGGCGATATCGTACAGACTGAAGACGTCTATGTAGTAACGAATAAGAAATACGCGAATCTGGTGCGTGAACAGTTGCCTGATATACCTGTTGAAAATATACTTGCCGAACCTGTAGATCGTAACACCGCGCCGTGTATTGGGTTCGCCGCAAGCGTGATAGAGAAGAAGTACGGCGACGCGGTGATGATAGCGCTTCCATCCGATCATCTTATAAAGTCAAACACTTTGTTTCGTGACTCATTGAAAGACGCTGTTGATATTGCGGAAACAAGAGATACGCTTGTTACTATAGGCATTATGCCTGTGTATCCTGAAACCGGATATGGGTACATCCATTTTAGTAAGAACGGCGGTAGTATCTACAAAGTGTTGGAATTCATCGAAAAACCTGATTTTGATAAAGCAAAAAAGTATTTTGATTCAGGTGAGTATTTGTGGAACAGTGGTATGTTTGTATGGAAGACGTCTGTCATCTTAAACGAAATACGAGAATTTATACCCGAATTAACAGAGGGACTTGAGAGAATAAAATGCTATTATCAGACAGAAGACTTTGACCACGTTCTTGAAGCTGTTTATCCCGGTTTTAAGTCGCAATCCATAGATTGCGGTATCATGGAGAAAATAACGGATTTGAGTAAGGTTTATACTATACCAGGGAGCTTCGGATGGAATGATGTGGGGAGCTGGCTTGCTTTGGAACGGATCCGCCTCATAGACAAAAATAACAACGCATTACAAGGAAACATAGTCAACATAGACTGCCGCGACGTTCTTGTACACGGAAGTGAAAAGCGGCTGATAGCCCTTGTGGGTTTGGAGGGCATCGTAGTCGTAGATACAGATGACGCTCTGTTGATTTGCAACAAGGAAAACACGCAAGATGTAAAAAAAGTTGTCGAGTTTTTGAAAAAGCATGACAAAAGGGAATTTTTATGAATATTGCTTTTAATATTCAGCCATTACTGTCTGATACAAAAACAGGAATGGGGTACGTGGAAGAATACTTTGTTAAAATACTGGTTGATCAAAACCCTTCTGATACATTCTTTTTTGAATTCTTTAGTCTATTTGAGAAAAAAATGGAGAAAGTCAATCTTTATCTCAAGAATAATGTAAGAACAAGCGCTTGTGTTTTTTTTCATGGAAAACTCTACCGACTGGTGTCCACCTTGTTTCCTTTACCGTATCGGTGGTTGTTTAGAACAAAGGCGGATATTACTCATTTTTTTAACTTCATCGTTCCACCCGGTGTGAAAGGTAAGAAAATTGTTACTATACACGATCTCGCGTTTAGGCGTTTTCCGGAGACGGTGCGGGCAAAGACGAGGTATATGCTTAAATGGAGCCTGGCGAAATCCATAAGAAGAGCTGACAGAATCATAGCGGTTTCCGAATGGACGAAACAGGAAATATTACGATTTTATAGTTATCCATCTGAAAAGATTAGCGTCGTTTATAACGGGGTTGACACAAGTATTTACCGGACCGGGCTTGACCCTATGGATATAGATCACGTATGTAAACGGCGGCATATTCCGAAGAACTATATTCTCTATCTGGGGACCATTGAACCTCGAAAGAATCTGGAACGCCTCATCAAAGCATATAGCCTATTGAAGAATAAGCGTCCTGATTCGCCTGCCTTGGTACTCGCAGGTAAGAAAGGTTGGCATTATGGGCGTATTATCCGGGCGTATGAGGAGAGTGCGGCACGGGAAAGCATCATTTGGACTGGTTATGTTACAGAAGAGGAGAAGCCGCTTCTACTTGCTGGTGCTGTATATTTTTGTTTCCCTTCGCTTTATGAGGGCTTCGGAATGCCGATTCTGGAAGCTTTCGCCTGCGGGACTCCTGTTTTGACTGCGAATAACTCTGCACTTGTGGAAGTCGCCGGAGACGCCGCTTTTTTCGTTGACGCCTTGTCAATAGAAGATATATGCGATAAACTAGACCAGATGTATATCAATGGAGACCTTCGGGCGAACCTGCGCCAGAAAGGTTTAGAAAGGGTGAAACAATTCTCTTGGGAGAAGTCTGCTCAAAAGCTTCACAACGTATACGAGATGGCGCTTAAGGAAAGTGAATTATGAATGGTAAGATAAAAGTGCTTCAAGTAAATAAATTCTATGCGCCGTGGATAGGAGGAGTGGAACAGATAGTTCAAGATATAGCGGAAGCCTTGAACGATAAGACAGACATGAGAACGCTTGTTTGTCAACCTAAAGGGGGAGGTATTACAGAAACATACAACGGTGTACTGGTAACCCGCGTATCGAGTTTCGGAATCTTGTATTCTATGCCTATATCTCTTGATTTTATTTGGAAACTCAGAGAAATGTCTAAAAACACCGATATTCTCCAGTTCCATACTCCATTTCCCTTGGGGGATTTGGCGTATCTCTTATCCGGTTATAAGGGAAAGATGGTTATCTGGTGGCATAGCGACATAATCAGCCAGCGGTTTTTGGCTAAATTAATTAAACCGATTAATTGCGCTTTCCTTAAACGAGCGGATTTAATCATTGTAGCAACGAAGAATCATATTGAAAGTTCTGAACTTCTGAAGCCTTTTGCCTCAAAATGTAAGATTATTCCGTTTGGATTGAAATTTTCCGATTTTAAACACGTTGGCGTGATGAATTTCTTAACAGGGAAACTTGTAAACCCCGTCAACAAAAAATTGCTCTTTGTTGGTCGAGTTGTATATTACAAAGGTATTGATGTTCTCATCAACGCAATGAACAAGATAAATGGCGCGGAGCTTTTTATTGCCGGTAGTGGTATAATGGAAAACATCTATAAAACACTTACCAAAAAAAATGGTGTAACTGACAAGGTGCATTTCTTGGGGTACTTGCCATTTGAGACACTAAAAGCCGCATACAAAGATTGTGATATTTTTGTATTTCCATCCATCGCTAATATTGAAGCTTTTGGTATCGCACAGATGGAAGCAATGTTCTACGGCAAACCTGTGGTGAATACCGACTTGCCGACTGGCGTATCGATAGTAAGCCTTCACGGAGAAACCGGATTCACGGTAAAATCTGGCGATGCTGATGCTCTTGCGGTTGCAATCCAGCGTTTGATCGACGATGATGCGCTCCGTCTGCAATTCGGGGCAAATGCCGCGAAACGAGTGAGAGAAAACTTCGATTTTGAAAAGATGATTGGCAGTCTGTATGCCGAATACGAAAAACTAATGCAAAGATAGGAGTAACTAGTAAGAATGGATTATTTGATAGTTGGGGCGGGTTTATTTGGCGCTGTTTTTGCCCATTCTGTCCGTGAGAGGGGAAAGTCTTGTTTGGTCATAGATAAACGTCTGCATATCGCCGGAAACATCTATACTCAAACGATGAATGGTATCAACGTCCACAAATACGGCGCCCATATTTTTCATACAAGAGATAAGGTGGTGTGGGATTATATCAACCAATTTACCGAATTTAACAACTTCGTAAATTCGCCTATTGCGAGCTACCGTGGTGAACTGTTCAATTTGCCGTTCAATATGAATACATTCAACAAGCTGTGGGGAGTTAAGACACCCGCCGAGGCGAAGGCGATCATAGACAAGCAGAGGGAGGAGGCGAATGGGACTGAACCGCGTAATCTTGAAGAACAGGCGCTTTCCTTTATAGGGCGTGATATTTATGAAAAGCTGATCAAAGGCTATACGGAGAAACAATGGGGAAAGCCCTGTACGGAATTGCCTGCCTTCATCATAAAACGGCTACCTCTGCGGTGGACGTTTGACAACAATTATTTCAACGACCCGTATCAGGGTATACCGATAGGTGGGTATACTCCCATTATTGAGAAGATGTTTGATGGATGCGAGGTCAGACTGAACATTGACTATTTTGATTTCATAAAGAAAAACAAAAGAATCGCCGATAGAACTATATTTACCGGCGCGATAGATGAATTTTTCAGATACGAATTCGGCGAATTGGAGTATCGTTCTTTGAGATTCGAGTCAGAAACGTTGGATATTGACAATTATCAAGGTATTGCGGTGGTCAATTATACGGATAAGGAAACGCCGTGGACGCGCGTCATTGAGCATAAACACTTCGAGTTCGGCAGACAGCCTTCAACGGTCATTACTCGCGAGTACCCTGCTGAATGGAGACGAGGACTTGAGCCATATTACCCAGTCAATGATGAAAGAAACAACACTCTATATCAGAAATATAGAGCGTTAGCCGATAAGCAAGAAGACGTTGTTTTCGGCGGCAGATTGGGACAATATGTGTATCACGATATGGATAAAATTATAGCGTCCGCGCTTAAGGCGGTCGCTGAGGAGGAATTATGATTTTTATGGACAAAATGAAACAATATCGTTTTTTATTTGCGGAGTTAGTTAAACGGGATTTCAGCGCAAAGTACAAAAGCACTGCTTTAGGGATGGTTTGGAGCATGATAATGCCGTTGGTGGAATTGGCAATAATGTACTTTATCTTTGGGTATCTTTTCGGTAGATCGATTCATTTCATCGTATTTATATTTTGCGGACGTATGGTGTATTCGTTTTTCAGCCAGTCTACGACGTCAGGTATGCAGTCGCTTTTAAGCAATGCGGGTATCTTTTCCCAGTTAAACGTTCCAAAATACATCTTTTTATTGTCAAGAAACGTGTCTTCGCTTATCAATTTCGGGTTGGAATTGATAATCTTTTTTATATTCGTCGCTTTGGACAAATTACCCTTTACGGCGAAATTTGTTTTTCTGTTGTACCCCATCGGTTGTCTTATCCTTTTCAATTTAGGCGTGGGCTTGATTCTGTCCGCGCTCTATATATTTTTCAGGGATATGACGTATCTCTACGGCATATTCACCCAGGTTTTGATGTTTTTCTCGGCTATTTTTTACGAGGTAGACCGCTTCCCTGAACACTTACAGAAAATATTCTTATTCAACCCTATCTACATCTATATCAAATACTTTAGGAGCATCGTGATAGATTCGCAAATTCCGAGTCTTGGTTTACATCTTGCTGGGTTGGGATACGCGATTGTTTTCCTGTTTTTAGGGATGTTCATGTATAAAAAATACAATTACAAGTTTTTATATTACATTTAGGAGAAGAAATGATAGAAGTAAACGATGTTTCAATTCGCTATATGATCGGCGATTTTAAGGACATTGGGATAAAAGAATTTATAATAAAGAAGCTCATGGGCGACTATAACATACACGAATTCTGGGCTGTGGACGGCGTATCTTTTTCTTTGCAGAAAGGGGAGCTTCTCGGCATAATCGGGAGGAATGGAGCGGGGAAATCTACCTTGCTCAAAGCTATTGCGCAAATCATGATACCCACCAAAGGGATCATCAAGGTAGAAGGAAAGATAGTTCCCCTGTTTGGCTTTGGGACTGGGTTTATCGGCGATCTGACGGTGCGGGATAACATATTCCTGCGCGGCGCTCTGCTCGGATATTCCCGCGAGTTTATAAACGCGAAATACTCGGAGATTCTTGATTTTTCGGAACTCAAGCCTTTTGAATACCGCCGCGTTAAGCATCTGTCTTCAGGAATGTCCGGGCGGCTTGCGTTTTCTATATCGTGCTTCATCGAGCCGGAGATATTGATTTTGGACGAAGTGTTTGCGTCTGGAGACGGTGCGTTCGGCGTGAAGAGCGAAAAGAAAATGATGGAAATCCTCAACAGCGGAATAACGGTCGTACTCGTTACCCATTCAACGGGCAGGGTTCGGAAAATATGTACGAAAGCTTTATGGCTTGACCACGGCAAACAAATGGCTTTCGGAGATACTATCGAAGTATGTAACCAATACGAACAATTCCTGAAAGGCAAATAATCGTTTTTATAAAGAAAAAATGCTGATACTCCAAGAAATTCAGTTTCCCGCAATCGGAGACATTCATAATGATATGTATATACGCGGTGATTTCAAAAAGTGCCGCTTGGACTCTGGGAAGAAACTCTTTTTTGCACCGCAAGGTGAGACCGTTACTTTCGACACGTATTTCAACTCATTCTCTTATGAAAAATGGCGGAAGTACACAGTTTTAGAGTCCGTTTCGTTGCAACTGCGCCTATGTGGAACTTTTGAGGTTGCGCTTGTTCAATGGGTATTAGGAGACGAGCCGGAGCGGTTTGTTTTATATGGGGAAAGGATCCATGCGGATGCTTCTACGACGGAAGTTTTTACTTTTGAGCCGCTTTACGAGCGGGGCATCCTCACGTTTGAGCTGAAAGCCTTGTCTGAAGACGCGACTTTTTGCGGTGGAGAATACATTACGGATGAAATTGACTTGCCACCGGTGAATATAGCGGTCTGTATTTGTACGTTTCGGCGGGAAGCGTTCATTAAACGGACGGTTGCCGAGTTGGGAAGCCTGCAAGATGGGGTTTTGAAAGACCATTGGTGGTGTTACATAGCGGACAACGGGAGAACGCTGGATGTGAAGGCGTTTTCTAGCGAAAAGGTACAGATTTTACCGAACATGAACGGCGGAGGATCGGCGGGTTTTGCCCGCGCCATGCTTGCGGCTCTTGACGACCGTGAAAAATACGGGTTGACCCACTGCCTACTTATGGACGACGATGTAGTTTTTACCCATTACGCCATTGAACGCATGGGTGTATTCTTGCGTCTACTCAAGAGCGAATACCGAGGCGCTATGTTCGGCGGCGCGATGCACCTACTTGGCAAGCCGAATATCCAATGGAGTGTCGGCGATAGAGTTGATATAAACAGCATAACGCCGCTTAAAAGCGGTTATTGTCTGTCTTCTTCAACCGATGTATTGAAGAATGAAATCGAAGAAAGTATAAATTATTTCGCGTGGTTTTTTTGCTGTTTCCCTTTGAATGACGGCTTGCGAAAAAACTTGCCTCTGCCACTTTTTTTTCAATATGACGATACGGAATTCGGGCTTCGCAATCACGGACTACAAGAAATCACCTTGAACGGTGTATGTGTTTGGCACGAAGCCTTTGACAAGAAACGTTCTGTAGCCAAAGATTGTTACTACGGGGTACGCAACCGCATCATTATGGTTGCCCTTCATCTAGAGGCGTTTTCTGGCGCTTTCTCAAAGAAATGGCTTAAAAAATTTCTACTTATAAAGACGGCATCCCATCTCCTTATTTATCGTTACAAGGCGGCAGAATTAGTCATCCGCGCGGGCGAGGATTTTCTGCGTGGGATCGATTGGCTTGTTTCCGTCAACCCGGAAGCGCTTAACCGCGAAGTTGTAGACGCGGCGGAGCCGCTTTTGGATATTGAAACTCTACCTGCCAGCTTTGATTCCTGCCGAGAGTCCTTGCAAACTGCGCCACAAAAAAACAAAATCCGCCGCCTGTTGCGCTTTTGTCTGTTTAACGGCGTATTTTCCCCTGCCCGCCGCAAACTTATCCTGTCCGAACAGGACGCCCGCTCGCGGTATTTTTTCTTTGCTCGTCAGGCGGTTATATTCAACGTATGGACGCGCAAAGGGTACGTTGTCGAAAAGAATCTTTGGCGTATGTTTAAGGTTTTGGGGCGGTTATTGCGGCTCTTCAGAACCATTGACAAATCTTTTACCCCTGTGGTAAAGCGGTATCAAGAACAGTTTCCTACAGTCGTCTCGGAAGATTTTTGGCGCACGCGAGGCGTGTTTAACGACTTCATAACGGGCGTTGACCGAAAGGCGGACCCACTGCCCCCGCACCCGAAGGGTGTTTAACGACTTCGCAATAGTTGTTGTACGAAAAGGTGTGCCGCTGACCCCGTCTTGACGGCGGCGTTTTTTGCATTAGATTTATCGGAATGCCACGAAGAGATTACCACGAAGTCAAACGGTGTCAGACACCAACGAATAATAATGTCTGACACCAAGGTAAAAAAGTAAAAGAAAGAAAAGAATCATGGATATTCTTCTTAGTCTGAAAGCCATGTTGCTGGCTGTGCAAGAAAGCTTGCTCTGAAAGTTCTATTGTCTACCGTTAAAAAACTTATTTGTTCGCTTTCGCCGTTAAAAAACCCCGATGTTTAGGGTATGGCGCACCCTTCGGGTGTTTTTAAAGCGGCTTACTCTGCCCATCCTTTCTGGTTGGGAATGGCGGCACCCTTCGGGTGTTTTAAAGCGGCTTACTCTGCCCATCCTTTCTGGGTTTGGGGAGTGGCGGAAGACCCACCCTTTAAAACCCGCTGTGCGGGACGAGTCTGGAGACAGGGGGCGCGACACAAGGGCAGGTGCGGGCGATCTCGTTTTGGAAATAGTGCCCCTCCTAACCTTGAACAGGTTCCGCTTGCGTATAAGCGCACCTTTTGGGTGTTTTAAAGCATCAAGTCGGGGATAGCGGCGACACCTTTCGTAAACGCCCTGTATGAAGGGTGTCAGAGGAGGGCTTGAGAGAATGTCGGGAGGGGTTAAGAGCACCCGCCTTAGTGCGTGGTGAGCACCCGCCTTAGTGCGTGGTGAGCACCCGCCTTAGTGCGTGGTGAGCACCTGCCTTAGTGCGTGGTGAGCACCTGCCTTAGTGCGTGGTGGGCACCCGCCTTAGTGCGTGGTGAGCACCTGCCTTAGTGCGTGGTGAGCACCTGCCTTAGTGCGTGACGGGCACCCGTCCTAGTGCGGTGTGGGCGGCTGATGTCAGGGTGTCAGACGCGGCGCGGGGCGGTGTCTGAGGCGCGGCGCGGAGTCGATCCATTAGTTGGGGGGTGGCGGAAGACCGCCGAAGGCGGTCTGGAGACAGGGGGGCGCACCACAAGGGCGCCTGTGCGCCATCCTCCGTTGTGGAAAACCGCGCCCCCTCTTATTTATGGCGCTTGCCTTGCGGCGGCGCACTTTAAAGCGTCCTGTCGGGATAGTGGCACCTTCTTCTAACAACGAGTAGGTTCCGCTTGTTTACAAGCGTAACCGTCAAGTCAGTGAAAGCGGTACACCCTTTCGTACAACACCCCTTGCGAAGTATTGAAACACCCGAAGGGTGTTACATGAGGGGGGCGAATACTCGCAAAATGTCTTGTATGACTCGTTGAAAGACGTTTCTGGAGCAATCCTTGAGCATGATCTGGCGGGAGACGGCGAGCGTTTCCATGAAATCCTTCTTTATGTCGCTTATTGCGCTGTTTTGATAGAGACACACCCCGCATTCAAAATGCAGATACAGACTGCGGAAGTCCAGATTCGTCGTGCCGACCGTA
Organism: Treponema sp.; assembly: GCA_031265825.1. Lineage (GTDB taxonomy): Bacteria > Spirochaetota > Spirochaetia > Treponematales > Breznakiellaceae > JAIRKH01. The sequence goes on along the minus strand of JAISCD010000082.1, from coordinate 28,920 downwards.
GCCACCCTGTTGTCGGAGACAAAAGTCTTGGAATGATTGAACCCGTTTGTATACTCGTAGATTTTGACACCCGCAGATACGAGCTGACGGTAATAAGAACGGGAAGTAATAGCCGCGATCTCCTTATCCCAATGGTGGGGCGTTATGATACGGACATCAACGCCGCTCTTTGCGGATAACATCAGCGCGGAGAGCAGATTATCGTCAACCACCAAATAAGGCGTGTTAATATACACATACTCCTTAGCGTTGTTGATGATTTGAATATACACATGCTCACCCACATTGTCGTCATCAAAGGGACTGTCGCCGTAAGGTTGAATGTAACCGTCCGTAGGGATTTGACGCTCGACGGAAACCCGCGGATAAAACCCAGCGAAGTCGTCTTTCACCCGCTCAAGATTCCACATTTGCAGAAAAAGCACGGTCAAAGACCATGCCGCTTCCCCTCGAATCATGATCGCCGCATCCTTCCAATGCCCGAATCGTTCCAATTTATTGATATACTCATCCGCCAGATTCAACCCGCCGGTAAAAGCCGTTTTTCCGTCAATAATGACGAGCTTGCGGTGGTCGCGGTTGTTTTGCAAGGACGAAAGCGCGGGCTTGAAAGGGTTAAACACAAGACATTTTACGCCTTTGTCCTCCAAATTATGCTTGTAATCCGTGTGCAAAGAGAAAAAACAACCCAAGTCATCGTAAATGACGCGGACGTCAAGCCCTTGCGCGGCTTTTTTCTCCAAGAGGTCAATGATAGAATCAAGCATGATTCCGGGGCGCAGGATAAAGAATTCGAGGAATATGTAACGCTCCGCCTTCTCAATCTCCACGAGGACTCGCTGAAAGAAATCTTCTCCATTTTTAAAATATTGGGTTTGGGTTCGCGTATACACGGGGAAACCTGCATAGTTTTGCAAGTACCTGATTTGAGAGAGGCAGTCCGCTTCCACGTCCACCAACTCGTTGTTTATCGCCAGAAAGGGTTTGCTTTCCTCTTTCCGTTTTATGAACAATGCCTTGAGTTTTTTGAAATCAGACGCAAAATGGAATATAATATAGAGGATTCCGCCGAAAATGGGAAACGTCAGTATGAGGAAAACCCAGGTTACCTTATAGGCGGGCTTTTCTTGTTTGTTGACGATGTAAAGACTCACTATAACGCTCATCAATGACAGCGCAAAGTTTACATAGCGGAACGCGAGGCTTGAACCGCCCGCAAGGGTAAGGATAAACGCTATTTGGACAAGTATAAGAAAGCTTACAAAGACTCTCCGTCTGAAAATTAAGCGTATCCATTTCTTTTTCTTGGTGGACATCTGCTTATCCCTGACGGATGAGTGTTACTTCGTCTCCGCTTATGTCTAAAACCGTTGAAAACACCCGTTCCTGCTCTACGCCGCTATCGAGTATAAGGTCAATCCCATTTATATCTTCCATTTCCCATCCGGCTTCAAAGAGTTGGTCTCTTGGATCGTCTTCTTCGCTGTTAAACGCGGGTTCTGCGGGGAGCATGGAGCGTTTCGCGGTTATCGAGTAGAGGGGGGAACCTAGTTCTCTTACAAGGGCGATGGGTATGGGGCTGTCTGGGATACGCACGCCGATTTCCCGCCGCTTGAGGTTCAACGCCTTCTCTGTATTGAGAAAGGTCTTGAGGATGAACACATAAGGACCGGGCGCAAGGCGGTTTATAAGCCGAAAATGGCTATTGTTAAGGCTACAAAGCTCGCTGAATTGGGATAATTCCGAACACAACAGGGTAAAATGCTGTTCGTCTCGTTCTTTTGATATGTTCCGCAGTTTCTTGATGCCTTCTTTTGACTTAAAAGAACAGACTATCGCCCAACTTGTATCTGTTGGAACAGCCAAGAGCCCTCCTTCGTTGAGGATTTGAGCGCCTTGGGATAAAATCCTATCGTCAATATTGTTTGGAATCACATACCTTATCATAACGTTTCAAAAATACCAGAAAACCAGACTTTATGCAACACCCTTCGGGTGTTAGACGACTTCACAATGGTTGTTGTACGAAAGGTAGACCCGCTGTCCCCGTCTTGACGGTTACGCTTGTAAACAAGCGGAACCTACTCGGTGTTAGAAGAAGAGGTCGCTATCCCCGACAGGACGGCTCCTCGCTTGCACCCTTCGGGTATTTGACGACTTCACACGGGGGCGTTGTACGAAAGGAAGTGCCGCTGACCTCGTCTTGACGGCTACGCTTGTAAACAAGCGGGGTTCCTCCGCGTTGTCTGGCACCGCCTGCCCGTCATTGCTCATTGCTTTCTCTCACGCGCACGCCACGTCTCTGACACCGCCGCACGTCTCGTCATTGCTCATTGCGGTCACCGCTTTCTTATCAAAAAAAGTATAAAAAATTTGACAATACACTCCACAGGGTATATAGTTCTTTATAGAGGCTCTTTCAAAACTTCAGTTTTGGGAAAGCCTCCATAAAAATCATTTTAAGGAGCGTGTTATGGCACGTAGAATTGTATTAAACCCGGTTTCCTATCATGGAAAGGGTGCGATTGAGGAAATCGCTAATGAGGTAAAAGGGCATAACTTTAAGAAAGTCTTTGTCTGCGCGGATCCGGATCTCATTAAATTCGGAGTAAGCGGCAAAGTTACGTCCCTTTTGGATAAGGCAGGTATCGCCTACGATGTGTTCAGCGATTTGAAGGCAAATCCAACCATCGAAAACGTTCAAAAAGGAATTGCCGCGTTCAAGACAAGCGGCGCGGATTGTATCATCGCGGTCGGCGGTGGTTCGGCTATTGACACGGCAAAAGCCATCGGCATCGTCGTCGCCAACCCGGAATTCGCGGATATTCGTAGCCTGGAAGGGGTCGCGCCAACCAAAAACAAAGCGGTATTCACCATCGCCGTACCAACCACGGCCGGAACAGCGGCGGAAGTTACCATTAACTATGTCATCACCGATGTGGAAAAACGGCGTAAGTTTGTGTGCGTTGATGTACATGATATTCCCGATGTGGCGGTGGTTGACCCGGACATGATGGCTTCCATGCCAAAAGGACTGACTGCGGCAACCGGCATGGATGCCCTGACCCACGCCATTGAAGGCTATATCACCAAGGGCGCATGGGAAATGACAGACATGATGCATCTTAGGGCGATTGAGATTATCTCAACATGTCTACGCGGTGCGGTGAACAACGAAAGTGCCGGACGCGAAGGCATGGCTTTGGGGCAGTATATTGCGGGCATGGGCTTTTCCAATGTAGGGCTGGGGCTTGTACATGCTATGGCGCACCCGCTTGGCGCGGTATATGACACGCCCCACGGTGTTGCAAACGCCATTCTACTGCCCACAGTCATGGACTACAACGCCGAGGCCACCACCAAAAAATACCGCGATATTGCGAAGGCGATGGGCGTACCCGACGTGGACAAGATGAGTCAGGCGGAATATCGCAAAGCCGCCATCGACGCGGTTCAACAGCTGTCTCTTGACGTTGGAATTCCCCGTGATCTTAAAACGATTGCAAAAAAAGAAGAAGTCCCATTCCTCGCGGAAAGCGCCATGGCGGACGCCTGCCGTCCGGGTAATCCGAAGGATCCCACGATAGAAGACATAAAAGCCCTGTATCTTAAACTGCTTTAGCGCCCCGCGCAAACAACATTCCCGCCGCGACTTCAACAGCCTGTCGGCGGGGTGCTGTTTCAAACCCCTGCGTCTCGTCAACAGAAACATAGTTAAGGACCCCCTTTTCTTATTTGACTTCATGGTAACACCCTTCGGGTGTTAGACAACTTCATACGGGGTGTTGTTTGAAAAGGGGACCCGCTGACCCCGACAAGCGAAGCGAAGTCGTACAGGCATAATAAGGAGGGGCGCGGTTTTCCACAACGGAGGTCGACACACAGGCGCCCTTGTGGTGCGCCCCCCTCGCTCCAGTCCGCTTGCACGGTCTTACGCTACCCCCCACACCCGAAGGCACGCAAGCGGAGCCTCCACGTTGTCTGATACCGCCGCCCGTCTTTGCTCTTTGCTGGCAAGCGGGGGTAATTGACGCTTGACCCTATAGGGCGATTCGCGTAAACTAATGGAATAGGCAGGATGGAGAGTTATTATGGTGTTGAAAGAAGTAGACAGAATTATTTCCGAAGTAAACGGGCTTAATGAAAAAGAAAGAAATATTTTCATTAAAAAAATAGAGAAATTATATCTCAACTCAGACAAAACCACCGAAGAGGACGATCCCATTCAATCTGTCTTTGGTTTATGGAAAGACTATGACATAAATAAAGAAACACTAAGGGCAAAGGTCTGGAGACAAAATTGAACTACTTAATTGATTCGTGTATATTAATCGATCATCTGCGTGGAAATAAAAACATAGATTTTATCGGCAAAGATAAAAGAAATCATTTGAAAATGTCAATAATAACCATGATGGAATTGATATTAGGTGCAAGGAATAAAAAAGAAATAGAAAATATACAAAAAGCCTTCAGGAAAATCGAAATGGTAAACATCAATGAAAAAATATCAGAAACGGCATACGAACTCATATTCAAATATAATAAAAGCCATAACCTGTTTATAAATGATGCGATAATTGCGGCGACAGCAATAATAAATAATACGACGCTGGTTACGTTGAATATATCAGATTTTAGGTTTATTCCTGAAATATCATTATACAAAATATAATAATATGGATAAACCTCGCCGCTGGTAAGCGGGATAATTGACGCTTGACCCTATAGGGTGATTCGCGTAAACTAAAGGTAAAGGAGAGAAAATGACAAAAACAGCGTTGCTAAAGCGGGTGTTTGATAACGAAAAGGCGGAACGTACGCCGGTGGGATTTTGGTTTCATTACGCGGAGGATGAAAAAGAAGATGGCTTCAAGAATCCCGCGATTTTTGATATAAATATTGAGGGACACAAGAAGTTTTACGCGGAATTTAAGCCTGATTTCGTCAAGATAATGACGGACGGTTTCTTTGTATACCCTGACGAGGCTTTCCAAAACGCGAAAAAAGCCGCGGATTTGAGAGATGTGAAGTCCATCGGCGAAAACCACCCGTGGATAGAGAAACAGGTCGCCTTCGCCAAAACGCTCGCCGACGTTTGGGGAGACGAGGTTTTAAGTTTTTACAACACATTCGCCCCGGCCGCACTCTTCAGGTTTGCGAGGGGCGGTAGTGCTGAAGAAACGCTCGCCGCTTTCATTGACGAAGACGCGGAGGCGGTCGGATATGCGTTTAACGTGGTTGCAAAAGACACCGTTACCCTTGTCAATCGGATAATCCGCGAAGGCGGGGCGTCAGGCATCTACTACAGTACCCAAGACATAAGCGGCGGTAAAACGTCTAAACGAACACGTCGGATATTGGTCGAGGCGAATGATATGATCGTCTTGAACGCCGCGAATAGCCTCAGTCAATATAACATCCTCCACATCTGTGGTTATGCGGGGCATCGGAACAATTTGGCGCATTTCATTGATTATCCGGCGCAAATCGTCAACTGGGCTGTAACGGTGGAGGGCGTTTCTCTGGGACAGGGGAAAAAGCTCTTCAGGAACAAGCCGATCATCGGCGGGTTTGATAACACGAAAAACGGCGTGCTCTACAGAGGCTCGCGGGAAGAAATAGAGGCTGAAACGGAACGTCTGTTGGTGGAAAGCGGCGTGAAAGGTGTTATTCTCGGCGCGGATTGTACTGTTCCCCGCGATATTGATATTCAACACCTACAATGGACACGAACACCCTTCGGGTGTTTAACGACTTCTTAACGGGCGTTGTACGAAAGGTGGCTCCGCTGTCCCCGTCTTGACGGTTACGCTTGCCTTGCAAGCGTAACCTGCTCGGTGTTCAAATAAAAAAGAGCAAATAGTAAAGAGCAATGAGCAAAAGAAGACGAGTGAACTAGGAAAAGATATCGAAGCGCGGGATCTTTGCTAACTACTAACTGCTAACTAATCACTAGTATGAGGGGGGCGCGTCTTTCCCTAAACGGAGAATCAGATGTCCTTGTGTCGCGCCCCCCACGCTCCCGCCCGCGCTTGCGCGGTCTTCCGCTCCCCCCCCCCACACCCTTCGGCACGCATAGCGTGTTTAACGACTTCCCAATGGATCGGCTTCCTTGGTATCAGACGTATCAGGGGCTATCCCCCGCGACTTCACGGCCATCCTCCACAAACCCACGGCTAACCTCCGCGAGTCCACGGCTAACCTCCGCGAGTCCACGGCTAAAGCCCGTAAACCCACGGCTATAGCCCGCAAGTCCACGGCTAAAGCCCGCAAGTTCGGGGCTAGTCTCCCCAACTTCACGGCTAGAACCCGCGAGTCCACGGCTAAAGCCCGTAAACCCACGGCTATAGCCCGCAAGTCCACGGCTAAAGCCCGCAAGTTCGGGGCTACCCTCCGCAACTTCACGGCTAAGCCCCGTAAACCCATGGCTATAGCCCGCGAGTCCACGGCTATAGCCCGCGAGTCCGCGGCTATCCCCCGCAAGTCCACGGCTACCCTCCGCAAGTTCACGGCTACCCTCCGCAAGTTCACGACTATAGCGTGTATAGACGCTGGCTTACCTGCCTTTAGTGTCAGACACCGCCGCCTCACTCCGTCCATTGCCCGGTGTCGCTTTTTATACGCTTGAAAGAAGACCAGCGATGTCAATTTGAATGATTCAAAGTACGCCCATGACGTTATAATAGCGCGCACATACGCTCCAGATCAGTGCGCGTAAATTTCCAGCATTACCGTTTTGCGGTTAGACGAAACCAGCCTTAAAATTATCTTGTAAACAGAAAAATGCAATGATTTAACAGAAAATTATTTATCCCTTATTTTATATTACTTCAATAAGGAGTAAATAATGATAAAAAAGGCGAATATTAGCGTTTTATTATTGATGATGGGCGCGATGGTCTTCGCTCAAACAACCGAAAGCGGCGGTTTCACCGCTAGAGGAGACATTACCGCAGTATATACGTTGGGCAATGCTGAGTCATCACAGATACTTGGAAGCGGCACGGGCGACGGCGCCTATGAAACAGAAAAGAATGGTTACTATACAAGCGCAAACGCATACCTTGAATATAAACCGGCTACCTTTGAACAGGGCGATTTTCTTGAAGCCTACCTCAAAATAGCGGCAACCCATAGAAACGGTTCTTTCTATGAAGACTTATCGGTAGAACCCGCAGGCAAAGGCGATTTTAGCGTCTCCTTTGACACTTACTATGGAAGAGTGAGTATCTTTGACGCTATAGCGCTCAATTTGCCGGTAAAGCTGTTTCTAAAAGCGGGTAAATATAGGACAGAAACCGCGTATTTCGGGAGGATTTCCAAGTACGAGACGGAATCGGTTCTGTATATGCTCAAAACGGCGAATACCTATAATTATCAGATAGAAGCGCTCTATTCAGGCAGTGGGAGTAACCCTTTCAAACTTTCTGGTTTGTTTACCACTAACTACAGGTTTGACGAGGCGACTCCCCGACTCTTTGATAAAGATGGAAGCGTTTCCCAGCACGGCTCGATTGTTCCGGAAGAATACGCCCCGCAACTGTTCGCTTCTGTCCGATTGGAGGATTTTAATCTGGCGGGCAACAAGCTTTCCGTGGAAGCCGATTACGCCTTGAACGGCGCGGATATTTATTCTGGCAACTCGGTAGGCGGCGCTTTCCGATTTATCCTTAATCCAACCGACAAGATGAGCATCCCCCTTGGTTTGAGCATAGGCTGGTTTGAAAAGAATATTGACGTATTAGCGGGTACAGTCGGCAGGATAACCGGACGCGATACCACTAGTATGCGCGACACGTTTGCCGCAGGCGTAGGCGGCGGTTTACAGTGGGAAATCAATAAAGATATGAGTCTGGATACAAACCTCGCGGGCGCGTTCTACAGTATCAATCACATCTACCGCGATCCTCTTTCAATAATTTCCCTCTCTCTTGATGCTCAATTCACCTACAACCAATTCGTCTTCGGGGCGGGCTTTATGGCTGGCTCTTTGACGGACGGAGTATGGCAAACAAAAGCCGATGAGAATCCCGCCAATGATAACGTCAAAAAGACCTTCTCCTTCGCGGAGAATATGGGGTACGAAGTCTACACGGGTTTGAAATTCATCCCGTATGAACGCGCGGGAAATAAAGTGGACGGCAAATTTATCATCGGTTTTAATCAGAACAAGGGCATCTCGATAAATAATACCCTTGAGAGTAGGGCTGACGGACAAATTAAATACCGCCAGCTAGATGTAGATTCTGAAGTAGGCGGCCTGCGCAAACTTGAAACAGGCGGCTTATTCGTCAAGGTAGAGTTAAAATTCTGAGCTGATTCGCCGCATGAGCGAAATGGTTTCCGGCACGCTATTCTCAAGGAGAATGTCGATGCCGGGTTTTTTTTGCGAAAGAAGCGAGAAAAAAGCCTTGTAGTCCATGTCCCCCACGCCGGCGGGTAAACTGTTGACTTTGACGCCGTTTTCCATGCGAAAATCCTTTGCGTGAATCACCGCGATGCGGTCGCCGAATGTATCAAAAGCGCGGTTGAAAAACGCCTCCTGCGTTTCTGATAAGCCTGCGAGCGGCACGAGATTTACAGGGTCATAGATGACTTTGAGGCAGGGAGACGGAAATAGGTCAAGGAGGCGTTTTATCGCTTCTATTGACGAGATGGTGTGCTGATCGGCGACGGCTTCGACGCCGACTATCACGCCGCGTTTCTCGGCGGTTTTGAGTAGTCTTTCAATAGAAGCGCAGAGCAGATCAAAGGTCTCAGGCTTTGCGGTGTCAGGGTGAAACGAACAATCAGGGTTACGAGAGCCTGTCTCCGTACCGACGATGGAACATCCGAAGTCCGGCGCATAGCAGAGATACTCTTCAAACCGTCGGAGGTGTTTTTCCCGCGTGTCCGCGTCCGGATGAACAGGATTGATGTAGCAACCCAGCACCGCGATAGCGATGTCTTTCTTTTCAAAGATGCGCCGTATCGCGCGGGCGTAACCGGGGCTGAGGCAACCGTCTTTCGGCGCGTCAGAAAGCGCCTTTGCCAGCGCGAGTTGTATAGACGCGGGCTGGTATTGCGAGATGGTTTCCGCCAATTTTTCAGGCGGCGTTTGCTTCCCATAATCATGGGCGCGAAGTCCAAAGTTAAACATACTTTAGTATAGGGTAATTTTTTATAAACAACAAGATGAAAACCATAGACATTATTGCCAGATCAGGTATAATAATCATAGGCGTCTTGTTCCGGGTTTTTATGTCTGACACCGGTGTTTAAACGTCTTGCTATTGTATGCAAGCGGAGTCGTCAAGACGGGGTCAGCGGGTACCCCTTTCAAACAACACCCGTTGGGAAGTATTTAAACAGGTTTGCCTGAACAGATTTGCCTGAAGGGGTTTGTATGGTTAAGAGAAACATCTCAGAGTTCGGTGGGCGTGGGGATGGACAGTTCGATAATTCGGACGCCTTTGCCGCGGCGTTTACAGCGTTGAAAAGGATGGGCAATGGAACTCTTCACGTAGGCGCGGGCGTTTGGCGTACTGGCCCCATAGAGATTTTTTCCAATACCACTTTTATTCTCGAAGAAGACGCCATTATTAGTTTCATACCTGACACCGAGCGTTATAGACCGACGCTGACGCGGTGGGAAGGCGTGGAATGTTACGCGATGAAGCCGCTTGTATTCGCGGATGGGCAGGAAAATATCGTCATTAGCGGGAAAGGCGTGTTTGACGGGTCCGGCGACACATGGTGGACGGCTCTTAAAGAAAAGCGTGAGCGTGGACAGAAGTCGCCGGAAACAGACTTGGAAAAAGAGCTGGCGCGCCTCAATTCGGGTTATGAGCGTCAGCCTTCAGGCGGCGGAAGCAGGGAGATGCAGTTTCTGCGCCCACCGCTTATGCAATTCCGTCATTGTTCCAATATCCTTCTCGAAGACTTTACCCTAGAGAATTCGCCGTTCTGGACCCTGCACCCTCTTTTTTGTGCAGGCGTTACACTCAGAAGACTTACCATATCTAATCCGCCGGACGCGCCGAATACGGACGGCATTGACATAGACTCTTGTTACGGAGTGCTGGTCGAAGGATGCGAGGTCGCGGTTGGAGATGACGGCATTGTCATCAAGTCAGGATCAGGCGAGGACGGTATCAAGGTGAACAAGCCGTCTGAAAACATAACGGTCAGGCATTGCACGGTAAGAGATGGACACGGCGGCATCGTGATTGGAAGCGAGACAGCGGCTGGTATATTCAACGTGATCGCGGAAGACTGCCTGTTCAAAGGAACGGACAGGGGCGTCCGTATAAAAACAAGACGTGGACGCGGTGGAGAAATCTGCAATCTTCGTTTCTGCCGACTCACCATGGAAAATAACCTCTGCCCTATTGCTATAAATATGTTTTACCGGTGTGGGGCTGATTTTTCGGAAGAATTGTTTGGACTTGACCCTGTGCCGGTCGTTTCCACTACTCCATCAATCAAGAACATCAGCATAGAACACGTCCATTCTTTCGGATGCCGAGCGTCTGCCGGCTTCATAGCGGGACTGCCAGAATCGCCTATAGAAAATCTTGTCGTTACAGACTGCGAATTCTCCACAAACGAAGGCGACTCATCAAGTCCTGATAAATCGGATATGTTCTTGGGATTGCCCTCTGTAACATCCAAGTCGTTCCGCGTCTTGAATGTAAAAAATCCGATATTTTCCAACATCCGCATATATGGACCAAAAGAGGCTTTTATTTACGGATAGTTTCTACCGCGTTATCATCCCATTGACAAACGCTGGGGTAAATTTTATACTTTATATTATTTTAATGGTATCGCGCAGGGTATTCTTCATATAATTCAATTAACTTTACTTGCGCTATACTATATTCCATTAGGAGGTTTTTAGAAATGAAAAAACTTATTATTTTATTGGCTGTCGCTATTTCGGTAACAGCCGTGTCATGTAGTTCGGGTCCCACAGTTAATCGTGTTGATGCAGGTACTCAGGTTGATTTGAGTGGCAAGTGGAATGATACCGACGTGAGGACTGTCTGTAGTAGTCTCATCAATGCGTGTTTGACATCGTCTAACGTCAACAGGCTAGTCAGTGAATTCAGGGCGTCTCACGACGGTGCAAATCCGACTGTGATAGTGGGTTCGTTTAAAAACGCAAGTAGCGAGCATATTGACACGTCTATCATATCAACAATGATGCAGAGCGTCATCATAAACAGCGGAGAACTCGATTTTGTCGCTGGCGGTGACGCGAGAAACGAAATTCGCGCGGAAAGAGAAGATCAAAACAGTGGCTATGCAAGCGACGACAGTGCGGCGGCTATTGGTAATGAAACAGGTGCAAATTTCATCTTGCAAGGTTCTGTAAAGTCCATAGTGGATCGCGCGGGCAATAAATCGGTCAGGACCTACTTCGTTGACGCCAGTCTCACTAACCTCGAAACTAACCGAATCGTCTGGCAAGACCAAAACAGCGAAATTAAAAAAGAGATCACCCAGCCCAAGGCTAAATTTTAAACGTCGTAACGGATGTCTGACACCGTTTAACGACACAGGGTGTTTGTGCAAAGTGTACCCGCTGACCCTGACTTGACAGGCTACGCTTATAAGTAAGCGTAGCCTGTTTACTATTAGAGGGTGCGTTTTTCCAACGAGATCGCCTGCGCACACTAGATTTGACCCACAAACGGCGGATATTACAGATGTCTGACACCACATCGTCTACTAACCTAGTTAGACGATGTAGCCGGTGATATAAACTCCCGAACCCCCACTCCACCGCCCGTTCCACAGTCCCCGCCTTCACCGGATTCTTGACTAGACTTCAAAGCTTAATCCTATACTACAAACTTCAACAACTAGGATTTAAACTCTAACAACAAGGATTTAAACCTTAACAACTAGGATTTAAACCTTAACAACTAGGATTTAAACTCTAACAACTAGGATTTAAACTCTAACAACTAGGATTTAAACTTCAATAACTAGGATTTAAAGCTCAACAACTAGACTTCAAGGTTAAAATATTAGACTTCAGAGTTTAACTTTTAGACTTCAGAATCATATTATACACAGGCAAGTGTGGATGTTCTGCTCGCCATTCATGGTAATATTTTATTATTACTTCTTTTGCGAGAAAGGTCGCCGCTATCTCCGTTTTGACGACAGCCATCAGACCCAGCTCTCTTGTAAATGTAGACTTTCCCCTTTTTGCATTATTTGTCTTGATAAGAATCAGAATATATACTATACTCTTCTCAAGAAGACGTGTGAGATACCGTCTTTATTTAATTTAAGGAGAGATTTATGACATTTGCTGAAAGAATGAAAGAGCTTGCGATTAAAGCAGGCGAAGCCGCACAGGGGTTTGCTGAAAAAGCTGGGGATACTGCCCAAGATTTGGGAGCAAAAGGCGCCGCCGCTGGGAAAGAATTTATCGGTAAGGCTGGAGACGCCGCTCAGAATTTTAGTTCAAAGAGTAAGCTCTTCCTCGAAATCAAACAGCTCGAAGCTAAGGCGGAAAAGCTCATGGAACAGCTCGGCGCAGAAGTCTATAAGGCGCTTGCGGAACAAAAGATAGCCAGCGTCAACCCTCTAACGCCCGGAGTTAAAGAAATCTTTACCAAACTCGACGCCGTACAAAAAGAGATCAGCGTAAAAGAGGAGGAAATGGGAAGATAGGGGCGTGGAGTGGGCGCGGTCCTGATAAACGAATCTGATCCCATTCCTAGCTTTCGTTCCTTATGTTATGAAAACCCGTTCTATATTCCAAAACATTTCTCCTATTGACCACCGATACTCGTTGTCTGAAAAGGCGGTTTTTGACGGTCTTGAGCCATTTCTAACTGAGTCTGCTTCGGTTCTGGCGTGTGTTAAGGCGGAAATCGCGTTGATCAAGGCGCGTCTTCGTATGTGTGGAAAGTTCTCTGGGGAGCTGGAGGCGTTGCTTGATAATATCACCATAGACCCTGAAGAGGTTTACACTGAGGAAGAGGAGACCCGCCACAATATCCGGGCGTTAGTAAACGTTTTGAAGAGGAAGGTGCCGCCAGATATTGCTCCACTTGTCCATCTTGGGGCGACAAGTGTAGATATTCTTGATACAAGCTTCGCCTATCGCATCAAAGGAGCGACTCAGGCGGTCGTCCTGCCGTTGCTTAGGAAATTGGAACTCCTGCTCTGCGACTTCGCGGAAAAAGAAGCGGAAACCCCGCAGATAGGGAGGACTCATGGGCAGAAGGCGGTGCCGATCACCTTGGGCTTTGCCATCGCGGAATACGTGTCCCGTCTGGGAAAGTCTATTCTGGAGATTGAAGAGCGGGTGAACGCGCTGAAAGGCAAGCTGGCGGGTGCGGTTGGGGCTTACAATGCGGTGAGTATGTTGACTAACGATCCCGAAGAACTGGAGCGTCTGTATCTTGCGGAACTAGGGCTTGAGCCTTCGGAACATTCGACGCAGTTAGTTGAACCTGAATATTTGCTCCGCACACTTTTGGAATTCAACACGGCTTTTGGTATTTTGGCTAACCTTGCCGATGATTTGCGTAATTTGCAACGGAGTGAAATCGGCGAGTTGAAAGAGGGGTTTGCAGATGTACAGATTGGCTCTTCGACTATGCCGCAGAAGCGTAATCCGTGGAACAGCGAGCATATCAAGAGTTTATGGAAGACATTCTTCCCGCGCACGATGACTTTTTTCATGGATCAAATTAGCGAACATCAACGGGATTTGACTAATTCCGCGAGTCAGCGGTTTATTGCGGAATATATTACAGGTTTTTGTATGGCGGTTAGTCGTATGATTGACGTGATGCAGGGGCTTGGCGTTGACCACGACCGTCTGCGGGAGAATCTGAGGAGTGGGGGAATCTCAGGCGGCGTTATGGCGGAGCCTGCTTACATCTTGCTCGCCGAGTCCGGTGTTTCTAACGCGCATGAGGTGGTGCGCAGAATCACGCTTGACGCTGAAAAGAACGGTTTGAGTTTCATAGCCGCCTTGTCTAAGAATACAGACGCTTTGTCCCGTATTACGGAAAAATTGGTGGAATTAGGATTCGCAACAAGGGTGGATGCTTTATCTTTCTTTGAAAGCCCTGAGAAGTATTGCGGTCTAGCGGTCAAAAAAGCAAAGATGCTTGCGGGAAAGTATAGAAACCTAATGGAGAGAGGTAAGATATGGTAGTAGCTTCAATAGATATACAAGGTGGAAAGGTTGTCCAATTGAAGCAAGGCTCTGAACTTATTTTACAGCGAGACAATGCGGAAGAACTCATCGAAGAATTTGACAGATATGGCGAAGTGGCGATCATAGACCTTGACGCGGCGATGGGTAAAGGGTCAAATTTCAACATCATTAAGCCATTGTTGAGAAAGGCTGAATGTAGGGTTGGCGGCGGGATCAGAACGGTCAAACAGGCGCGGGAACTGTTGAGCATGGGCGCAAAGAAGATCATCATTGGGTCCATAGCTTTTCGTGTGAATGGGCAGTTCGGCGTAAACGCGGAATTTCTGTCGTCAATGGCAAGGGAGATCGGTCGTGAACATATCATCGTTGCGGTTGATGCAAAAAAAGACCAGGACGGCGATTATCGAATAACCATTGACGGATGGAAGACTCAGACTGGACTTGGTCTTATCGGGATCGCAAAGGCTGTAGAGCCGTTTGCCGGTGAATTGCTATTTACAGGCGTTGACCACGAAGGCACATTGACCGGACTTGACCTTGCGCCGGTCAAACGTTTACGGGAAATGGTTTCTTGTAACATAACTGCCGCGGGCGGTGTATCAACGGTCGAGGAGATTCAAACGCTGGCTGAACTTGGTTGCGATGTTCAGCTTGGTATGGCTCTTTACCTTGGCAAAGTGAGTCTCGCGGACGCTTTTGTGCGGTGCTTAAACTGGAAAAAAGGTTTTTTAAATACAACGGGGTCGTCTGCTAACTCGGCGGATTCTCCTCGGACGCTTTTACCGATTATTGCACAAACCACCGATGGACAAATGCTTATGACAGGCTTTGCGGACCGCGAGGCGCTTACTGAAACCTTTGTCCGCGGCAATCTTTGTTTCCATAGTAGAACTCGCGACAAGCTCTGGATGAAAGGTGAAAGTTCCGGCAATACCCTAAAATTGCTCCGTCTGCGGGCAGACTGTGATCGAGACGCTTTGCTCGCTATTGTTGAGCCAGCCGGATGTGTGTGTCATACGGGTGCATGGTCGTGCTTTGGTATCGACCGCGCTTTCACATGGGAGCGGCTTCAAGCCGTCATCGCGGATCGGTTCAAACACCCCAAGCCGGGTTCTTACACAGCTACCTTAGACGACGACTTGGTACGGGAAAAGGTGCGAGAGGAAGCCGAAGAGGTCTGTACTGCAAAGACTCATGAAGAAGTGGTCTGGGAAGCCGCGGACTTGTTCTATTTTACTACCGCGCTTATGACCCGCGAAGGTGTTTCAGTTACCGAAGTACTTGCAGAGTTAGAACGACGGCATAGAAAATAAAGTATCTAAAATTGATTTAATAATGTTCCACTCCCGCCTTTTTGGGGTGGCTCCAGCTCCACGGAGCGGATGAGAGAGCGACAAAAAGGGTGGGCGCAGGCAATCTCCGTTTGAGAAATAGCGGTTAGCCGTGGGTTTGCGGGGGATGGCCGTGGACTTGCGGGGGATGGCCGCGAAGGCGCGGGGGATGGCCGTGGACTTGCGGGGGTTAGCCGTGGGTTTGCGGGGGTTAGCCGTGGGTTTGCGGGGGATGGCCGCGAAGGCGCGGGGGTTAGCCGTGGACTTGCGGGGGGTGGCTATGGACTTGCGGGGCTTAGCCGTGGACTCGCGGGGGTTATATCAGACACCGACTTATAGTTGGGGAGATGTCTAACAGTCTTACGTCAAAAGACGATTTCGTCAGTCAGTATTTCGGTATGGTCGCTGAATATGGCGAGCGTGTGTTCCCAATGCGCCGAGAGCGAGTCGTCTACGGTTAGAACAGTCCATCCGTTGCGGGCTATATCAACTTCGGGCGCACCCATATTGATCATAGGCTCAATGGCTATGACAAGACCAGCCGCCATACGCGGATTTGGCCCGTGCGGCACGTTAGGCACAGATGGATCTTCATGCAAGCCAAAGCCAACCCCGTGTCCACAGTACTGATACACTACGCCAAAACCAAATGGTTCCGCATAACCGCTCACAGCCCGCGCTATCTGGAGGAGTCGATCCCCTGCCTTTGCCGCTTCAATGCCCCGCTTGAGGCATTCGTGGGTAACGGCGTTGAGCTTACGCGCCTTCTCTCCTACCTTCCCCACCTCTACGGTAAACGCCTGATCGCTAATGAACCCGTCAAGGTCTATACCGCCGTCTATGGACACGAGATCCCCATCCGCTATCTTCCGCCTTGACGGGATGCCGTGGATAACCTCGTTGTTGATGGAAATACACAACGCCGCGGGAAAAGGATTCTTCTTACTTCCCACTCCGAGAAACGAGGGTTTCCCCCCCGCCTTTTTTATCCAATTCTGCGCCCATTTGTCCAATTCGATGGTTTCAACACCCGGCGTTATGAGTGGGAGTAATTCCCTGTACATAGCAGAGAGCATCTTACATGACGCTCGTATGCTGTCAATCTGTTTTTCATTCTTTAAACGTATCATTTAATACCTAATTTTTTTCGTAGGCGTTTGACGCTTGATAAACGTGGATACACTTCAAGCGCCTTGCAAAAAACGATGCTGGCTTCTTCCCGTCTACCCAGTCCACATAGCGCTTCCGACATGGAACAGAGCCATCGCGCCTCGTCCTTCGCTGGAAACCCACCCAACGCCAACAAGGTTTCCATACAGAAAACCCAGACGCCGTCATTCACGACGCGCCGCAGGCGCAGTCTTACTAGCTCCTTCAAAAAAATTTCCACATCAATGGAAAAATGCCTAAAATACGGCTCCCGCCTCTCTTCTTTCATAATATCGACAAGCACGACAAAAGCTTCGTAATAACAATCGCGTTTGACAAGCTCTTCAGCAAGAATGTAGGAGCCATCCATCCAGTCTTCGCGGTTAAGATAGCGATTCATTGGGAAATCAAGCCCGCCACGCTCGCGCCATAAAGCAAGAGCGTCCTCTTCTCTTCCGTGAAAGAGGTCCAATACCATGAGCTTCGCCTGACTTACCGGATCGTCCTTTCTCCGTTTAAGAAAGGTTCGGTAATCAAATTCGCCCTTCTCTGATAGTCTAAACGTCTTGTCGTATTCAAAACGTCGCTGTCTATCCGAAAGAATCTTGTACGCGGAAATGAGACGCCGCATTTCCGCGTCTCCCTGTTTGCCCACGACGTCTGGATGGAACTTCTTCGCCTTTTCACGGAACGCCTTCTTTACATCCGCGGGAGAGGCGTCCGTCTTGATTCCAAGCAGGCTGTAATAATTATCCATTTTCTAAATCGCCTCTCCGCGCCTTCTCCCATGAAACGACGCCCTTTACGCGCCGATGCGTTTCGCCAACGCTTCGGCTTGTTCCGCGCTCAAAAGCGTATCACTCCAATTCACGAACATACCTTCTTTTTCCATGATGGACATGAGACCAGCAAGCGCCTTGTTGATGAAAAGGCATTTCTTCCCCAGAAACGCGGCGCTTTTCTTACCCGCAACGCCTCCGGTTGCGGCAAGTATCTTAGACAGACAATCTGGAAACTTACGCGAGAAAAAGGAAAGCGTCTCTGCGCTTACCACGATGTACTCGTAAGAGGGCAGGCGAAAACCGTCGTCCGTCCACGCATCAATAACGTCGGAACGATGTCCCATGGACTCAAAACCTTTTTGCAACGCGGTGATACAGGGGGAAACAATCCCCCTTTGCGCTGGAACGTTTATTATGGCTATTCTCATATTTTAAGAATAACATATAAATACTTCTTTTTACAAGAGGAAAATTCATCGGTGGCGCGTTATTCCTGCCCCATTCCCATTGACGTGCCTGCTAAAAGTCCCCTATAATGCTGTTATGAACAAATATAAACCAATCATTATCCTATTTGCGCTCTGGCTCGCGGCTTGCGGCTCAGGCGCAACGAATACGGAAGTCTACTATGCGGATGTAGTGTGGACTGATTTTAAAGGCGAATGGATGTTTATCGGTCCTTATGGCACCGACGGTTATACCATCGGAAGCGTAACGCTGTCCTACGAAGACGGTACGCCCCCTGGGGGAGAATGGGACTCGGACTTCACCGCGGACATCGTTCATTGCTACAAGTTCGTTATATTCAATGCGGAAACTACAACGGACAGCATCAACGCCAGCGTCAAAGACGGATCAGGCGTATTCATCGTCAGATTATCCACTGGTGCAAATACGGGAAAATACACCGCAGTCTATTTCCGTAACCTCCGAGAAAACCCGAAAAGCGCGGAGATGGCGACCGCGTATTATGACGAACAGTTTCCCTATTGCTTCGACACACCAAACGATGCGGTCGACGGGTTCGTGTCTCTTTCCGCTATGAATAAGTACGTCTCAATGTGGGGCGTATATACAAAGACCGGTGAATGACGCGGAATCAACCTATACTGCGGTTTTTGCTATTTGTCTTTACAACGCTCGTTTTGGTGCAGGCGATACAGGCGCAGGAACTCGAAGACGAAGGCGTAACAATACAGGCAAGCCCGCCCCAAGACACAACCGCAAAGAAAGTCGTCTCAAAGGAAGATATAGAAAAAAGCGGATCCCGGGATATTGCGGAACTCTTACAAGATACGCTTAATCTGGGTACTTTGAGCTACGGCGGTTACGGCAACAGCGCAAGCGCCAATTTGCGGGGCTTTGACGCGCAACGGGTCGCCTTCCTCGTAGACGGCGTGTTGGCGAATTCGCCGGTAACAGGCGGATTCGACTTTGCGGTCATCGCGCCTGAATCAATAGAAAGCATCGAAGTCATCGAAGGCGGCTCCGACAGCTCGTTTAATACCTCAGGCGCATTGGGTGGAGTCGTCAATATCGTTACCGCAAAGAAACAAGCGCCCGGCTTACGCGTAAACGGCTCGCTCTCTAATACATCCTACCTTCCGGTCCTGTTTATGGATAACAAAGACGAATCTGCACCCCGTCAATGGCAGGACCTCGCGGACTCCCAACGCGCCGCTGTATCCGCGGGCTTCGGCGTGGGGAAACATTCGCTTTCCGCTAACCTTTTCGCAACCCGCGCGGCTAACCATTTCCCATTCCGAGATGATAACGGCATCGTCCGCCGCAAGTCAAACAGCGAAGTCTGGGATGCAGGAATAGCCGCTGGTTATACGCGGGATTTGCCGTATTCCGCCGTAGTCTCCCTGAAAACAAACGTGTATTTCGCGCATAAAAACATCCCCCGCTCCGGCTATTCAGATGACTTTGATGAGCAAGAAAGTCGCTCACTGCGTGGAACTCTCTTATTCGATATGCCTCGCGCTTTTTCAGATCAATGGGCGGCGGAATTAACCCTGGATTATAACTTCTTAAACTCGATTTTCGCGGGAGATGGGCAAAGTTTACACCATATTCAAGCGGTAAACCGATGGACATGGTTCCCCACGGAGCGATTCGTTCTGAAAATGGGAGCCGATTACTCCTTTGCGGAACTTCTCTCTTACAATACGGAAACCCGCCGAACAAGCGATTGGGGCGTCTACTTGACCGTATACATCCAACCTCACAGGCAATTCCTCATCGCGCCGTCTATAAAAGCCGTCTTGCGCGAAGAATTAATAATTCCCGTACCCAAGCTGGGGCTTCTTTGGCGCATAACAGACGGCTTATCCCTTAAAAACAACTATTACCGTAGTTTCAAACACCCAGACATGGAAGACTTGTATTGGGATGACGGCGTCATGACGGGCGATCCCAACCTCAAGAGCGAGGACGGCTGGGGTGGAGACGTCGCTCTTTCTTTCAAGAAAGATTATCTCGCGGTTAGTGGAGCTTTATTTGCCCAATGGACGCGAGATTCTATTCATTGGTATCCTTTGGGCGATACGTGGAAGCCCCAGAACGCAGGCGAAGCCGCCTTTTGGGGTTGTAAAGTCGAGGCTAACGCCACTCTCCCTGTCCCGCTTATTCTTCAAACAACCTTCAAAACCGCGAAGCTCTCCCTTTCTTATCAATTACTTGAAAGTCGTCTACTAACAGGCGGCGCGTTATGGGACGACAACAGACGTATCCCTTATACGCCGACTCATATCGCGGGATTCGCGCTCGAAGGTAATTGGGGCGCGGGGTTGGTTATTGTCTCTGGACATTTTGAAAGCGAGCGTTTTGTAGACACAGCTAACGCAAGAGAACTAGCCCCTTTCTTCCTCCTGAACCTGAATGTCCGCCAGAAAATCGGCTCCCTGACGCTTTTCGCCGTGGTCCATAACGTATTAAACGCCTCTTACCAAACTTTTATAGATTATCCCCTACCCGGAATATCTGGAACATTAGGAGTTACCTACTCCGCTCTTTAATGGCATGGAGAAAGTCGGTGTCAGACATCAAAGTTGCGTCTGACACCATTTCTCCACCCGCAGGATGTTTGACAACTTCTCAACGGGCGTTGTCCGACAGGCAAGCCTGTTAGACGACTTCGCAACGGGCGTTGTCCGACAGGAAGCGCCGCTGACCCCGACAGGACGGTTACGCTTGCTCGCAAGCGGAACCTACGCGGTGTTAGGAAGGGTGCGCCGCCGCAAGGCAGGCGCCATAAGTATAAGGAGGGGGGCGCTATTTCCACACGCACGGCGTGTCTAAAAACTTCGCAACGGGTGTTGTCCGACAGGAAGTGCCGCTGACCCCGACAAGCATAGCTAAATAATAAGAAAGGGGGCGCTATTTCCAAAACATTTCGGCATACCGCCGCCTTTGAGACGCGCCTCCCTGTCTCCAGACCCACTACGTGGGTCTTCCGCCACCCCCCAACCCAGACTGTACGGCTAAAAGTTACCTGATTTAGCGGTTGTTCTACCTGATTTAGCGGTGGTTCTATATAATTTAGCGGTTGTTATATGGGCTTGGCGGTAGTTTTATGAGGTTTAGCGGTGGTTATATGAGGTTTAGCGGTTGTTCTATATGATTTGGCGGTTGTTATATGAACTTGGCGGTGGTTATATATGATTTAGCGGTGGTTATATGAGGTTTAGCGGTGGTTATATGAGGTTTGGCGGTTGTTCTATACAGTCTTGGCGGTTGTTCTATGTGATTTAGCGGTGGTTATATAAGTCTTAGCGGTGGTTATGCAGGGTTTAGCGGTTGTTATATGCGATTCGGCGGTAGTTCTGCGAGGCTTGGCGGTAGTTCTGCGAGGCTTGGCGGTGGTTCTGCGTGGTTTAGCGGTGGTTCTATGTAATTAGGCGGTGGTTCTGCGTGGTTTAGCGGTTGTTCTATGCGATTCGGCGGTGGTTATGCGAGGCTTGGCGGTGGTTCTGCGGAGTTTAGTGGTTATTCTGTGTGATTTGGCGGTGGTTCTATGAAGCTTGGCGGTGGTTCTATGCGATTCGGCGATAGTTCTGCGGGGTTTAGCGGTGGTTCTATGCGATTCGGCGGTTTTTCTACGAGATTTAGCGGTAGTTCTATGCGATTCGGCGGTAGTTCTGCGAGGCTTGGCGGTAGTTCTATGCGATTCGGCGGTTGTTCTGCGGGATTTAGCGGTGGTTATGTATGATTTGGCGGTTGTTCTATGAGGCTTGGCGGTTGTTATGCGAGGCTTGGCGGTTGTTCTACGTGATTTAGCGGTTGTTCTATGCGAAGGAAAAGGAGGCTAAAAAGTTCCGAAATTACCACGAAGAATTTATCATAAATCGATGTCTGATACCAAAGCAAGGCAATTTCCGTGATAATCCCTTATTATGAGAAACTTACGAATGTTCCGCGACGATTCAATAGCGGCACGGAAGTTCCGTACACGACAGAGTAAGACGCTTTCAAATACCCGAAGGGTTGCAGTTGACAAAGATATTTAAGAATTTTATAATGTAAAAAATAAGGGGGTAATCATGTTTCCGTGGGTTTCATTTCTCTCATATATTTTCATTATGGCTTATACTCCAGGTCCAAATAATATTATGTCAATGAATAATACAAAAAATGTGGGTTTCAAAAAAGGAATAGTTTTCAATCTTGGAATATTTGCCGGCTTCTTTGTTGTAATGATTTTGTGTTTAGTCTTTTCCACTGTTTTATATACACTGATCCCTAAAATACAATTCCCCATGAAAATATTAGGCGCCGCTTATATGGTATATTTAATTATAAAAACATTAGTTCCGTCAAAGGCGCATGAAATTAAAAACAATAACGGCAGTTTTTTGGTAGGGGCGTTATTACAGTTAATAAATCCCAAGATTATAATTTACGGAATAACGGCGATGTCGTCATATATATTGGTATATTATGAAGCGGTGCCGATATTGATATTTTTCGTGTTTTTATTGGCATTTGTGGGGTTTACCGGGACAATATGCTGGGCGTTATTTGGCTCACTATTCAGCATATTATTTAATAAACATGGGAAAATATTAAATATAATAATGGCAATATTATTATTATATTGCGCCGTATCATTATTTTTATAAATTATTCTAACGGGGAAGGGGACGCTCTTCCTGTCATTTACTCTTATTCCTTCAAGAAACCGTATTCATAGACCTTCGGCTGTATTTTTTCCGTCAAAGTCCGCAATTTTTCCAAGAGATACGGCGTTTTTACCAGCAGTAGAGCATCAAATTGGTAAACAAGCGCTCTGGAGACGCGATGGTAAGACTTGCCTTTCTTCGTTGTTTATGTCATACTATTTTCTATGGTTGACGAATCACTTCTTAAAAGAGAATTATTTCAGGGAGAGCCTGTTTATGGCTATCGGGGGGCGATGCTTGACGTGTCGAGGCACTTTTTCGGCGCGGACGAAGTGCGCCGTCTCTTGGACATTATGTATCGCCTTCATCTAAACAAGTTTCATTGGCATTTTGCCGATGATCAGGGGTTCCGTATCGCTCTGAAGGCTTATCCTCGGCTTGAGGAGATAGCGACAAAGCGCTCATTTACCTATTACGGCGGCTTTCACAAGAAAAACTTCCGCGATAATACGCCTCACGCGGGCTTCTATACCGAAGAAGAAGTTCGTGATCTCGTCGCTTACGCAACTGAACGCGGCATAGAAGTCATTCCTGAGTTGGGTATGCCCGGACATTCGAGCGCGCTCATCGCGGCATATCCAGAATTGTCTTGTTCTGGTGAACAAATCGAGGTTCCGGGTAACTTCGGCGTCTTGGAAAATACGCTTTGCATAGGGAACGACGACGCCATGCGCTTTGTGGAAGGATTGCTTCTCGCGCTTGCGGATTTATTCTCGGCAAAGACTTTTCATATTGATTTTGACGAGGTTCGGCTCACACACTTGGAGATTTGTCCGAAATGTCAGGCGAAAATGAAAGAATTGGGGACGAATCGTATCGAAGATTTGAAGTTATACGCAAAAAACTTGTTCCGCGATAGCCTTAAACGGCGAAATATCAAGGTAATTGTCTACAATGACGGCATGGATGCGGCGGATACTTCCGTGATTTGCTTTCATTGGGATAGCCGCGACCAACTTGGTGAGAAAACGGTTCAATGGATTAACGATGGTCAGCAAACTATCATAGCTAACTGTGAGTATCTTTACATGGATTATCCTTATGTGAAGACTCCTTTCAAGAAGACTTACGGCTTTAATCCCGTCTTGAATGGCGTTAATAAGCCAGAAAACATCATCGGCGTAGAGGCGCCTTTGTGGACAGAGTCGGTTACGAGCCATGCTAAATTGGCGTTTAATGCGTATTACCGCCTTGCCGCATTAGCCGAAATAGGGTGGTTTGGTGAAAATCGCAGACCATACAGCGAATTTATGAAGTGGCTTTATGAAAATGAAGCGTATCTTTTCGGGGAAAAACTCAATATTCCTGAGCATATTCTTAATCCGAATCCTTCTCGCCTTTTGCAAATAGAGGAAAAGTGCCTGATGGAAGATATGGATTGCGAGCTTGAGGACGCGAAAAAGGCGCTTTTCTGAATATAATAAGGAGAATATTTATGGAAACTGTTTCTTATGTGCTTGTTACGCCATATACGGTGGCGAAAAGTAGGACGGGCGGCGTGCTTGCGCGGCTGTTGTCACAGGCTGACCTTGAACTTGTGGGCGCGCAAATGTTCGCTCCTGACGCTGATTTGGCGCGAAAGTATGCGGATACGTTGCGTAAGCAGAATGTCGTGGTTGGCGCGGTTACTCTTTTGGCTGAATATGTGGAACGGCGGTTCGCGCCTTTGGCCGGGCGGCTCCATCCTACGCTTCTGTTGTTGTTCAAGGGCGAGAATCCTTGCGAGAAGCTCGCCACTATTTGCGGGCATATCTACCCTGACCATATTGGCGAGGAATCTCTTGATCGGGAAACTATTCGTGATACTTATTCTGATCTTATCGTCGACCCTAATGATCCAGACAAGATTGATTATTTTGAACCCGCGGTTATTACTCCCAGAAATCAAAAGGATGCTGACGAAGACTTGGCTCTATTTTCCGCGTTTCTCAAGGGAAAAGAGAATATCATCAGTATGCAATACCCGGATGTATCGAGAATCGAGCGGACTCTGGTCATTATCAAGCCGGATAATTGGCAGTACGCATCGTCTCGCCCCGGTAATATCATAGATATGTTCACGAGAACCGGTCTGCGAATTATCGGCGTCAAGGTTCACCGCTTCACGCTTGAGCAAGCTCTGGAGTTCTACGGCCCTGTTGAAGTAGCTTTGAAGAATAAGTTGGCGCCTATCTTCGGAAAAAACGCGAGGGAATTGCTTGAAAAGGAGTTTTCCCTTTCGCTGAGCGCGGAAACGGAAAGGGCGCTGGCTGATAGTTTCGGCGTTGAATACGCCCATGACCAATTTGCCCAGATCGTGGGCTTCATGTCAGGCGTGAAACCGGGAACTAATGGGCAGTCCCATCCTGTAAAGTGTATGATTATCATCTACGAGGGCGTTGACGCCGTGAAAAAAATCCGAGATGTGCTTGGTCCGACCGACCCGCTCAAGGCGCCGGGCGGTACTGTGCGCCGCGAATTCGGCTCTAACGTCATGGTTAATACTGCCCACGCTTCGGATTCAAGCGAAAGTTTCAGCCGCGAGGCTGGTATCGTCCGCATCAACGAAAACAAATTGGCGGATATTGTTGTTGATTATCTTCAGCCGACCGTTTAGTACGGGTGGAGATAAAGTAATAGTCAGACGCAGTTCGGCAAGTTGGGGGGTAGCGGAAGACTTGACGCTCTGCGGCAAGGAACCGGAGACAGGGGGGGCGCGACACAAGGGCAGGCGCACGCGATCTCGTTTTGGAAACAGCGCCCCCCTGTCTCCTTAATATCAAACTGCCCTGCTTCGAGTGTCAGATAACGCGGAAGTTCCGCTTGCGTGCAAGCGCACCCTTCGCACCCTTCGGGTGTTCTAAAGCGTCCTGCTCCGTCCCTTCTTCTAACAACGAGCAGGCTCCGCTTGTTTCCAAGCGTACCCTTCGGGTGTTGGAATAAGCCCCCTAACAACACGGAGGAACCCCGCTTGTTTACAAGCGTGGTTCCGTCCCTGTCGGGGTCAGCGGCGACCCCTTTCATACAATAACCATTGTGAAGTATTTAAACACCCGAAGGGTGTCTTGACCGCAGGAAGTCAACCGTTTCGTTCAAAATCAGGGAGAACAGCTCGTCGAGAGACATAGTTGGGGGCACGTGCTGGCATAGTTCACGAATGTTGGGGCGGACGCTGGGCCGGGTTACTTCTATTTTGTCGGCGATAAACACGATTTTGGCAAGTTGCCCCATGTGTTTCGCGCCGACGGTGTGAACGCGCACCGCCTCAAGAATGTCTTCTTCTTGAATACCAAACCTTTCCTTCAGAAAAAACGCCCCGGCTGGCGCGTGGAGAAGTGCAGGTTTCTTTTTCTCCCATTCTGAAATCTTTCCTCCGTTTCTTTTGACTATGTTAATCAGTTCTTGTGTAGAAAATGACTTGCAGATGTCGTGAATTATGCCCGCGAGGTAGCCTCTGCGGTAGTCAAGTCCAAAACGGACGCAAAGGTCCGCAGAAAGCAGAGCCACGTTGCGCGAGTGCAAGAAGCGGGAAGGACTTACTAAAGCGCGGGTCGCATCTTCCATACGGTAGATGAGGGCGCTTGAGAGTTGGGAGTTGGGCATCGGAAGTTGGGAATAGAGACCGCACTCTTCAATAATGACCCGCGCTCCCTGCGGCACAAAGTACTTCCACGCCTCGTTTTTCGCAATCTTTTCCCTAATTATCGCAGAAGAAATAGGAATCACCACGTTATCGAGGGTTCTGTGTGGGTATTGGAGGTTGTTCAAGTCAAGTTTAGTGTTCTCATTGAGAGAAGAAAGAAACCTAGAGGCAATGATAACATCGGCTTTTTTGAGAATCTCTTCATATTTATACCATTTAGGGAAGTCTTGCGCGAGATCGTCGCCAATGACGAGTCCCAATTTGCCGTCCGGGTAGTAGCGGCGAGCGATGTCGTCGAGAGTATCAATGGTATAGGAGACGCCTTCGCGTCTGATTTCACAGTCGTCCACTGCGAGTCGAGTGTCCGCGGGAATGGACGCCGCAAGCATATCAAGTCTGTCCTGCGGATTTACGCCTGTTACGCCCTGTTTGAACGGCGACTCAAACGCGGGCACAAGAATAACGCGGTCATAGCCAAGCGAGATTACCGCAGACGCTAATGTGAGGTGTCCTATATGCGGAGGATTGAAACTCCCCCCGAATATCGCTAGTTTCATATTGATTGATTGAAAATAAAGACAAGGGATAGAAGGCTCATTGTTTGAAAGCGCAAGGTTCAGGTTCCCCAAGTAGTTTCTTTGGTTTCCCCTTCTTGCACAAGCTTCAATACCAAGCTCTCCAGCTCTACGAGCCCTTCACCCGAAAAGACAGACACGCCTACGACCGTTTCCGCAAGGTATTTCCTCTTGAGTTCCTGTAGACGCTCGCTTGTGCCGTCAGTGTCGATTTTCGTGCCAATGACGAGTCGTTTCTTTCGTGTCAAATCAGGGGAAAAGTTCTCAAGCTCTTTTTGAAGAGTATCAAATGCAGAAAGATAGTTGTCGTCAGAGAGGTCAATGAGAAAGGCGAGAGCCGCAGAGCGGGAGATGTGTTTCAGAAAACGAATACCAAGCCCCAGACCGCTTGAAGCGCCCTCTATCAACCCCGGAATATCCGCGAGGATGATGTCGCGTCCAGAGGCGGTCAACACACCGAGGTTGGGAATTTTCGTGGTAAAGGGATAGGGAGCGATTTTTGGATGTGCATTCGTAAACCTATCCAATAGCGAAGATTTGCCTGCGTTGGGGAATCCAACAAAACCAACATCGGCTATCAACAATAGCTCCACTTTGAGAAGCCGACTCTCTCCTTCTTTACCCGGTAAAGCGGTACGCGGGGCTTGATTCACCGAAGACTTGAAATGTATATTGCCCCATCCACCGTTACCGCCTTTGAGCAGTCTATTGTCTTGCGGAGTTTTACCGAAGTCTACAAGAACTTCGGCTGTGTTTGCGTCCTTCAGCACGGTTCCGGGCGGCACCGGCACGATAATATCCTCGCCGTTTCTGCCGTATTTGCCGCTTCCCTGCCCGTCATGTCCATTTTCAGCCCGGAACTCATGCCTATGACGGAGATGCGCTAGTGTTCGCAGATTTTTTCGGACGGTGAAGATTACATCCCCACCTTTTCCTCCATCTCCACCGGCAGGTCCGCCCTTTGGTACAAACTTTTCCCTGCGGAAAGCGGCGCAACCGTTTCCGCCTTTACCAGAGGATACTTCAATAACTGCTTCGTCAGCGAATTTTTCCAAAGCAACAAGAAACAAAAAATAAAGAACAGAGAACTCGTTCCCTGTTCTTTACTCTCTATTCCCTCCTCCTACTGCGCCGTTACAGCCGCGAATTTGCGGCCGCGGCGATCTTTGAAGGAGACGACTCCGTCAATCAAAGCGAAGAGGGTGTAATCGCCACCCAATCCTACGTTCTCTCCGGGGTGAATCTTTGTTCCCCGCTGTCTTGCAATAATAGTTCCTGCTTTTACCCTGGAACCGCCCGATGCTTTTATACCGAGATACTGAGGATTAGAATCCCGTCCGTTTTTCGCACCGCTTCCGCCTCTTTTTCTGGCCATAGTTTTGTCTCCTTAAATAGTATTCATAGTGGTCAATCACGCCTTAACGACTGTCACTCTACAGTTTTCTGGATATTCTCTTGCCACCGATTCAAATCCTTCCATGAGGAAGGCGCTAATGCCTGCAAGAAAAGCCTCTTGGCTTTTGCACGCCGTTACTTCAAGAGAAAATTCTCCACGTTCAGCGGCTTCTCCCAAGACTGTTACGCCTTTTCTTATAGAAAGCACCTGCCACGCTGTCTTGGCAAGTGTGGAAACTGCCGCGCAGACAATATCTTTACCTCTTGGACCGGCTTTCGCATGCCCGTTTATGAAACAAGAGCGTAAAAGACCATCTTCTAAATGAATACTTATCTCTATCATTATAAATTCCGCGCTGTTCCCGCAAGAATCACAATTTCGTGCGCCTGTTATACGGCTACAATGTCGTTAATCTTGATGATAGAATACCGTTGCCGATGTCCTTGCTTCCGTCGATAGTCCTTCTTTGCCTTGTACTTGAAAACGATGATTTTC
This sequence comes from Treponema sp., assembly GCA_031265825.1. GTDB lineage: Bacteria > Spirochaetota > Spirochaetia > Treponematales > Breznakiellaceae > JAIRKH01. The sequence continues at coordinate 208 of JAISCD010000082.1, read as the reverse complement.
TTGTCTTTTTCGTGGGATTCTACAGTCGCAATAACATGAGTCCCTGCGACATAAGGCGTACCCACCATAGTCTCTAGGTCGTCCGATACGAGCAACACGGAATCAATGTCCAATGTTGAACCGGGTTCAGCGTCAAGAAGGTCTACTTTTAAGAGAGCGTCTTTTTCAGCTTTATACTGCTTGCCTTTAATCTCTACTAATGCATACA
>JAISCD010000019.1 GCA_031265825.1 Treponema sp. | reverse complement strand
CGGCTGGGCGCGGGTTTCTGTCCCCACAACGCCTTTTTTCTGAGAGCTGTTAGCTGAGAGCAGTTAGCAACGGAAAGACGGGCGGGCGGGGGCAGGACACGGGGGCTAGGCGCTGGTGTCTGGCACCATAACGCCTTTTTTCAGAGAGCAGTTAGCAGAGAGCAGTTAGCAATTAGCAGAGAGCAGGTAGCAGTTAGTGGTTAGCAGGTAGCAGGTAGCAAAGGAAAGACGGGCAGGCGGGGGCAGGACACGGTGGCTAGGCGCTGGTGTCAGACACCGCAACGCCCTCGCGGGCACCATAACGCCTTTTTTCAGAGAGCAGTTAGCAATTAGCAGTTAGCAGTTAGCAAAGGAAAGACGGGCGGGCGGGGTCAGGGCACGGGGGCTAGGCGCTGGTGTCTGGCACTTTCGCGGGTGTCTGGCACCACAACGCCTTACTACCTGCTCATTGCTCTTTATTCATGAAAATCACCCTAGCCCCGCGCCGATGGCTGTGGTGTAGACTGCGTCTTCAGGATACTCAAACGAGACTCTATAAATGTCTGTGATGGTTTTGAGCACACGTTTACCAATGGAATTCGCGCTTCCATTGCCGGTAATCACGACGCTGTTTAAGCCTCTGGACTGTGCGGCGAAGACCGATAGCATACCTATGACTTGGTAGACCATATTGAGAATCCCCAGAGCGATGTCCTCGTTTTTTGCCGAGTCGAGCATCTTGCCAAAATTGGACGCAGTGGCTTCCTTATTGAGGAAACTTAAATCCGTGTCCATGATGTCTTCCAAGAGCAGGTCTACCTGTTTGATGTCGCCTCTCTCTGCAAGCACCATAATATCGTTGAAATTTGAGGTGGCAAGCAATTTTTTCGCCAACCCAAGTATGGCGCCGCCGCCTATGCCTGAACCGCCGATGTGGGAAATCTTGTCTTTTTTCGCCTCAATAATAGCGGAGCCTGTTCCTATGTTCGTTATAATGATATTGTCCCTGCCCGCAAGGAACATACCCCCTATGCCGATGGCGGTCATTTCGTCAACTCTGCGCGTCTGTATGTCAAATAAGTCGCCCTTTATCTTGGTCGCCCCGACTCCGGTAGTCATAATTCGCTTTATCTCGGCGATTCTTATATCATTTTCCAAGAGCATCTTACCCAAAGCGCCGGTCGCGGAAGTTACCGCGTCAATGGCTTTTGTCTTGATCTTCCGCGTGATTTTCCCGTTCTCAATGGATACGGCTTTTGTCGTCGTACTTCCTATATCTATACCAATAATCATGCGCGTATTGTATAATAGAGATAGAGAATATGCAATAGTTTGATAGATAGGGAGAATCTGACGATTTTGTTCACAAGCCGTAAGTCCTCCACTTTACTTTTACGCCGTTTTTCTTTATACTCACGAAGGAAAGATCAAGAATCACAAGGAGTATCTTTTATGGAAGAAAAAACCGATGGACAGCAACTCGCAGAGAAACTGTCTTTTGATTTAAAGACCTGCTGGGAAACTGCCAAGCAGGAAGATATGGCGGAAATCGAAAAATTCGCCGTTGATTACAAAGAATTTATCAACAAGGGTAAGACAGAACGGGAATTTACCGCGCAATGTCTTAATATTCTCGAAAAGAAAGGTTTTATTGACATTGAAAACCTTATTCTAAAGGGAAGCAAACTGTCGTCGGGCGCAAAGGTTTACCTGAACGTCAAGGGAAAATCTGTGATTTTCGCTATTCTTGGTAAAAAACCACTGTCTGAAGGTATAAATATCGTAGGCGCTCATGTGGATTCGCCTCGCATTGACCTTAAAACTAATCCGCTGTACGAGGATGGCGGCTTTGCTTTATTTGATACCCACTACTACGGAGGCATCAAGCTCTATCAATGGATAACAATCCCGCTTGCCATGCACGGCGTTATCTTCACAAAAGATGGGGAGAGGCGTGATATTTGCATTGGCGAGGACGAGAACGATCCGGTGTTTGTCATAACGGACCTTTTGCCTCACTTGGCGCAAGACCAGATGCAAAAAAAAGCGTCCGAGTTCTTTCGCGGCGAAGACCTCGACGTGCTTGCCGGCTCAAAGCCCTATCTTGATGAAAAGGTCAAAGAAAAGGTCAAACTCACCATTTTGAACATCTTGAACGAAAGATATGGTATCACCGAAGAGGCATTCGCCTCGGCTGAAATAGAATTTGTGCCAGCCGGAAAAGCGCGAGACATAGGGCTTGACAGGAGTCTCATCGGGGCTTATGGGCATGACGACCGAAGTTGCGCCTTTACCGCTCTACAGGCGGTCCTTGATATTGTCCAAGATGACGTACCCGAAAAGACCATCGTCTGTTATTTATCAGACAAAGAGGAAATCGGCTCAATGGGCAATACAGGCGCGGAATCGCGGCAATTTGAAAATTTCATCGCCTTCTTGTGCGCCAAATCCGTAGATACGCCCTATTCGGACATTGACACGCGGCTTGTTCTGGGGAAATCGGCGATGCTTTCCGCGGATGTGAACGCGGCGTTTGATCCCAGCTTCGCTGACGTGTGGGACAAGAAGACGGCTTCTTATTGTGGAAAAGGCATCGTCTTGTCAAAATATACAGGCAGGGGTGGAAAATACGGGGGAAGCGACGCAAGCGCGGAATTTTGCTGGAAAATACAGAACATTCTAAACAAAAATAAAGTACAATGGCAATTCGGCAACCTCGGAAAAGTTGACAGAGGCGGCGGCGGCACCATCGCCTATCACATCGCCAACCTCGGCGTCGAGGTCATAGACTGCGGCATACCGGTTCTCTGTATGCACGCGCCGTTTGAAATCATCAGCAAGATAGACCTGTGGACAACCTATCGCGGTTATCTGGCGTTTTTGAAGGACTGTTAGGACGCATTCTCTCTGACGAGCATTTCCAATACCGCGTTTATCCATTCGACGGTTTCTTCCGGGTATTTTGTTTTTATCATAAGAAACTCGAAGAGGCTTTCCTGCGGCTTATTAAGAAAATAATAAACCTGTCCCAAATAGAAGTGCGTGCGGAACTCGATGTCATCGGTGTGGGGAAGGGACAGAAAGTCCATGAGCTGTTCCCGTGTTGAGTTCCAATCCTTTTCTGCGAAAGCAGTCTGCATAATAGAGCGAAGCGTATGTTCTTCTCCATTTATCGAGGTTTCCGTATCTTCTTTGAGAGCGCGAGGCTGTTTCGTAACGACCGGTATTTCAGACCTCTTAACATCCCTGAGTGCTCGTTCCGCGGCAGGGCTTAGCGCTTGCGGCGATATATTAGTGATGCCAGCGCCGCTTATGAGCGCTGATAGGGATAGGAGCGGAAGGGGTGTAGGACGCATGGACGCATAATCGCTAATATTTAGTTCATATTGAGTCAGCATTACAGGTGTTATGGTGGCGTTATCTCCGGGTAAAATCTTCACATCCCCGCTTATCAGAGCGTCCTGAGGAACTATGGCGTAATAATAGGCAATTCCAGGTAAAGGGTAATCAAGGAAAGGAGACGCCGCGTCTGTTTGAATGATGACCGCGTTTGAGAGGTCTTCCATTTTTTGTACAGGCTGAATGCTTCGATAAAGAACCAAATTACTATGACCGGCTGTGTTAAACGAAACAGCGATGTCTTTTTCTTGGGCAACCGCGTTCAAGAGAAAACCTGTGTCGCTTATTATCGGAGTCTGCGCAGGTCGTGCACGTTGCGGACGTTGTATTACATAGTCCTTCATATTGACCGCAAGGAAGTTATTGAAAGGTATCGCCAAATAATAAGCCCTTCCATTCTCATCGCTTGCGGCGACAAAGTAGTGACGAATCGTGTAATCGGTTTCCTCAGTATAGAATTGCTCCCCGTAATTCACCCGAACTGCTTTTACTTCCGGTGCCGAGCCTACCGTCGACACGTTGATGGGATTATCGGAGCTATAAATAGTTACCTGACCCTTCAGGTCTGGAGAATCTATCCAGCTTAAATGCACAAGGTTTTTATTCACGTCCACGTCAGCCGCCAGACGCGATACAAAAGGCGCAAATACTTTTTCTTGCGCACTCAATGAAACCGCGAGGAAAAAACTCGCTACTACAAATAAATTCTTCATCTTTATTACTTCCTTGAATCAACCGCCGCTCTTCGGCGTGAACAGAGTCCGTAATTCGTCGAATACTTGAAATTTACCGGAAAGGCTAATCTCCTTAATATTCAAAGCAATACGTTCAATATACTCCATCTCTTTCAAACGGGCAAGTACCGTATTTTCTTCCATAAGTTTTGCCGTGTTGAGGAGACTCCGCGTCGAGGCGGTTTCTTCCCGCCGCATAACGACGTTTGCCTGAGCCTTCTTCTCCGCGATGAGAACTTGGTTCATGATTTCGCGGATTTCGCCGGGTAGGATGATGTCCTTTATACCCGCGCCTATGAATTCAAGCCCGAAACCCGCGCAGACCTCTCGAAGCGTTTCGGACATTTCAGTCGCTATACTCCGCCGTTTTTCCATGAGCGCGTCGAAAGTAAGAGAACCAAGATATTCGCGGAGAACGATTTGCAGAGCTGTATAAAACTGTTCTCTCAAGTCTTTTATACTGAGTATGGACTTCATTATATCAATGACGCGGTAGCGGCAGAAGAAGTTGACGCGGAGGGGCGTCTTATCCGCGGTCATAATTTCCTGCCCTGAAATATCAATCTGTTGTTGCCTGAGATCGGTCTTTACTATTTCAATGCGTCCCTGTCCCTCGCTGTTTATATCCACGTCCCAGAAGAAATGAACGCCGCTTTCCAAAAGGTGGATGAATTGATCGTCTATGAAGAGGAGTCCTTTCTCCCAGCTCTTGACGTCGCATCTCAACACGATATTCAACCTTGTTACCAGTGGATGAGTCAACACGGCGCGGTCCAAGTTTTTCGCGCTTTCCGCATCGTTAAGGTCAACCAAGGTAAACTTGCGTGTTCTCTCGCTACCAACTGAACGAGAAAACTTCCAATAGCAGACTTTCCTGTTGTCGCCAAGAAACGCGCCGATGAGGTTGCCGTTCTCATGGACGAGGAGGAGGCGTCCATCTGGGACTTCAATGACGTCAAGATTTTCGGCGATGGCTTTATCCTGTTCCAAAAGTCCGTTGATGTTATGATTATCAGGGTTGAACGGTTCGTCGATACAATAGCGTTCCACTCGACAGCCGGGTGGGATAAAATATTTTCCGGGCATAAGCAGTCTTTTATATTCGTCTCTTCGGTAAAGCAGACCGCGTTCTTCTTGTAAGATTTGCATTTTTCTCTCCTAAAACTGATAAAACGCCGAAGTCGAGGCAGACAAACGGGCGGCTCTTTGAGCCTGTATGTTCTGAGCGTCCGCGTCCGTTTGTAAAAAGCGAAAGTCGCGTTTCTCGAAACGGGCGCATCGACAAGAAACAGAGCGGCGGTATCCGGTGCCGCGCAAGGGTTGCCGACCCTTTACCGTCTTCGGCGTTGCGGAATAATAAGGCTATTCCTAACCATGCTTACTAAGATCTTCACTTAAGACTTAGCGCTTTTGTTTTGCGCACGCTGACGCATGGAGCATGGATGATATTTCAATAATAAGACGCGGTCTTGACAAGTCAGCCGCGTTATTACGGAGTCCATGCAAGTCTGTAGTTACAAACCCTTGCGAGTCGGCACGCCGTATTCCAGCGGAGCGGCGCCGCGAGGCTCTAAAGCCTCAGCTTTGGCTCGTACTGCTATTATAACGTAAACTTATCTGTAAAGCAAGCATTTATAGTCAAATGCGTTTGACAATTTCTGTCTTTTGGGTAAATACTATGCAGAAACGACAAGCGCATAGAGAACTTTCTCGTCTTTGGAAGCCCGCAAGCCGCTATAGAAGGCTGTTTGTGGGAATACGAGCGATCTACCCCCCCCCCCGTAACATTTAGTAAATACAGAACAGACAAATCCGCGCGCACGCGGACTTTCTCATATCCTTGTGGTGCGCCCCCTGTCTCCAGCTCGTCCCCCGCGTAGCTGGTTTAAAAGGATCGGTCTTACGCTACCCCCTCCCCAAACATAGTCCCGATGTCTGACAGAGACAAGATGCCATAGAGTTGAGACAAGATGGCGCAGAGTTGAGACAAGATGGCGCAGAGTTAAGACAAGATACGACAGAGTTGAGACAAGATGGCGTAGAGTTGAGACAAGATGCCGCAGAGTTGAGACAAGATGGAGCAGAGTTAAGACAAGATGGAGCAGAGTTAAGACAAGATGGAGCGGAGTTGAGACAAGATGGCGCGGAGTTGAGACAAGATGGTGCAGAGTTGAGACAAGATGGCGCAGAGTTAAGACAAGATGGCGCAGAGTTAAGACAAGATGTCTGACACCTAGCCGTAATAAGCCTATGTCCCGATACGCAGGTATAGTGTCTGACACCACGCTGAATAGCCCATGTCTGACACCGCACGCACGCCGCCGCACCCCCGGTACGCAGACATAAAAGTATAATGACTGACACCACGCCGGGCGGTGGAGTAAGGCGATGTCTGACACCGCAGGCACAGGGCGGAGTTTCGGGGCGATGCCTGACACCAAATAAAAAAGAGCAAATAATAAAGCAGATAGCAAAGAGGAAAGACGGACGGCGGGTAGGCACCGGCAGGCGGGCGGAGGCGATGGTGTCAGAGGTGCAAGTTTTGGGGGGTGGCGGAAGACCGCCCCTTTTAAACCCGCCACGCGGGGGCGGTCTGGAGACAGGGGGGCGCACCGCAAGGGCGTCTGTGTGCCAATCACGTTTAGGGAAAGATGCGCCCCCCTCATACTAGTGAGTAATGAATAGTTAGCAGTTAGCAGAGGGGAGAGAGCAATTAGCAGTTAGTAATGAGCAATGAGCAAAGGAAGAAGAGCCGTCCGAGGTGCAAGCCGGGCGGCGCTTCGGGTGTGCTTCGGGTGTCAGACATAAACAACGAGCAGGTTCCGCTTGCAAGACAAGCGTAACCGTCAAGACGGGGTCAGCGGGTCAACCTTTCAAACAACAACCATTGTGAAGTTGTCCAACACCCGAAGGGTGCGGGGACAGCGGGTCCGCCTTTCGTACAACAACCCGTGTGAAGTCGTTAAACAGCCTTCGGGTGCAGCCGAAGGGTGCGCTTCTTGCCTGCACGAAGAACCAATTCTTCTGAAAAACCCACCACGGCTTTCGGATCCGTTATGGCTACGAACCCCTCGTCGTCACAGCTCACAAATGCGCCGCCCTGCTGGACAAGACGCCGCGCCTCGCTCTTCGTGGAACAAAGCCCCGCATCTGTGAACAAATCGACGATGTTATAACCCGCGTCGAACTTATCCATAGCAAGAGAGACGGTCGGTACCGCGGACTTATCGCCACCCGAACCGCCGAAACTCGCGCGTGCGCCGGCAAGCGCGCGATTCGCCGCATCCCTCCCGTGTATGAGAGCCGTTACCTCCCAGGCAAGCCTTTCCTTCGCGTTGTTGGGACTCGTGCCCTCCGCAGTAAGAGCCGTACATTCTTCGACAGAGAGAAACGTGAACATGAGCAGGAAACGCCTAATATCCGCGTCCTGAACATTCCGCCAATATTGGAAGAAGTCATAAGGCGAAGTGATAGACGGGTCAAGAAAGAGCGCGCCCTTCTCGGTCTTGCCCATCTTCTTGCCGTCCGCTGTGGTGATAAGCGGGAACGTGAGACCAAACACCTCCGCGCCGTCAATCCGCCGAATCAAGTCCGAACCCGCGACAATATTGCCCCACTGATCATCCCCGCCTATCTGAAGACGACACCCGTGTTTACGGAATAATTGCAGGAAATCGTAACTCTGCAATAACTGATAGTTGAATTCAAGAAACGAAAGCCCGGTTTCCATACGGAGACGATAAGCCTCGAAGGAAAGCATACGATTGACAGAGAAATGCCTCCCTATATCGCGCAGGAAATCAATGTAATTAAGTTCCGCGAGCCAATCCTTATTGTTGGCGGTGAAGGCATTTTGTCCGTCAAAGTTCAAGAAAGCATCCAATTGCCTTGTAATAGAAGCGGCGTTTTCGTCCAATTTCTCGTAATCAAGCATTTGACGCATGGACGTTTTGCCAGAAGGATCCCCGATGCGGGACGTACCGCCGCCGATCAGGGCTATTCCACGATGACCCGCGGCGCGCAAGTGCCGAAACGCAAAAAACGGTACCATGTGTCCGATGTGAAGACTCGATCCCGTAGGGTCGCACCCCACATAAAACGTAACAGGACCCTCGTCCATGAGCGCGGACAACCGCTCCGCGTCTGTACATTGCCGAAAAAATCCTCGGGCTCTCAGGTTTTCTAATGCTGTATTCATAAGCCTATTCTACATTCAAAGTTGCGGTCTTGTAAAGCCTCCTTTCCTTGAAGTATAATCAAGCATGATTAACGAATTAGAAAAAACCTTCAGGGATTTATACAACGTCATTGCCAGACTCCGCGCGCCCGATGGATGCCCGTGGGACAGGGAACAAACCCCTTCGAGCCTCCGCGCGGGGCTTATCGAAGAGACTTATGAATGTATCGAAGCCATAGATGAGGGAGACCCTGAGCATATCAAGGAAGAATTGGGGGACGTCTTTCTCCTCGCGGTCATGTTGTCCTATATGCACGAGCAGGCGGGGCTTTTCTCGGTTTCCGATGTTCTGGCGGGTGTTGCGGAAAAGCTCACGCGCCGCCACCCGCACGTATTTGGAGACGTTGAGGTCGGGGACAGCGCCGAGGTTCTCCGTAACTGGGAGAAGATAAAGATCGAGCAAGAGGGGCGCGCCCCGAAGGATTCTGTCATGGACGAAGTCTCCAACGCTTTGCCGCCCCTTGACCGCGCCTTTAAATTGCAGAAAAAAGCCGCCAAAATGAGCTTTGATTGGGATAAACCTGAGGAAGTCGTGGATAAAATCCAAGAAGAGATCGGCGAAGTAATGGCGGAATTGGCAAAAAACGATCCGTCTCGCTCCGAATTCCTCGAAGAGGAGCTTGGGGATCTGCTTTTCGCAACGGTGAACCTGTGCCGTTTTCTCAAAGTGGAACCTTCGCTCGCTCTGAGACGGACAAACGCCAAGTTCATTCAACGATTCAAGTACATTGAACAGCAAATGCGGGCATCATCTCAAGCGATGAATCATGAAAATCTTGCGCTCATGGAAAAATATTGGCAAGAAGCTAAAAAAACACCCAACGGGTGTTTAAATACTTCACACGGGTTATTGTTTGAAAGGGTGTGCCGCTGACCCCGACAGGACGGTTACGCTTGCCTTGCAAGCGGAACCTCCGCGATGTTCGGTAATCCACACGCACGGCGAGGCAGGACGCTTTAAAACACCCGAAGGGTGCGCTTGCAAGCAAGCGGAGCCTATTCGTTGTTTATGTCTGACACTCGAAGCGCCGCCCAGTTTGCACCTCGGACGGCTCTTCTTCCTTTGCTCTTTACTAATTGCTCTCTGCTCTTTACTATTTGTTCTCTGTATGAGGGGGGCGCGTCTTTCCTTAAACGGAGGACGGCACACAGACGCCCTTGCGGTGCGCCCCCCTGTCTCCAGACCCGCTTGCGCGGGTCTTCCGCCACCCCCAAAAAACTCGCACGTCTGACACTCGCAGACATCGCCTACTCCGCCACCTCACGTCTCTGACACCCGCGGCACCCGCCCATCTTTCCTCATTACTCATTACTATTTGTTTTATAATTTTCTATTTCGTAGCGCCAATACGTGCTCATATCCATTAAATATGGAGGAATGTAATAATAATACTCTGTTTTTAGAGGAACATGATTTGAATCATATTCTATTTTTATTTTTGTTAAATAAAAATCTTTTTTAGATTGCTGGGTATTATTATATCTTTGATAAATATCTTCTATTGTTTCGTAAACTTTATGTATTGTTTGATAATTTTCCCCTGCTTCTCCATATTCCGAAAGAGGAGTTTGTTCTTTAAATTGTCCATTTTCAACAATAATTAAAGTGTTAATGGGAACATATTCTCCCCCGCCACTATTTGATAACTTATATTGATAATTAAGCGGGCTTGAATTTTCCCAAGCCGATCTTTCAATTTTGAATTTATTATAATCAAAATCAACCGTAGCAATCGTTAGACCTTCACAAGACAGAAATGAAAAGAAAACAACGAGAACCAACAGCGTAAACCTAAAATAATTTTTCATAAAAAACTCCTTCTAAACTAATATACTTTAACATATTAACCTATTATTTCAGATTCGTCTAGTTTTTTCACAAAAATTTGGCAAAAAATGCCGCAACACTCGAAAGGCGCCGCTACTCCCAAACCAACCACACGCCAAGCGGAACAGGAAGCCTTTAAAACACGCTTCTCGCGCGAAGGGTGTGAAAGGTGTGAGGATATGCCACATTATCCCTCTTGTAAAAAAGAGTATTTTTCTATAAACTATTTTATATATTGACTTTGAGGAGAGATTATGAAGGATAATAAACACGTCCAAGCCATACCGCAGGATGTTTTGACGCAGGCGCAGACCAAGATTGACGAGGTCAAGACGCTTTTAGCCCCCTATGTGATGGCTCTGACCCCGACTGAACGGCACGAATTGCCTAAAATGGGTGAGAAAACCATAAGTTTTGTGGAGAAATCCTACGATTTTGCCAAGAAGAATCCGAATTTTGTCCCAACCTACCTTGATATAATCGCTTTCGGCGTGGATTTTGACGACGCCCACGGGCTTTGGACGCTTGCCAACAGTATTCGGCAACTTGATGAGAACATAGAAGACACGGAAATGATAGCTGGAAGCGAAGCCTATCAAGCCGCCCTCGTGTTTTACAAGTCTGTCAAAATGGCGGCGGAACAGGATATACCCGGCGCAAAGGCGGTCTACGAGGAACTGAGAACCCGCTTCCCCGGCGGCAAGCGGACACCCAGCGAGGTTGAGACGGAAACCTAACCTGCACCCATCGAGAACGCGGTATCGGATACTCAGAGAGTATCCACTCACTTTCAAAGACCCGACGTCGGCTCTTTGAGAGTGGACGTCGGGTCTCCGAGAGTGGATGTCGGCTCTCTGAGAGTGGATGTCGGTTCTTTGAGAGTGGACGTCGGGACTAAAAGAGAGGACGTCGGGTCTCTGAGAGAGGACGTCGGGTCTTTGAGAGTGGAAGTCGGCTCTCTGAGAGTGGAAATCGGCTCTCTGAGAGTGGACGTCGGCTCTTTGAGAATGGATGTCGGCTCTTTGAGAGTGGAAATCGGGTCTCTGAGAGTGGATGACGGGTCTCTGAGAGTGGACATCGGCTCTCTGAGAGTGGATGTTGGCTCTCTGAGAATTAAGATACTCATTAAATAAGAATGTTTTTGCTTTACTAATTAGTGAAATTGATGAATTGAAGGGAAAATTATAAAGGACAAATAAAAACTTTATGATAATAATGAGGAATATATGAGACTTTGGTCTATATCAACAACTGTTAGAAACCCCGAGCGGATACGTACCTTCTTGAAGGTTTTTAAGGAATTGGAGGGGGAAGTTTGGAATGATGAAACTCAGAAATGCTACCAAATATTACTGCTTCAGAGAAAAATATACGGAATAAATATTCCCGAATTTGAAAAAACATTAACTAAAAAACACTTTGAATGGCTTCATTCCGATACATTTACCTACGAACAAGCGGAAGAAATACTGAACGCTAAAAACTATAAAGGCGGTGGGGAAATGCGGGGACGGCAATCATTCAATCCGCTTGAGAAAATGGGTCTGGCGTATATTGATACGGAAAAGAAAATAAAAGTTACCACATTTGGACAGGCTTTTTTATCCGAAAATTACGATTTAGGCGATATTTTTTTTCGTAGTTTCCTTAAATGGCAATATCCCAACCCTGACCTGAATAAATATTCCGCAGAAGATGGTTACAATATTAAACCACTTATTGCTACATTTCATTTAATTAAAAAAGTAAATACGCTTTGCGCTGGACAAGGTATAAAAGAAAAAGGCGTATCAAAAATAGAATTCGCTTTGTTCTTTACAACATTATCAAGCTATGTAAACATTGAAGAGACGGCAGAAAAGATATTAAAATTCCGCAATGATTATCAAAAGGTAAAAATTGCTGAAAGCATAGAAAAGTTTGCGGAAGAATATTTTTATAAGTATTTCTCCGAATACGAGTCATGGGGGAACGCAAAAGACTATGCGGATAATGTAATACGCAACTTCCACCTTACTCGGTTTTTTTATCTGCGTGGAAATGATTATTATATTGATCTAGAGCCGCGACGAAAAATAGAGATTGATTCAATTATCGAAACAGATAACGCATCGGCAAAAACATTCGCGTTAAAAGCAGAATACTCAACGTATTTAGGAGATGCTACACAGCCAGAATTGCCATGGGAAAATAAAACGAAGTTACAGGAAGTTATTAAATTATTAGTCGCCGACATTGAAACAACCGAGTACATAATGAAAGCAAAAGGCATTAGCCTTCCCAAAATGCCGCAGATAAAACCTAAAGATGATAATGCTACTACACTAAAAAAGACTATTGAAAATTTGCGTTCCTATCGACGCAAATTATCAGATGCAAGCGTTCATGCGGAATTACAATTACTGGAAAATATAAAGAGTTGTATAACTAACTTAAAGAATATTCATAAACTCGCTGGTAAAAAGCCCGTTGAATTGGAACGAATTATTACCAGCGGCTTACACGCCCTAAATGATGCGCTGGAAATTCATCCTAATTATCCTGTAGGCGATGACAATGTGCCAACCTTTACCGCGCCGGCAAATAAACCAGACATTGAATGTTTTTATCAAGCATTTAATTCAATCTGTGAAGTAACATTATTAACCAGCCGTTCGCAATGGTTTAACGAAGGACAGCCTGTGATGCGGCATTTTAGAGACTTTGAAGCGATGCATAATGAAAAACAATCATATTGCCTTTTTGTCGCTCCTAAAATCCACCGTGATACCAGAAACACCTTTTGGTTTTCCGTAAAATATGAATATGAGGGACAAAAACAAAACATCGTTCCTATCACTATTCAGCAGTTTATTGAAATATTACAGTATTTATTCGATGCAAAGAAACAAAACAAAGACTATTTTCTATCGCATAAAAAGATACAAGAATTGTTTGAATCGATAGTTTTATCATCGAAGGAACTCACAAAATCCGATGATTGGTTGGCAAATATTCCGACTATCATTAACAAATGGGGTATATCCCTTGTCGCATAAATTACCACTTAATCAAATTATACAAGGCGATTGTGTACAAATACTCGAAACCCAAATACAAGAAAACTCAATAAATCTTGTGTTTGCCGACCCGCCTTATAATTTATCCGGTAAGCCGCTTGATTTGAAAAACAACAAAACTGGTGGTGCATATTACAAAATGAATGAGGATTGGGATACTTTTAATTATCTCGATTATGTAACGTTCACGGCAACTTGGTTGAAGGCTTGCCATAAGATTCTTTTGCCAAATGGCAGTTTGTATATTTCATGTACTCAACATAATATCGGCGAAATTCTTATTGAAGGGAAAAAGGTAGGCTTCAAACTCAATAATATTTTAACATGGTATAAAACTAATGCTATGCCAAATATTACAAAACGAACTTTTACCCATTCTACGGAATTTGTGTGCTGGTTTGTTAAAGGCAAAAATTGGATTTTTAATTACAACGAGGTTAAAGAATTTAACCCACATAAGACAAAAGATGGTGATAGCAAGCAAATGCGTGATTTTTTTGATTTTATCGAAATACCTATTGTTCAGGGAAAAGAACGCATTAAGGGAACAAATGGGCGTGCGGTTCATCCGACGCAAAAACCGGAAAAACTATTAGAGTTAATTATTAAAGCATCGTCGAATGAAAATGATATAGTGCTGGATCCATTTTTCGGAACAGGGACAACAGGGAAAGTTGCGAAAGAATTAAACCGCCATTGGATTGGCATTGAAAAAAACGAACAGTATATTCTTGTTGCAAAGGAGCGTCTAAAATTAAAACTACGGAAAACAACATAACGCTAAAGCACGGCGATGTTTTTACTCTTATTAAAGATATTCCCGATAAAAGTATAGATATGATTTTTGCTGATCCCCCCTATAATTTGTCAGGGGCAGGTTTTCTTACGGTTAAAAATGGTAAACCTGTAGCCTGCGATAAAGGGAAATGGGATGTTATTGATGATATTCATGCTTTTAATCGGGCGTGGCTTACAGAATGTAAAAGGATTTTATCGGATACTGGTACATTATGGGTGTCTGGGACCTTGCATAATCACCCTTCCGTTGGCGTATTATTAAAAGAACTTGATTATTGGATTATTAACGATATTATATGGTTTAAAAGGAACGCTACTCCTTTATTGTCAAAGAATCGCCTTGCGCCTTCAACTGAATTAATATGGCTTGCAAGCAAAACAAAAAACTATTTCTTTGATTATGATACCGCAAAAGAATTAAACGGTGGAAAGCAGATGAAAAATCTTTGGGAAATACCAGCGGAAAGACATTTGACGGAACACCCAACGGAAAAGCCAGAGACATTATTAAAGCGTATTATATTATTGGGTAGTAGAATTGGAGATACAATTTTAGACCCATTTATGGGTAGTGGAACAACAGGAGTAGTGGCAAAGAAATTGGCAAGGAAATTTATTGGGATAGAAATTGATGATAATTATTTTAATATTGCAAAAGATAGGATCAATAAAACGACAATGGAATTGTCATTATTATAGAAGTAACAGTCTCAGTCTCGCCCGCCGTCCTTGACGGCAATAGAAAGAGGCGTCAAGTGGCGCCCAAAATTAAGACTACAGAAAACAGCATAACGTTAAAGCACGGCGATATTTTACTCTCTGAGAGTGGATTTCGGCTCTTTGAGAGAGGACGTCGGCTCTTTGAGAGTGGATGTCGGCTCTCAAAGAGTGGATGTCGGGTCTTTGAGAGTGGACATCGGGTCTCTGAGAGAGGAAGTCGGGTCTCTGAGAGTGGACGCCGGGTCTCTGAGAGTGGAAATCGGCTCTCTGAGAGTGGACGTCGGGTCTTTGAGAGTGGACATCGGCTCTTTGAGAGTGGGTGTCGGGTCTTTGAGAGTGGGTGTCGGCTCTCTGAGAGTGGACGTCGGGTCTAAAAGAGAGGAAATCGGCTCTTTAAGAGTGGAAGTCGGCTCTTTAAGAGTGGAAGTCGGGTCTCTGAGAGTGGAAGTCGGGTCTTTGAGAGAGGACGTCGGGTCTCTGAGAGTGGATGTCGGGTCTTTGAGAGTGGACGGGGAAATGCGGAGACGGCAATCATTCAACCCGCTTGAGAAAACGGGGTCTGGCGTATAGCAATGCGGGGAAAAAATAAAATAGTTCTGGAATATTTATTTGATACAGTTGATTGACAACGCCCAGAGACATTGTTTAACAATTTAATTATTTATGGGGAGATAAATGAGGACGGACATTTACTTCTCTTTACCAACTTTTATCCCTTCATTTAACGCTTCTTTTATTCTGTCAAAATCTTTTGTACTGATTAAAACATCATAGTCTTTTGTTGGAATTAAAACTACATTGGTTTTATCCATTAAATATGCCAATGCCTTATTTCCATTATTTAATCGCATCCAACCAACATGATAATTCGGCAATCCTATTCCATTTGTTCTGATTTTTATGTTATAGTCTTTATCAATATTTAAGTTCAACTGCTGGACGCCGTTTACATTTATTTCCCCAATGGGTATACTTTTTCCATAAAACAATGATTTTATGGTTAAAACCCCATTATCAATATCAACCGATGGCTTTTTGGAGGAATATATTATTCCAATAAAAGCCCCTACCAAGACAAAAGACATTATGAGAACCAATTTGGAATATTTTGTACGTCCTATAAACCTTGGGGTTATAATTTTATATGCTAAATTTTCCATGTTATTCCTCCATAAATATAATATCCTTGCCGTATTTTTTATCAAGTTCTTTTTCAAAATCTTTTAACAAAATTGAGGAGAAATGTCAACACGATCATTCTTCTATACCGTAAATTTCGGCGAAGCGGAGAACCTTCCGCGCCCATGCGCCGTGAACTTTTGCCTCGTTCATGCGCCCATTTTCGCCCCGCGATACACCCAATTCAGGATCGTTCCAATGATTGATTTGGAGAGCGTCCGCATAGTCGGCTTTGGGAACCTTCATACACTCCGCAATCACCGGAACTTGCGAAGGGTGAATAGCTGTCTTGCCAACAAACCCATTAAGCCTGTCTAATCGCGTCTCTTTTCGTAGAATTTCCTTCCATGCGTCAGATACACCGTCTTCAAAAAATTCACACACCGGCGCGGATACCACATAAGAACGGGAAAAGTAGTTGAGAATGTCTACCAGAATGTCTCGGACCACGCCAATTTCGTAAATAGTCTGGTTAAATGAACGCCGAACCCCGAAGATATTACAGAAATCATTGCCTCCACATCGAATGTTCAAAACATACTCCCTTATGCCGTCAATGCTTCGCTTGATCGCCTTGAGCGCGTCATGGCGCGTCTCCACATAAGCAACGCGGGTCGTTTCTAGGATCGGCATGACGAAGAAAGGTTCATCTACACCTGCGTTCATTTCATGGACAAGCCTAACATAATCGTCCGCATTGGTTTCATCGAATTTTGGGAGGATGTAGCCTGTCAATAACCGCGCGTCTTGCCCAAGCGCGGCGTGAATGTGTTTCAGGTGGAGCGGATTACGGATACGGACGAACAAGAGCGGCGCATCTTGTTTGCATATAGTCAGATTGAGCGTCCGTAACGAATGAAGCAGGGCGCGTTCCGCCTTGTCAAGGGAGGCATCTTGAATGGAATCTTCAAGACAAAACGCAAGAGAATTGACCCTACGGAATTGTCCGTCGTGTATTTTTTCGGCAATATTGGGATACAGCGCTGGCGTGTATAAGAGCGCACCGACTTTATATTCTAGTTCTTCTTTCGTCATTTTCCTATATTAGCATTAGCCGTCAAGCGCAAAGAAATCGGCGTTGTCTATGACGCCGCCTATCGCCCAAGAGGTTTATTTGGAGGCTTTCTTCTTTTCTTCGGTTTCTTCCGTTTCTTCAGTCTCTTCCTCTTTCTTTGGTTTAGGTGTTTTCTTCTTAGGCGCCTTTTCTACTTTGGCTCTATGCCGAAACTGCGTCACATAGGATACTAACAGTATGTAGAGAACGACCACAACCGTTACCATTATCACCTGCCACGAGGTTAGTATTTGTCCAAGAAAAGATTTTAATTCCATTGATATTTTGTATTCCTTTTTGATGGATAAAGAATAGCTGTCGTTGTTTGAAACTTCGCTGAGCTTTCTAAATAACAACCGCTATTCTTTATCATGCGTTTACTTTCTAAACTTCAGCGACTCAAGTTCAGAATCGCCGCGGATGAAGGAGAATTGCAGCTCTCTTTCTGAGGTTTCACGTAAGAGTTTGTAGAACTCGGCAATATCCTTTACTTGTTTGCCATTGATACCCAAGATGCGGTCGCCGCGTTGTATTCCAATGATTGCCGCAGGCGACTGATCTATGACTTGGACAGTGTAGATTCCTTGAGCGTTCTTGTCGAGTTTGAGACTGTCCTTGACTTCATCAGTAAGCGGAATGACGTAAAGACCAGGCCAAAGCTTCTTGTTGTCTGCGGCGACGTTGTTGTCGCGCGCCTCTATGGTAACAGTGAAATTCTGTTCTTTACCATCCCGAATAGCTGTAAATACGCTCTTGTCTCCCGGTTTCAGGTCTCCTACCATGCGTGTGAGTTGATTCATACCCCGCGCTTCTTTGCCGTCTACTTTGGTAATGAAGTCTCCCGGTCTGATCCCGCCTTTCTCCGCGGGCGAATCGGTGAACACATTGCCGGCAAACGCCCCATGCTCGCCTTCAAAGCCTAACGCTTTCGCAAAATCTTTATCCACGTCGGTTAGGGATACGCCCAACCACCCGTAGCTGATTTCACCTTTGTCAATGAATTCGTCGATAGAGCGCTTCGCGTTGTTTATGGGGATGGCAAAGCCAAGCCCTACAGAGCCTGAACTGACGCCGTTGCTTGCTATCCACGTATTGATACCGATGACTTCGCCTCTAATGTTCACTAAAGCGCCGCCTGAATTGCCATGATTGATGGAAGCGTCGGTTTGAATGAAGTCGTTGATATTATTCGCCGGACCGCCTGTGCGCCCCACCGCGCTTACGATGCCGAGCGTTACAGAGGACATATAACCCAACGGGTTGCCGATGGCGATAGCCCAGTCTCCGACTCTTACCGCGTCAGAATCGCCCAGCTTCGCAACCGGATACGAATCCCTCGTCTCAAAAGAGACCATCGCCAGGTCCTTGCGCTCGTCTCTGCCGATCAGTTTCGCACTATACTCTTTGTCGCTGTTCACCTTGACGCTTATTTCGTTGGCGTCTTCTATCACATGGTTGTTGGTAAGCACGTAATAGACGTTCTTTTCAAGCCTGACGATGATGCCCGACCCCAATCCGCTGGAACGAAACTCGCGTCTTTCGCCCCCATCCTCTGGTTCCCTGTTACGTGGACCAAAAAAGAAATCCCAAGGGACTCCGTTGAAGTTAGGGGTTTGCTGTTGCCTGATAGAAACCGTATTGATTTCCACAACCGAGGGCAGAACCTTGTCAGATACATCGCGTAAGGCGGTCTGCAAACCTTCGGCAATACTAAGCGCGTCCGCTGAAGAAAGTGTTGAAGCCGCAGAGGTTTCCTCCGCCTGAACCGCTTTGTTCGAGCCGTTAAACGGCGACACGCGGGCAAAAGATAAAAACGCCAAAGAGAACCCAAAGATGACGCCAATCAGTACAAGATTGAAAACAAGAATGGTTTTTGAAGACAGCTTATTCATAAGACTCATTTTTCTCTCCTAAAATTTGATATTTATAAATATAATACTATCTTTATTGAAAAAGTTACAGGGTGATAAACGATTAAATTCTCGTTTGCAACGTATAGCACGATGATGTCTATTGAGTAAAGATTGAAAATATGGTAAAAAGATGATATGAAAACTTGGAAGGTAATGAAATTCGGCGGGACCTCCGTAGGGAGTCCGTCAGGCGTAAAACAAATCATTGAAATTATCAAGAATGAAAAGGCGGTTGTCGTGGTATCCGCTTTCTCCGGAGTAACCGACACGCTCATAGAGCTTGCGCGGAAATGCCGAAATCGCGACAGCCATTATATTGAGATATTTGAAAACTTGAAGAAGAGGCATTACGATATGGCGTCTTCTTTCCTTTCCGGAGACGCGCTTAATTCGGCTCTGCTTGTCATTGAAAAGCCGTTCTCGGAGTTGAGGTATATCTTGGACGGCGTGTTCGCGCTTGAAGAATTATCCCCGCGTTCTCTGGACAATGTGATGAGTTTCGGCGAGAGGTTTTCGGCTTGCGTCTTAACCGAAGTATTCAAGGAAAACGGCATAGACGCAGAATACCTAGATGCAAGACTTCTCGTCAAAACGGACGACAACTTCGGTAAAGCCCGATTCCTAGAGCAGGCGACCTTTGGTAATATCAGAAGCTTCTTCGCCGAACAGCAGAGAACGATCTTTGTTACGACGGGGTTCATTGGTTCTACTATGAACGGCATAACTACTACTCTGGGGCGCGGCGGCTCGGACTTAAGCGCGGGCGTCTTCGGCGCGGCTCTCGAAGCCGAAACGGTCGAAATATGGACGGACGTTGACGGCATCCTCTCGGCGGACCCGAAGATAGTTAAAAACACGTTCCGTATAAAGGAAATGTCGTACATTGAAGCGATGGAACTCTCACACTTTGGGGCGAAGGTGTTGTATCCTCCCACCGTGCGTCCCGCACTCGAAAAAGGCGTTTCTATATGGATACGCAACACCTTCAATCCGCAGGGCGGCGGTACGTGGATTAAGAACGACGCGGAAGACGGCGATTTCCTCATACGCGGCGTTACCTCGATGAATCAAGCCGCGCTCGTGCGTGTGCAAGGCTCTGGTATGGTTGGGGTCGCGGGTTCCTCTTCCCGCCTTTTTGGGGCGCTGGCGCGGAAAAGTATCAACGTTATCTTGATAACCCAGAGTTCTAGTGAATACTCTATCTGTTTCGCCATTCTGCCTAAGGATATTGCAGCGGTCCGAGTCGCGCTTGAGGCGGAATTCAGCGGTGAAATGCAAACAGGTGTGATTGAACCGATTGAAATCCAGACGGACTTGGCGATCAT
>JAISCD010000106.1 GCA_031265825.1 Treponema sp. | reverse complement strand
AAGAGGAAATATTTCGTGGCGAAAAGCCGACCGCGACATTCTTCTTGAAAGAAGACGCAACGGCTGTTTCGCCTAAAACTGTCTGACTGTTCTTCGCTTCTTCTGGGGGCATAACCTGTCTCTCGCAAATACATTTCTTGAAGTTATTTCAATTCACCCCGTAAAAAGGTGGAGCAGAACAAGACGCTTTTAAACACACCATGTGTGAACACACCACGTGGAACACCCGAAGGGTGTGGGTATATGTGCAGGTATAATTGCGTTTTAAAATAAAGAACGGTGAATTGCCAATTTTTTGTCGAACAATCCACCGTCTATAATCTACAATTTACAATTAGTCTTTAGAGTGATTCAAGGTAATTCGTTAATTTTTTGGTGAAACCGTCAGCCGCTGTCACGTCTCCGATTTTCTTTTCCGCGGCCGCAACCGCCCTATTTCTGGCTTCCTCAATGGTCGTATGTCCTTCCCTGCCGTCTAATTTATAGGCAAGGAGTTCATTCCCGCTCACCATATCTATGAGGCTTCCTTCTACGAGATACCGCGCAAATTTATTGGGGTTATTGGGGTAATTCACATCTGAAAGTGAGAAGTTGACATTCAACATATAACGAGCTGAAGAACCGCCGCCTTGCAGACCTTGACTCGTAATAGCTTTCGTTAAGGCACTTCTGACACGATTCGACACATCGCCGGAAACATTGACATAAATAGGAATCCTTGAGGCGATATTCTTTATTTCTGAGAGGAAATCTGCGCCCCTTTTCATATTCGGAGGGGTAGCGCCGAGGTAAGTAAGTACCCGCACGTACTCTTGACTGCCGTCCGCTATGATACTCGCAAGCTTATAACGCGCATAACCGTCAAAGGAATACTTCTCATCGTCAGATATATTCGTCAAGATGTTTATGGTCTCGCTGTAGCCGTCAATGATTGACGTATATACTTGGATAGCTTTCGCGTTATCCATAACCGCGATGGAGTAATAGCTTGATTTGCCATCATACCACCTATCCGCTATAGAAACGCCGACGAGATTACTTAGCTGGGTTGAAGTCCTTATAGACTCCTGCATGGACACGCTTTCAGAAGTCGTTACTTTTCCCGCCTTAACCGCTTCGTTATAGGCGCTTGAGAGCCTCTGCTGGGCTTGCACCGACTGACCGAAGACCGCTGTGATCGCGGCTAAAGCCTTTTGGTCTGCGCTGTCCTGCCGAGCGTCCATACCTATTTCCGAAAGATGCTCGCTTTTGTTATAGACCGAGCCTTTAGAGTCTATCCAAACCGGTCTTGCGCCGGTTCTTGCAGGCGCGGACTGTACCGCCGCCTGTTGTTGCGCAGCAGGCGTGCCCCCACTACTGGAGGCGGGTCTCTGCCCGCCGTTATTCATTGCGGCAAGCGCCGTCTGCGCCGCGGCTTCCGCTGTAGCCGCTGAATTACCAGACGCGGAAGCGTTTGTATTATTTGACGGCGCGCTGGCGCATGAAGCCGCTATTAGTCCAATGGTTAAAACATACAATATTTTAGACATAACATCTCCTTATTTTTTCTTCGAGAACGGCGGTATGAAAGGTATACGCGGGCGCTCTTATTTTGAAGCTTGTTGGGCGACCGCGAGCGTATACACGCCGTTAGTCTCGGGATCAACCCAGATTTGCAGAATATAAAAGCCGTTTAACTGCGCCGAAGCAACTATCTTGGTCTCGCTTACATCAGAATAGTCAAGCAAACCTTCCCCTTCGTAGTTTACCTTTCCCGCTTTGACGTTGCCGTCAACACGTATAGCGATAGAATAGATAGCGCTTTCATAAGAGGCGACATAAGCGTGGTGGTACATGAGATGCGAAGAATAACCGACTCCTGTTATCATTCCGCCGATAGTAGACGGCTGGTTGATCGTCCACGACGGACGCTCGCGGCTATCAGGCGTATATGAAATATGGAAAGAGGTCGGCGGAGTCCACCGCGTCCTGACGAAAGCCGCGTTGTTTGTTATAAGAACGTCGGTTTCAGGGTCGTACTTCAGACTACCGATATGTTTTTGATGATCCTCGTCAAAGTCAATTTTTTGTTGCTTATCTACAAAATACCCAAGGAGCTCACCGCTTATGCGCTCGGAATATTCAAAGTTGGCTCTTACCTGATTGAAGAGAGACGCCTGACGCGCCGCGTCTTCCACCGCGCCTTTTATGGTTTCCGCTCTGGAGATTTTGACTCCCCCAACGCCTATGATGATCAAGTCGCCGTTATCAGTCGACATATTCCAAAAATCTCTATTGGTAAAGAGTTCGTTAGAATCATAAATCACAAGCGCGCCCGGAGTCTTATTCGTCTGAACTGTTTTCTGCGAAGAGGCGCAGGAAGAAAGAAGAGCGAAACACAAAAGAAAAGTGGAAGGAATTGTAATAACTTTCATTTTAACTCAAAGATAGGAGATTCCGCGTGGGAATCTCCCAAAGAAAAAGCCGCTTTCGGCGGCTCTTTTAATACGACTAGTAGCCGCCACCTTCGACGCCGGTAGGCTGAAGGTCTTGGGCACTCGCCTTGTTCAACTGGGCATTCATCGCTTCAATAGCGTTAAGCGCTTTGAATTCGGCATATTGACTAGCTTCGCTTTCGTAGACCTCTTTTACCTTATCCGCAGCCGCTTTCGCCGCGTCCATTTTGCTCATACGGACGAGAACCCACAGGACGCCGTCGTCAGTCGATTCCGATGCTACATCTTCTACGCCCGCGAGGGTGGAATTCGTCAACTGTTGACTGATGCTTTCATAGAAATTGATGTTTACCGTATTTTCATCCGTTCCTGCTGAACGAGTATAATCGGTGATCATCGCCTTCACCTGAGCGTTTAGTTTGAGCGACAAGTCTGTGCGCGCGCGAGTCTTCGCCATTTCCAACGCCCTCTGGGTGCTGGAATTGTTTGAACTCCCCACGCCGTAGATAGCATCTTCCGTGCTAGGCGGATTAAGCACAAAGCTAGGAAGAGTAGCTTTCCTTGCCGTCGCTTTTGTCGCTGGAGAAGAACCGCAACTGACGAATACTAACGAAACGGCGACCGCGGCCGTTAAAAGCATACATACGCTTTTTTTCATAATAAAACTCCTATAAAGTTACAGAATTAAGGCTCTCATACGAGAACCTATGATCTTATAATATAGCATTATTTAAAAAATTTCAAGGAGAATTCTATAAATTTTAAAAAAATTTATAGAATTTCGCGTGTTTATGGAAGAATACGGCGGTGAATGGGCTTTATTCGTTGAAGTTGCAATGAGTTATTCGCAAAATAAACTAATCATCCGCGCCTTTTGTCTAAACTTGAGCCACAAACAGCGGGTGGGATTCAACTCATAACTCCGCGCCGTCAAAAAGTTAAAGCGTGGAATTGATTCTGAAATCCGAAGTCAAGGTTCAGAGACTCTTGTCGCAAGAGATAATGTTCTTATTCGAGGTTTAAGGGTCTTTTTCTAGGAAATCAGGACTTTAGTTTTCGGGTACCGTGTCTTTGTTTCCGGGTACCAAGACTTGGTTTCCGTAAATGAAGTCTTGATTCCACAAGATAGTCCCCTTATTCCAGGGGATAAGGGGACTATTCAGGGTATAAAGATTTTGATTCACCTAACTAAAGCCTCAATTTGACAGTATAATGCCCATATTCGAGTATCAGGATATTTTATGGGTCAAGTTTAGGCTTCATTCGGAAGTAACGAGAGGAACGTCGGGTTTTTTCATCTGTTCGTCGAAAAATACTATCGCGCGGTTGGGATTGAATTCAGGATACTCCTCGATCTCGCTATCGAGTATCTGAAAAACCGCGTCACGAGCGTCCGTCTTCTTATAGTACACGCGATACCACCATGTCTTGTTCGGCATTTGAGTTCGTTTATTAACGACGGCTGTTTCGAGGGACGTATTGTCCATCTTAAACGCAATATCTTCGATAAGCGCGTCTACCGCCCTATTCTCCGCGTCCGCTTGTCTGTTATACGCCCGCAGCGTATCGTCCAGATAGCGTTGTAATCGCTGAACGATGCTTGCCTTAGCGCGCGTCTCCGCCGTGATCATGGCTGTGTAGTCCTTCATCGCAAATGAAGCGCCTATTCCCCACATCTCGTCATCAGGAGGGGGGAGAGAAACCCACTCTGGTATGTCTATGTCCTCCACGTCTATTGGAGACGGCGGGGGCGGCGCTGACTTACACCCGTTCAGCGTAAATAATACAGTCAATAAAATGAAAATGATTCGCATAAACCCATAATAGCACGTTTTTGAGGCGAAATCTACATATCATTAAGAAGTTTACACAAAACCATCTTTGGCATTGACAAAAACCGCGATAGCGAGTAAGATATTCTGGATATTTCCTATATATGCTTATATTTTCGCCAAGGTATAGAGAGGTTTTTATGAAAAGAATTACCGTCATTTCAAGAGCGGCTTTTTTCTCTTTTCTATTATTTACATCTTGCCACGAGCCTGCGATAGAAATTGAGAAGCCCACCAAGCCGGGCAGGCCGACGCTGACTCCCCACATAGGCAAACTCGATGTAACGTGGTCCTCAGTGCCCGGCGCGAATGAATACCACGTATACTACAACTCTAAACCAGAATTTCCAGAAACATCGCCTGAGCACGTAATTACTGTGCAGACGACATCTGTAACCATAGACGGATTGGCTAACGGTAGTAAGTGTTATGTCTGGGTGAAAGCGCGGAACAAGGGCGGAGATTCTTATGCGAGTGACATGGCGGAGGTTACGATCCCCTCTTTAGGCGTGCCGAAACCATCTTTGGCACAGGGAGATGGACGCCTGATCGTTACTTGGGACCCCGTTGATTCAGCGGAATCGTATGCCGTCTATTACAACACGAGCGAATCCCAGCCGTCAGAGCCTTATACCACTTCCGAGGGAACGTCTGTAACCATAGACGAGCTTGTCAACAAGACCACGTACTATGTCTGGGTGAAAGCTTTGCACCGGGGCGGAAATTCGGCGTTAAGCGAGCGGGCGCAGGCGACGCTTACATTATCCACGCCGAGCAAGCCGACTCTGACACCTCGTATAGGCGAACTCGGCGTAGCATGGTCCCCAGTGTCCAACGTGAGTGAATACCGCGTATATTACAACACTAGACCAGAATTCCCAGAGACATTGCCTGAGAACGTAATTACTGTGCAGACGCCACCCACGACCATAGGCGGGCTTGTCAACAAGACCACGTACTATGTCTGGGTTGTGGCGCATAATAATGGCGGAGATTCTTCGGTGAGTGAAATGGCAGAGGTTATGCTTCCCTCTTTAGGCGTGCCGGGTAAACCCTCTCTGACACAGGGCGATGGATGCCTGACTGTCGCGTGGAACGCCGTTGATTCGGCGGAATCGTATGCCGTCTATTACGGCACGAGTGAATCCCCGTCGTCGGCTGTTAGCATCGCTTCTAATGGAACATCTATAACCATAGAAGGGCTTGTCAACAAAACCACGTACTATGTCTGGGTGAAAGCTTTGCACCGGGGCGGAGATTCCTTGTTAAGCGAGCGGGCGCAGGCGACGCTTACACTGTCCGCGCCGGGCAAGCCGACTTTGACCCCTCGTATAGGCGAACTCGGCGTAGCATGGTCCCCAGTGTCCGGCGTGAGTGAATACCGCGTATATTACAACACTAGACCAGAATTCCCAGAGACATCGCCTAATAACGCAATTAGTGTGCAAACGACATCCACGACTATAGAGGAATTGGATAACGGCAGGAAGTATTATATCTGGGTTGTGGCGCAGAACAGCGGAGGAGCTTCTTCGGCGAGTGAAATGGCGGAGGGGACGCTTCCCTCTTTAGGCGTGCCGAGTAAGCCGTCTCTGACGCAGGGTGATGGATGCCTCGTCGTCGTGTGGAACGCCGTTGATTCGGCGGAATCGTATGCCGTCTATTACGGCGTGAGCGAGTCCCCGCCGTCAGAGCCTCACGCTGAGGTTACCGCTTCCGAGGGAACGTCTCTAACCATAGGCGGGCTTGTCAACGAGACCACGTACTATGTCTGGGTTCAAGCTTTGCACCGGGGCGGAGATTCGGCGTTAAGCGAGCGGGCGCAGATGACGCTCAGGCTATCCACGCCGGGCAAGCCGACTTTGACCCCGCGCATAGGCGAACTCGCCGTAGCGTGGAACCCAGTCGATCTTGCGACATCTTACCGCGTATATTACAACACCGAACCAGAATTTTCAGAAACACCGCCTAACAACATAATGACTGTGCAGACGACATCCGTAACAATAGGCGAATTGGATAATGGCAGGAAGTATTATATCTGGGTTGTGGCGCATAATAATGGCGGAGCTTCTTCGGCGAGTGAAATGGCGGAGGGGACGCTTCCCTCTTTAGGCGTGCCGAGTAAGCCGTCTCTGACGCAGGGCGATGGATGCCTGATCGTCGCTTGGAACGCCGTTGATTCGGCGGAATCGTATGCCGTCTATTACGGCACGAGCGAATCCTCGTCGTCAGCTGTTATCGTCGCTTCTAACGGGACGTCTGTAACCATAGAAGGGCTTGTCAACGAGACCACGTACTATGTCTGGGTGGAAGCGGTGCACCGGGGAGGGAATTCCTTGTTAAGCGAGCGGGCGCAGATGATGCTCAGGCTGTCCGCGCCGGGCAAGCCGACTTTGACCCCGCGCATAGGCGAACTCGCCGTAGCGTGGAACCCGGTTGACCTTGCGACATCTTACCGCGTATATTACGCTCCAACCGCGGTACGTCCGTCAGAACCTACTCTAACGGTAACGGAGTCTGAGGCAGTTATTGTCGGTCTCACCTATGAAACCACTTATTACGTGTGGGTCCAAGCGGCCAATACCGGCGGCGTTTCCGCGCCGAGCGAGTCCTCCACAGGAACGCCTCTCGCCTCGGTGATTTCTATAAAATTAGACGAGGCCGATTTCGGTGGAAACAACGAGCCGTCTTTTAGCGATATGCCTTCGAGCATCCGCCGGGTTGAGAAAAAAGATTACACGCTGACTGTAGTGGATGATTCGTGGGATTCTTACGAATGGAGACTCGACGGAACCACTGTGTCCAGAGTCGCGGCTTATACGTTTAATTCCTTTTCTCCAGAACTGACTGTAGGATACCATACGCTTATCGTCATCGTTCAAAAAAACAACAGGGCATATTCAAAGACGATAAAGTTCCTCGTAACCAATTAAAAGCAGGTAATAAAAATGAAAGCAACAACTAACTATCTTTTTATTTTTTGCGTTCTTTTGACAGCGTGCGTGAGTCAGATTGACGAATCCCCTTTCGGAACCGTTTCCCTGACGATCAACAATTCGCCGAATAGCTCTTCGGTGCGGACTATTTATCCTGACGAGCCGGTGTTTTCAACATACCGACTGAGTTTTACCCCGAAAAGCGGTCAATCCGCGAAAGGCGAAGAAGTCGTCCCTGCCAAAGGGAATCTCGTCAAAGACATTAACTTATCGCCGGGCGATTGGGAAATAGTCGTTCAAGCCTGCGTCCTCGACGGGGACGGCGCTGACAAGGTGATTGCCCAAGGCAACAGCGGCGTAATCACCGTCATTGCGGACACGGAAATCGCCGCGGAAGTTACGCTCACTAGCCTTGACGTTGGGAAGGGGACGTTTGCGTGGGCGATCACAATCCCGCCGGATATAGGGGTGGATTCCTATACTATAACGCTGAGAAAAGTCGGCGAGGCGACTAACGATGCGCAACTTAACGGGCTACCCATTGGCGCGGACGGTGTTTGCACAGGGACGGAAGAGCTGGACGCGGCGGATTACTTGATGGAGTTCTTCGTTCACCTCGCGGATTCAAACGAGTTAAAACTCGTTGATTCCGAAACCGTTCATGTACTTTCAGACTTGACGAGCCGTTTCGAGCGGATCGTTGCCGACTCGGAATTCCCGCAGACCATCGCCCTGACCGGAACCGTTACGACTCTTTTGTTTATGAGCGGGTTGCCGATTATCCCCACCGTGAAAGAAGTGTGGGCATATTCAGACGAGGGTGAACCTGTAGGCGTAGCTCTCGTTGGCGAAGATAACAGGTGGACTATGACTCTGCTCGAAATGCCCGACCAACCGACGCTCCATTTTAAGATCATCGCGGCTATTAACGAAAACGAATTTGTGATTGACGCCGAGACGAGTCTCTCGGTAGGCGATCAAGACGTTTCTGACATAGCCTTAAACAGAGACCTTTCAGTGATTGTGTTGAGTGGCTCTGTTAAGCCTTTGGGCGCGAGTTCTTACGCGAATTGGGAGATAACTTCCTACACGAACCCAGCACAAAGAACCCAAACGACCCTCGCTAAACAGAAAACCGCTTATAGCGGGGACTGGTCAATGATAATTCCGGCGTTTGACTCCGAGACCCCGGTCTATTTCTCCATAAAAGACCCTTCAGGGACCTATGAAAGAGTCGATCTCAGACAAACGCCCGTCTATAACGTAAACCTGCCGTCCATCATGCTCACCGGCTATTTCACCCCGCCCAAACAGGTATGGATAAGCGGGACCCTGCCCAGCATGTATAATTGGACGGTTTCGGAAGACATGAAGCAAAACGGGACGAAATTCGCCTATACCTATACGGATGAAGAGTTCGCGGTGAATTCCTACGCCGTGAATTTTCTGGCTTACTTTGACAATACCGTACAATCGCCAAATTGGGACGCGGTGGACGAGTCGATTGTAAAATACGACTACGACCATGTTGTGAAAATATCCGATACGTCTCCCGCATATTTAAATTATAGCGGCGGAATCGGGCGGGAAATCGTCTGGTTTAACCAAAGCTCGCATTTCTCCATAAAGACCGTGAAGTTTACCCTTGACTTTAGCGGGGACTCTTATTTCCAGACAGGCAAACCCTTCTTGAGCATTGAGAGACGCGCCGAGATTCTCGTTCCTGCCGGGACTTTCACGATGGGTTCGCCCGTAACTGAGGAAGGGCGCAATGGCGAGAGCGGCTTATCGAGCGAAGTCCAGCACATGGTTGAGATTTCCCGACCGCTTTGGTTCATGGACGCGGAAGTTACGCAAGGACTCTACAAGGAGGTTGTTCCTGCTTATGAGAATACGGCGGGCGCGGACTTCACCAACGATGAATACCCGGTTGTGGACATAAGCTGGCTTGACGCGGTAGCATTTGCCAATGAATTGAGCAGGCGGGACGGGTTTACGCCTGTTTATATCATAGACGGGACCACTGTAACGTCGCTTTGGGACGCTGACGGTTGGCGGCTTCCGACCGAGGCTGAATGGGAATACGCGGCGCGGGGCAGGGGGGGCGCAAGCACGCCCTTCGGCATCGGGAACGGGGACAAGCTGACGGCTACTATTGCCAACTATGATTGGAGGCGATCCCACCCGTACAACGATACGAGCGCGGGGTATACCCCGGACTCCGAGCGTGTCGGCATTGTTGATATTCATTCCTTCCCCCCGAATAATTGGGCGAGCGACGGCGCGCGCGGCGTCTATGGATTGTTCAATATGCACGGCAATGTGTGGGAATTTTGCTGGGACTGGTATGCGGACTACATTGTGAGCGGGGATCAGACAGACCCCAAGGGACATCCCACTGCGGAAGGTGGGTGGGAGAATAATCACGGTTCCGGCAATGACGGCAAGGCGAGCGCGGCGAACAGTAAGGGCAGGCGTATTATACGCGGGGGGAGCTACTTCTGTTCAGCCCGTTACCTGCGTTCCGCTCACCGCGGCGTCATAGGTCAAAATGAAACGAGCATTGACATTGGTTTCCGCCTCGTCAGACGAGCGGACTAGATTTTCAAGTAACCGCAGAATCATGCGGGTAAAAAGGAGTTATATATGAGAAAAAACATTTGGTTTATCGTGGGGTTGACCCTGTGCTTCGCCGTCCTTGGATGCGAAGATGGAGGAGCGGCGGGCGGTAATGAGGAAGAGCCGCAATTTGTCGCGGAAGAGTTTGTCGTTCAGTCCGCTGATTTCGCGGAAAAGTTCGGTACGGCGCAATTTTTGACGCCTCTGGCTGTGGAATCTTCGGATCAAGCTGTCGTAAAGGCGGAATTGACGGATGACGCGCTCGTTATTACGTCTGTGGGGCAAGGTTCCGCGACTGTTATGATTAGCGATTGGCGGTGCAAGGACAACGCGGTGCGTATCGATGCGCAAGTAAGCGCAACCGGCGGTATAACTACGGTGATTTATCCGTTTGATGGCAATCTCAGAAAGGCGACAGTGAAGGAAGCGGTAACTATAGGCGGACAGATCGGCGTAGCAATCACCCCGCGGAGCGTCAAGTTGATGATGGACGGCACTGATTTCATAGACATAGACGAAGCCGCCGTCTCCACGTGGATAAACAACCTGCCGGCTGGTTTAACGGCGGAGGTTGACTACATTCAATCTGGCGAGCATATTCATGAAGTTACGCTTCTTGTCTCTGGCACGCCGACCGCGGCGAGCGCGGAGCCCCTGTCAATCACCATCCCGGCGGAGAACACCCCGATAAACGTACCGGTGAACGTAGACCCCAAACCTGACGCTAAATTCGCCATTGATTAGCGCGTTTTCGCGTCTCCCGCAAAAAAAAATCCGCGCCGGCGGAGCAGTCGGCGCGGATAGAAAAACGTCAAAAATTTAGGGAATGATCGCCTTTCCCAGATCACTCCAAGGACCTTTGTCCCCTTTCCCGCCCTGCCAACAGATCGCAAAGTAAAGCGTCTTTCCTCTGTCCTCCTCTGAGAATTCAAAAGAGAAGTGCGCCTTGCTCGCAAAGAGCGAATTGGTGAACTTGCTGTGGTTTAGCGGCGGTTCGTCGCAAAAGTCATAGACGATGACCGCGCCAGCCGCGTTTGGGTCTCTGCCCCATGTGTGGGCTCCGGGGCGGCGTATCTTTATGTACAAGCGCCGAGGTCCGGGGTAGGAAACTTCACATTCAGGAGCGGTGTCCGGCGTGGGTTTGGGCGTGCGCACCGGGTCTAAAACCGGGAGTTCCAATAATTCTCTTTCCATGACGCCGATAGCATCGTTAGGATCAATGTATTTATTCTTAAACTCGCGGATTTCTTTGGTAAGTTCGATGCGTTTGCTGTTCTTGAGTAAGATGTCGCCCTTCGTCGCCTCAGGGCTTTCGGCTTTCTCAAGGAGAACCAAGAAGCTGTCTATATGCGACTTGAGCGTGGTCGTCTGCGCGGCGGGTAAATCCCACAGCGTTTGGTGCGCCACAATTTGTCCCGCGAGATTCTTACACCAATCGCCAAAATGTCTGTCAGGACCAGGAATAAAATCTGCCATATTATCCTCCTTATCTAAAATTTTTGTGAGATGTAGCATCTCATCTCCTTTATTATCGGAAATCGCATTAGATTTAATAATAGTAATAACGAATTTTTTGAAAATTTGTTTGGAGTCTCACAAAATTTTCCCGGAGTTCTTCTGGAGTTCTCCGAAGTTCTTCCGGAGTTTCCCGAAGTTCTTCCGCAGTTCTCCGAAGTTCTTCCACAGTTCTCCGGAGTTCTTCCGGAGTTCTCCGAAGTTCTTCCGGAGTTTCCCGAAGTTCTTCCACAGTTCTCCGAAGTTCTCTAGGACTTCCCCTCTCTTACCTTACTCCCTGCTACCTGCTACCTGCTACCTACTGTAGTTATTCTAGACTTCCCCGCTCTTACTTTACTCCCTGCTACCTGCTACCTGCTCATTACTGTAGTTATGCAGGACTTCCCCGCTCTTACCTTACTCCCTGCTACCTGCTACCTGCTCACTGAAAAAAAAGCGCCCTTGGCGTCAGACATAACCGTCTGAACCTTAGGCGCAATTTGGATTGAAATATAACTTCAAGATGCGTTATCTGGCGAGGGCTTCTAGTTTTTTCTTATCTATCAACGTGCCATGCACATCAAGCACTTCGCGGGCGACCTTATTGCCGAAAGCCGCGCAATCCACAAAGGATTTTTCGCGCAACCACGCCGATAGGAAAGCCGCGCAGAACGCGTCTCCCGCGCCCGTGGGATCACGGGGAATAATGGTGAGAGTCGCCTCGTAGTGTGCCTTGCCGCCGCTGAAAACCATCGCGCCTTTTGCGCCTAGTTTCACCGCGACAACCGGGAATATGTCCCCGTATGTAAGCTTCTGGAAAAAGACTTGAATCTTTTGATTAAGCGGGGACGTATGGGATTTTATCCTTTCAAAGAAGGTCTCTTCAGCGTCTAAATCATCGTGGAATACGCGGTAAAACGCCGTTGCTTCATCCTGATTCATGAAGAGAAACAACGGGTATTCAGAGCAATATTGAACGATACGCTTCGCGTGAACCCGCGCCATCTGGATAGAACCCACATCAAGCCCAATCACGGTGCCGTACTTGCCAGCAAGCGTGAAAAGCCGCCTGACCAGCTCGGTTCTATCCAGCATGAAGCCGTCAATGACCACGAGCCGCGCCGCTTGTATGACGTCTTCTTTAATGTCGCTAGCCGTAAGTGAATAAGAGGCTGAAGGCGCGGCGGCAATGCGGTCGCACTCATTCGGACGCTGGAAGAAGACACACACCCCGGTCGGCTTATCTGTCCTCAACAGAAACAGATGAACACCCGCGCCCGCGAGGTTTCTTTCAAAGACGCGGCTCATTTCATCGTCGCCCACAACGCCGGTAAACATAGCGCTCGCCCCTAAAAGCCCGGCGATCTTGGCAACGTTTGCCGCGCCTCCGCCAGAACTAATCGTATAATGCGTGAAATTCTTGAGAATCTCAACGATCCTTTCGTGTTCAATGTGTTGAACAGGCTCGGTTATACCATATTTGTTAAGTAGAATGTCATCGGTCTGCACAAATATATCAACCAGCGCGTTTCCAACGCAGAGCACGTCTATGTTTGTATCAATGCTTTCTTTCATAATTCTCATTGGTAGGGAATAGGCTTATTGCCACCCATCGTGCAAAGCCGAGCAAGAATCGCCCCCCTGTTCGTTCTACTTAACGATAAGTTCCGCTAGTTTCGGATTTTTCTTCAAATCTTCCTTCAAACCTTCGGCACGTTCCTTGTTCACATAGTCCTTGCTTTGGAACGAATAGGTGAAATTCGTATGAACATCGTAAACGCCCTGTAAAAGCGCATAAGCGTCCTCAGTCATAACGAGTTCCTCGTCTGTCGGGATGATGAAAATCGGGATTTTGGAAGAATCCGCCGAGATGCAAGTCTCCGCGTTGCGCGTATGGACAAGCTCGTTTTTAGCTGGATCAAAGACGATACCCAAGCCTTCCAGCCCGCGAAGCATCTTTTCCCGCATGAAGTGGGCGAATTCACCCACGCCCGCGGTTAAGACAAGGGCATCTACTCGCCCAAGCACCGCCATGTACGCGCCGATGTACTTCTTGACGCGGTGCGCCTCCATGTCTTGCGCTAATTCGGCTCGCTTGTCGCCCTGTTCCACAGCTTTCTGAATATCACGGCGGTCCGCGAACTGCCCTGTAATACCGAGCAAGCCCGCCTTCTTGTTCAAGGCGCTCTCCATCTCCGCGGCGCTCATGCCTGTCTTCCGCATCACATAAAAAGGCATCGCCATGTCCGCGTCTCCAGAGCGCGTACCCATTACCAGCCCTTCAAGCGGCGTGATGCCCATACTCGTGTCAAAGGAACAGCCGTCCTTGACCGCGCATACGGACGACCCGTTGCCAATATGACAGATGATCAAGTTAGTTTCCGAAGGCTTCTTGTTCAAGAGAACCGCGGCGCGTTTGGCGGTATAGAGAAAGCTCGTGCCGTGGAAACCATAGCGACGGACTCCGTATTTTTCATACCATTCATAGGGAATCGCGTACATAAACGAGGACGGAGGCATGGTTTGGTGCCACGCCGTGTCCATGACGGCGCACTGGGGCACATGGGGCAGAACCTTCTTCGCGGCTTCAATGCCCATAATGTTCGCGGGATTGTGAAGGGGACCCAGGTCTTTGACCTCGTTGAACGCGGACATCGCCGCATCGTCAACGATGACGCTCTTAGTGAACTTGTCTCCACCGTGGAGCACGCGGTGTCCAACCGCCTTGATGACGCCCATGTCGCTGATGACGCCGTGTTCCTTGTCAGTAAGGGTCTTGATGATAAGGTTGACCGCGTCTGTATGTGTGGGGCAGTTTTGTTGAAGGAAGAATTCTTCCTTGCCTTTTGCCTTGTGCTTGATGAAAGACCCGTCAAAGGTAACTTTTTCCACGATCCCGACCGCTAAAACATCTTTGTTTTCCCAATCGTAAACCTGATACTTTGCGGACGACGACCCGCAATTAAGCGTTAAAATGACCATATTTAACTCCTTAAAATTTCTATAAAGACGTCTTTACTAATTCATTATTTAAAGGTAGTAGAAAGTATGATAATACAACAAGTCAAGCGGAATTTAGAAGAGGGTAAATCGCTTGTTCATGGGTAAAGCTTAATAATTCCAAGAAATATTACGTCCCAACGCCACCAACTCCCTATTCCTCTGTGATAACGCCGTTCCTGTGAACTATCATATTTTTGCCTCGTTACTGTTATTTATGAATTATAAATTCTCCGAGTCGTTTGAAAGAAATTTCCCGCAAACGCTCATAACGCCTTGGTTATTCATAATACAAAGATAACGCCTCTATTGCAAGGGGAGAAAAAGCATTTTTAAAAATAAAGTAACTATTCATTCGGAATAATTTGATTACCTACGATTCATTATAGGTATCAAATGAGTCATTCATAAACAATGCGCGTTGGGAATATGTCTGAAAGGCTTTGCCTGTATCTCATAGGCTTTGTCCGCTTCCAACGGGGTTTGCCTCTTGGAGGGTGGCGCACCCTTCGGGTGTTCTAAAGCGTCTTGTTCTGCGAACAGGAACCCCGCTTGCAAGCGTGGTTCCGTCCTGTCAGTGGAAACGGCGCCCCCTTTCGTATAATGCCTGTTGAGAAGCCGTTAAACAGGCTTCGCCTGTTAGTAGGTCGCTAGGGCGAAGGAAAGTACCACGTCTATACCAGAGTTCGGGTTGTTGTCAGTCCAGATAGCGCCCCGCTGCCATTCAACCGCGCCGTCTGTTATCCTAAAACGCTTTGCGAAACTCAGACGCAGGGGGAATTGAGGAATGGTGAAGCGCATCCCAGCGCCGAAACTGAACCGCAGGTTGTCAACGAAGTTATCGCCAGCCCAGAAGGTCGCCCAATCAGGCTGAACCTCAGCCACGTCAAAGAAGAAGTCCAGCGCAAGCACACGCGGCACGATAGGAATACGCATCTCTACCCAATTCTCCCATAACGCGGAACCCTTCTTGGAATACTCGCCGCTCCAGCCTCGCGCGTTGAACATCCCGTCAATGGCGAGCCTGTTCACGTTCTCCACAATAGGCTTGTCATTGAAAGGATGGGGAAATAAGAACGACAAGCCAGAATGGACACCGAAAGTCGTCATAAACGACCATTTCTCCGTTACCTCAATGTTGATAGGCGTAAAGAAGAACTCGGCTTTGGTGTCGGAACGGATGTAATGCTCAGGTTCAATGGGGAATATGCCGTAGAACCCGAAACGTTGGTTTACATAGAAGCCCTTTGTGGGATCATAGTAGATGTCGCGATCATCAAGGTAGGTGTTTGCGAATATGGAATTCGCGGGCGTTATCTGGTTGTTGCGGTTGCGTATAGTGGGATCGAAGGGGCGGTAGATGCCGCCGTCGTAGGTGTTGACCACAGCGCCGATTCTCACGCCGCCGCCGAGACCGTAAATGCCAAAGGGCGTTCCCCAGCGGTAGCCGGTGGAGATGCCGAGCGAGAGTTTCCATTGGGTATAATCCATGAGGTACTCCGCCGGCGGTATCTTGCTTGCATTGTAGTAGTCGTTATAAGAGTCGAAGCCGTCAGGATACGCACCGTCCTCGTCTCCATAGAAATAAGGAGCCGCGTTGTCTGTCGCGGACTTGCGAGCCGCGTGTTGAAACGTCAGATCAAAACCCAAAGACATGGGCAGACCGAATGCGTAGCGCTGGGTGTAGTCCAGACTCACGCTTTGTATGGTGGTCGATGCGTTAAGCTCAACGCCAAACATATTCCCCATACCCATGAAGTTCATGTCAGACCATTTAAATAAGCCTGAGACAGGGAACTCATTCGGGTCCGCGGTGCCAGAGAAGGTGAGTCCTGCTTGTACGGTCATGGTGGGTTGTTCCTCGACGTTGAATATGAGGTTCATCAAGTTCTCGTCGGATCCAGGTTGCATATCAGGCTGAACATTGGCGAAAAATTGAAGGTTGTAGAGGTTTCTCATAGCGTCCATCACCTTTGTTCGTGAGAATATATCGCCCGGTTCCATAGGAATTTCACGGAGGATAACCTCATCCTTAGTCTTCTCATTGCCCCGAACAACGATGCTTTCGATGTGCGCCCGCCCCCGTTCCACGATGGTGATCCTATAGGAGAGTACGTCGTTGTTCCGCACAGCTTGTGGATCGATGGTATTAAAGATGTACCCGTTTTCATAATAGCGTTCCGCTATGCGGTTGAGGTCCGTGTCAAGGCGCGTGCCGTTTATAACCTCGTCCCGCTTCGAGCGGACAAGGGACAACAGCTCTTCCGTCGAGAATATCTCATTTCCTTCAATCTCCACGCCGCCGAAGCGGTACTGCTGTCCTTCTCTGATATTAAACGTGATGGTGAGGAGGATGTTGTTTTCCTTCTTGGGGTCTGTTCGGCGGATCGGCGCAATGTCAACGACTTGCACATCCATATAGCCACGGTCGCGGTAATATTTGATGAGCGCCGCCCTGTCCTGAATGATGTTCGCGTCCGAGTATGCGCCGTCATTGGCAAGCGATTTTACCTTTGACGTGAGTTGCCCTTGGAGGGTTTTAGACGAAAACAACGTATTGCCTTCAAAGACAAAGGCTTCTATGGTAAGCTTATCGCCTTCGTTGATGTAAAACGTAACGATCTTCCCACTCTTCCTTGCGCCTCTTTTGGTATCCGTAATTTCGTAACGCACTCGTACCGAGGGGAAGCCCTTTTCAACATACTTACTTCTGATGGCGGCGAGGTCTCTGTCAAGCTTGATCTCGTTTACAACGTCGTCTTCCTTAGTGGAAACGACCGCCTTCAAGTCGGTCGTCTTGACCTTATGATAGCCTGAGAAGACTATCTTAGTTATGAGAGGGCGTTCTTGCACCGTGATCTCGATTCTGACGCTGGTTCTTGCGTTATCATAAGGCACGGGGTTGGCGATGACTTCGTCAAAATACTCCAGCGCATAAAGCTTATCTTGAAGCGCAAGAATGGCGTCGAAATTGCAAAGCTTGTCCTTGTATTGGGAGGTTATGCCTTCCAAATCAGCAAGGTCCGTATGTTCTACACCGATAAAGATAATGTCCTTAATCGGCTGTCCTTCATACCATTCTTCTTGGGCGAAGGCGGCTGTAGCTATAAGCGATAAAAGCAAACAGAAACGTTTAGAAAACTTCAAATAAATCTCCAATTCTAGGAAGCGGGGCGTATACACCCCTCCTAGTTAAAAGTTTTTACTCCATGTCAATGTGAATGACATATCATTAACGAATAGGTTCTCTGGATGAAGTGGAACAAGGCTCCACCGCATATCAAAAAGAGGGTTTTGTAATTCTAGCCCGAAATCGGGTTCCAATGTCAATCCCCCTAAACTGCGGTTAGCCTCGTCATAGCGCAGGGAAAGCATCAATTGAACAAACAAATCCTTAGTTAAGTACTTACCTATAAAAACAGTTGTGTTGTCAAGTAAGTTACCGGGTCTTGATGAACTTTCTATCGGTTCATATCCGCTTGGCTCTCTATCTTGATCCCAGGACTGAAATATTGAAGAGAACAGAAAGTTCTGCACGACCTGTGTCCGCAAGGAGAACATATCCAGATGAAGCAAATTCCGCAGTCCTCTCTCCAATCGCCGCACGCCTTGTATCTGGGCAACCATGTCCGTCAGCGAGGAAAGACCAGCCAAGCGTCCTGAACTGCCGCCTTCATCGCCACTGCCCATCATGGTTTGACCCAGTATCTCAAAGATTGCCATCTGTGAAAGTGGCGGGTTGGACTCGAAGCGCGGGTTGAAGGACCACAACGGTGCGTTGTCAATAATCATGGAGATAGTAACCGCGCCTTCATCGGATATATCGCGCACTTCGGCGCGCGCCGAGATGTGCGGCTCAAAGCGTACCTCGTTCTCGTTGAACCTCAGTAATCCTTCGCGGATATAGAAACTCCGCTCAAAGTAGAATATCTCCCCGCTCCGCAGTCGTACATCCCCCTCAAGCGCGAAACGCCCTGTTACGGTATCGCTCTGTATAGATAAGGAAACGCCTTGGTCACTGTAAGCGTGAATGAGGGGAAAAGCCGCGGTAGGCCACAGAAACTCAACTTTACTGCCTGTTCGCACCGTGATATTCACGATTGAGGGGAAGTCTGCGTCCATCGGCTGGTTCTGCGCGGCTTCGAGTTCGTCGCCGTTGAGCGTTACTTCGGAGTTCTCCGCAGTTAGGTCCCCGCTCACCTGAAAAACACCGTCGCTTTGGGCAAGGACCAATTCGCCGAAAGCATCCCCTGAGGCTATGATGCCCATGATGTCAAAGGCAAAAGGAACGGCGTTTGCCTCTTCAACCGCTATATTTATAGTAAAGACGTCAGGCACCCATCGGTCAAAATGAAACACGCCAGAGACCATGCCGTAGCCCATATCAATAGAAGCAAGTACCGGACCAAATGACATATTAGTTCCGTTGAACATCACGATCATAGGAACAGGTCTGATGTCGTGTTGCAAGTATGTAGGTACCTGAATACACACACTATTACCTACCGCCTGCCCAAAGAATTCAGGAGACGACAAGGGACCCCGTATTTCTATATTTGCATTGACGAAGCCGCCCGCGAGCGCTATATCTTTCTGAGGTGGGATAAGCTTCCAGAGAGCCGCGAGGTCTATGTAGAGGTCTCGGCTAACCGCGTCAATGTTCTTTGCATCTATAGTACCATTGAGTGATCCTCGTATGGGGAACGGCGCGGAAAGCCCAGCATAGAAGTCGCCAGAGTCCGCGATACTCAGCCGCAACATACCATCTGGTCCGCCTGTGATATTCATAGTCTTATCCACATGGGAGAAATCGAAAGTAAAAGGCGACTCTATCTTCAGCGCGTCGAAGCGGGCGTTGTCTACCGTGAGACGTCCCTTAAAAGCGTCAACTATACGCCCCACGCCGCTCCACGAATCTATCGGTGTATCGAAGTCCAGATCGAGCGTAAACCCAAGGTCCACAGCCCTGCCTAAGGCAGTCCCGGCGACCATCATCGCTGTTTCCACGTGTCTGCCATCAAGATTCATCTGCATAGAGGGGATATTTACGCTGAGGGAACCATAATACGCCTCAATGTCCCGTATTTCAGCAGAGCTGTCGTCAATATTCGCCGTGCCTTTCAAACGAACACTCACATCGTTTACTGTCGCGGATACAGACGACAGTTCCACGTAGGTTGTAAAGTCTTCAAGACTCCGCCAATCAATATCCACATTCCCAGAAACCGTCGCGTCATAGGCGTCTTTAGTAAAACGCGCCGCCTTCATACCTACGCCTTGCAGATGCGCCTGCACAGAACGGCTTTCCGAAAGCACGTCTGTGCAGGAGAAGTCTAACAGGTAAGTCTCCTCTCCTGTCTCATTTGACAAAGAGAGCATACCAGCGATCTCGGAGAGACCAGCGTAGTCTAGGGAAAGTCCCCCGGACAGGGCGCTCATTCCATCATTCCAGAAGACGGTGGGTGTTTGAACCCCGTTTTGGTCTATATACGCCGCGAATCTGACCGTATTTGAAGGGGAAATCGGGGTCCAGAGGTTTGTTACCTCGAAATTCTCAACGTCAACTGACCAAGACTCCGTTGTCTCGTACCGTAAGAAGGTCTTGACGCTCAAGGCGGCGATTCTCTCTTGAAAAGAGAACGGTATATTGACCGCTTCAATATAACCAGAAACCCCATCTTCTAATACCAGAAAGGCGTTGATACCGTAAGAACCCTGTATACTAATGGACTTATCCATGATAGAGCCTTGGATATTGTAATTATTCAGTAAGTATGAGAAGGACAAGCCGAAGTTTGTGTTGTTCTGACTGGTGAAATTCACGAATAGGCTCCCGTCAACGCTACCATTATCCCAAGCTATGCGCTCAATATCAAGATCAAGCCGCCTATCTGTTCCTGCCAGCGAGCTTATCAAGACGATGTTCCGCGCTTTCTCAATGTCGTGGTATTCAATGTTGATATTTGGGACATTGTAAGAGATGCGCCTAAAGTCCGTGGAGAAAAACGCCTCTGTACGAATGACGGCTTTGTCGAGAATATCTTCTACAAGCGGTAGCTCTGGAACAACGATGAATGATTTAGCCGCGTCAACGAGCTTTGACAATGCCACATCGTTCAGAACAAGATGGGCGTCTAGGTACTGGGGGTTGTAATCAAACATGCCGTCCACCGCTATTTTCTTTTCTTCCTCTCCTGTGTCCTCGTTTTCATCCTCCTCTCCTTCAAAGAAGATGTCTTCTATTGACAACGACCAATCCAAACTCTTCTCTCCAAAGGAGACATAGAGTTCAGGGGTTTTCAAGATAGTCTTGTCAAGAAAGGCGTATTCTCCTCGTAAGGAGGCGTTCTTTGTATTCGCGGTTACGATGAAGCTTGCGTTTGCCCGCTTATACCTATCAAGGACGAAATTCGAGACAGAGACTCTGCCGTTTAGGGCAAGCGGCGAATAGGCTACGGAACCACGGAACCCAAAGACGCCTTTGGGTATCTGTAGGGTTACTTCGTTCAAAGCGGCGGAGTTTTCATCGCCTCGTCCTTTGATAACAAAATTCGCCTTACCTGTAGGGAAATCGCTTGGGAGGCTTCCGGTGAGTGACGCTGTGTATTGGATTCCGCTGTCTTGCATAGCAAAGCTTGCGGAGCCAGACAGCGTAACGCCTAGGTACTGCTGGAATTCCTGTAAGTCTCCAGAAAGAGAGACAAGGTCTGCTGGCGTGAAGTCCTCTGCGGAGAGCGCGAGGGACAGTTCCTTGGATTGGGGTTGATAATCAAGGGAGAGGTCGAAAGGGTAAGGGTTGCTTATGGTGAAGGCGTTTATATTCTCCTCTGAGGCGTTTATATTGAAAGACAACGCCGTAGGCGCCGCGTTCTTGAGCGCGGGGTTTGCGGACATGGTTCTTAAAGAGAAGAGATCGCTTGAGAAGGATAGGAGAGTCGCTGTGGCGTTTATGTTCTTAAAGTCCGCGCTTGTGGTTCCTGATATTACGATTGAGGCTGAGGCGGATGTGTCGTTTAAGGTGATGTCGCCGCTTGTTGTCGCCTTAAACGCTATTCCGCGTTTAACCACGCGCGCCTCTAGCTGTATGCCTGTGGTGGTTATCCATTCGTTGTCTTCAGAGGTGATAAACACCGCGCCGTCTCTTATGTTAAGCGGAAGTCCTTCCGCCAATTCCAGCGTCTTGCCTGTTTGCAGAGAGGCTAAGAGGTCTAGTATGTCTTTGTCACGATTCATATCCAGATTGATGGTTGGGTTTTCGAGGATGATGCGTCCGATGATCGTGGTTATTGCGTCATAGTTCTTTTCAAACAGGAGGTTTATGAGTACGGCGATTGACCATTGGATTTTTAAGCGGGGAATGGAAAGTAGGGGGGTCGTGTCGTCGCTGTGTATGACTAGGTTTTTTACATCAACGACGCTCAGGAGGTTTGCGCCGATGGAGTCATAGGAAACGTCGCGGCGCAAGATCGTTTCTACTTGTCCAATGACTGTGGTTTGTAGGATCGAAATGCGGCTCTGCAAATGGTCGTTTAACGGCTTTATGATAAAGGCGTTTATGGCGCAGAGCAGGGCGAAAGCGAGTATTTGGGCGTATTGTGCGTATCTGGCGTTTCCAACAGTGGGCATATTTATAGTATATTTATTTACAAGAAAAGATAAAAGCCACCCTTCGGGTGTTTAAATACTTCACAATGGTTGTTGTCCGAAAGGTAGACCCGCTGACCCCGACCTGACGGTTACGCTTGCCTTGCAAGCGGAACCTTCTCGTTGTACGCACGCCTCTGACACCGCCGCCCGAAGGTAGTACCGCTGTCCCCGCACCCTTCGGGTGTTAGACGACTTCACACGGGTTGTTGTTTGAAAGGTAGTACCGCTGACCCCGTCCTGACGGTTACGCTCACCCGAAGGGTGTTTCAATACTTCACACGGGGTGTTGTCCGAAAGGGTGTACCGCTGACCCCGTCTTGATGGTTACGCTTGCCTTGCAAGCGGAACCTACTTGTTGTTAGAAGAAAGGGCGGAGCAGGACGCTTTAAAACACCCGAAGGGTGCGCTTGTAAACAAGCGGAACCTACTCGTTGTTAGGCGCCGTTGTTGTCAACCTATTTCAGGACTTGACACCTTGACGTATGTATAAATCATACGTATACTTGTATGACGGTAGGGGAAGTTTTGAAACTTTTGCATAATGATGGCTGGTTTGTATATGAGCGGAACGGTTCTCATGTCCAACTTAAACATTCTGTCAAAAAGGGTCGCGTGACTGTCCCGAACCATAGAGGAGATATAAAGAAGGGTACCCTTCATAGTATTCTCAAACAGGCTGGGCTGTAATTTTATAATTGAGAGGAGATTGCCATGCGTAAGCTTACATATCTTGCAGTCTTTGAGACTGATGAAAGTCCGGGAATCAGCGTCTATTTTCCTGATATTCCGGGCTGTATTTCCTGTGGTGATGATTTTGACCATGCCTTGCAAATGGCTAAAGAAGCATTGTCCCTACATATCTATGGTATGGAGAAAGATGGCGAAACGCCGCCACCGCGAACTGACAAAATACCCGAAATCGTATCCGGCAATTTGATTGTACCCGTGTCCGTTTATCCTGATATTGTCAAAGATGAAATCAACAATCATAGGGAAAAGACCACGGTTACTATACCGCATTGGCTCAAAGAGGTTGCTGAGGCGGAAGGTATCAACTATTCCCGATTGTTAGAAACCGCAATTAAAGAAACGCTGGGGATTGCCTCTTAATCGCGGAGCCTGCGCGGTGTTCAAGTTAGCAGGTAGCAGGTAGCAGGTAGCCCGCGCTTTGATCTTCTGCTCTTCGCTCGCCCGTCTTCACTTTGCTCACTGCTAACTGCTCTTTGCTCTTGACACCAGGCCCGATGCCTGACACCAGCGCCTAGCCCTCGCGCCCTGACATCGCTCGCCCGTCTTCCTTTGCTAACTACTACCTGCTACCTGCTAACTACTCATATGGACATGATTCCGACTGCCGGCAACAATGTGCTTCGCCAAGCGGTTCCGCGCACTGATAATTTTTGATTCTAGGGATTTCGGGCTTTGGGCAAGGGACGGTACCACCCTTGTCTGATTCTTTCCAAAGTTAAATTTCATATCATGCTTCATGTCAAGCGAGGCCGGCATAAACGAGGCCAATTGAACAGAGTTGTTTGCTTGAACTTGGGAGATTGTCGCCTCTAGAGCGCCACTGGACACACGTACCATCTGATTCACCATAACGT
Source organism: Treponema sp. (assembly GCA_031265825.1). Taxonomy (GTDB): domain Bacteria; phylum Spirochaetota; class Spirochaetia; order Treponematales; family Breznakiellaceae; genus JAIRKH01. Next base: position 2,753 of record JAISCD010000106.1, on the reverse strand, counting down.
TAACACTCCTATGGGATTGGAATCCCAAGATCAATTGTCCGCCAACATTTTTATAAAAGTAGGCCGACCCCTCTGTTGAGGGTATAATATGAATTTCGTTTATTTTACCATTTAAGAGCATTATACTACCATCATCTAACATATTGTATGCGCTTTGCGCATTGGCAACCGCCGTTGCCATATCGGTGTCGGAAACATCGCCACTGCGATAGATCGGCGTATTGGCGGCATCGCCTAGCGTGCCGTAAACCTGCAATCCGCAATCGCAGTCGCGTAGCCCGTCACATTCGCAGGTTTCGCCAATGCCTAGATGGTTTTTCTCAACGCATACGCAGAGCGGATCGATTTGCGTATCCAGATAGTTCTTCAATGCCGCTGTTACCGCCGCCGCGTCCTGAGTCGCGCCCAATTTCACAACCCATTTCGCGTCCGCCGCCTCCAAGCCATTCGCGCCAGACACGACGATAATTCTTTCTACCTTGTCTTGTATCAACGCCGCATCGCCCGCGTCCAATCCAGTCCAGCCATTCTGTACATTCACAACCGCCGCGTCCATTTGCTCGCCCGGCACACCATCGCCGCGATAAACGCGGATTTCATTCGTCAGCGTCTTGTATTCAATAACCGTGCAAGCACATTGTTCTTCGCCCGCGCCGCAATCGCACACATCCCAATGCTCGGTTTCCTCACATTCGCACAACACGGGATCGATCTGCGTGTCCAGATAGTTCTTTAACACCGCTGTTATTGCCGCCGCGTCCTGAGTCGCTCCCAATTTCACAACCCATTTCGCGTCCGCCGCCTCCAAGCCATTCGCCCCAGACACGATGATAATTCTTTCTATCTTACCATTCATCAATGCCGCATCGCCCGTGTCCAATCCGTCCCAACCGTTCTGCACATTCACAACCGCCGCGTCCATTTGCTCGCCCATCACGCCATCGCCGCGATAAACACGGATGCCATTCGTCAGCGTCTTGTATTCAATAACCGTGCAATCGCACTTCCCCGCGTCCGCAGGACAATCGCACCCGTCCCAATGCTCTTTTTCCACACATTCGCACAACACGGGCTTCGGTTCCGGCTCGGATTCCGATTCACTGCACGCGGTAACAAGCGTTCCTAACATAACCGCCGCGATGCCCAACACCTTCTTCAACATCACTTTCTTTACCATAATTCTCTCCCAAACTTTGTTATTCAGCTTTTTCATTCTCTTTTCCTCCATTCTTAATATTGTACGCAATACTGCGCGTATTACAGCCGCTAACTACGGCGGTACGCCACCGTAGACGTTAGTGTACGCAATGACTGCGCGTACTATAGCCGCCATCCACAGCGGCACACCGCCGTAGACGTTAGTGTACGCAATGACTGCGCGTACTACAGCCGCTAACTACGGCGGCACACCGCCGTAGACGTTAGTGTACGCAATACTGCACGTACCACAGCCGCTATCCACGGCGGCGCACCGCCGGGTGTTCTAAAGTGTCCCGCTCTCTCGGACACCGAGTAGGTTCCGCTTGTTTACAAGCGTAACCGTCAGGTCGGGGTCAGCGGCGCTACCTTTCGTACAACAACCCATGTGAAGTCGTCTAACACCCGAAGGGTGCGGGGTCAGCGGCGCTACCTTTCTAATAACACCCGTTGTGAAGTTGTTAAACACCCGAAAGGTGCGGGGTCAGCGGCGCTCCCTTTCTAACAACACCCGTTGTGAAGTTGTTAAACACCCGAAGGGTGCGGGGTCAGCGGGTCCACCTCTCGGATAACAACCATTATGAAGTCCTTAAACACCCTTCGGGTGTTAAACGATGGTTATCACCTGTATTGGCGACACGGGACCAAGTTGCCCCTTCTCATTCTCCCAGCACAACGCCGCGGACAGCGTCTTCAGCCGTTCCGTGTCCTTGAAAACCAACGTCTCCTTCACGCGCGTGAGCAACTTCGACGATGTCAGCTCCTCGTGGCTCGTAACAGGCTCATCGCTTACCCGGTAGAACAACACCGCCCCGTTGTAACGTGCTGGCCTCGCGGGGTGCGTCACGGTTACTTGCAAGTACCCTCCTGACTCCAGCGAGAACGCCGGTATCTCATGCGGCGGCTCCACAGGCGTGTGGATCACGTCCTTGGGTGGCAGTCCGAACTTCATCCGAATCTCGTTGGTCACCACGCCCTTGGGGTCTCCGTCTATGTACGCGTTCTTGATCCTGCGTATCGCGGCTTCTAGCGCCGTCCGCTTCTCCTTGCGGTCTTCGCGGTCTATGGGACCCGCGTTGGGCGCCTCGCACGCCGTATACGCCGCCTGATACGCGGTGCATAGCGCTTTTACATTCGTCGCCGCGTCTGCCGGTATGCCCAGCACCGTGGCGAGATCCTCCGTCGTTTCCGTGAAAATTTCGGCGAAATCCGAAAAATTCTTTTCTCCAAATGACATGAAACTTCTCATTTTCATTCCTCCTCAAAATTTATTTCATGAATTCTAAAGTTGAATTCATGAATTCTAAAATATATTTCATGAATTCTAAAACTGAATTCATGAATTTAAAAACTTATTTCATGAATTCTAAAGCTGAATTCATGAATTCTAAAATTTATTTCATGAATTCTAAAGCTGAATTCATGAATTCTAAAGCTTATTTCATGAATTCTAAAGCTGAATTCATGAATTCTAAAATTGAATTCATGAATTCTAAAGTTTATTTCATGAATTCTAAAACTGAATTCATGAATTTAAAAACTGAATTCATGAATTC
>JAISCD010000022.1 GCA_031265825.1 Treponema sp. | reverse complement strand
AAACAAGACAAACACCCCGCGCCGCTTATCGTGTGTGCGTTATTCTCCGATTTATACGCCGAGTTCTGCGAGTCTCAGGCTGTTGTCTCTTACACTTGGACTAGTGTCCTACAGCCCGGAAGTCTCGGACTACGGCACGCGAGTCTCAGACGATGGCACGAGCGACTCGTACGATGGCACACGCGACTCGCACGATGGCACGCGGGTCTCGTGCGATGGCACGCGAGTCTCGTGCTACGGCACGCGCGGCTCGCACGATGGCACGCGCGGCTCGTGCGATGGCACGCGCGGCTCGGACTACGGCACGCGCGGCTCGCACGATGGCACGCGCGGCATATTCCAAGTTCCACTAACTATGTTCTCTTTTACCGACCGTAGGGTCGGGAATCAATATCTAAGAGGAGTTTATCATGGCTATTCCAAAGAGTCTTTCTGCTTTCTCAGATTGGGAGAAGAACCTGCTCAATCATGTGCAGACTCATCTCACGGCGTTTGCAATACAATCAGCGGTATTTGATCCACTGCTCGCATTGCAAACAGAGTTTGAAACCGCGTATGCCCGCGCGCTTGCCCCGAACAAGGGCGCGGTTGACATCGCGGAGAGGAATCGGGCGCGGGCGGCGTTTGAAAAAGCGCTTCGCGCCTTCATCAAAGCGTTCCTGCTCTACAGTCCTTATGTGAGCGACAAGGATCGGGACGAGATGCGGATTCCGATTCACGACACGACGCCTACACCCGTGCCGGTTCCTACGACCTTCCCTGAATATTCGATAGACACGTCAATACCAGCGCGGTTGATTGTGCATTTTTGGGACGAGGCGAGTAAGCAACGGGGGAAGCCGAAGGGCGTGCATGGCGCGGAAATCCGCTGGGAGGAACGGGAGGACGCGCCTGCGAAGGCGGAGGACTTGAGTAACTCGGACTTTGCGACACGGACGCCGCGCACCTTTGCGTTTACCGGGGATAACCAAGGACGGAAGGTGTATTTCTGCCTGCGCTGGGAGAACAACAAAGACGAGAAGGGACCCTGGGGCGCTATCGTTCACGCGATTGTGCCTTAACGGAAGGCGCGGAGGGGGCGCGACAGCGGGGCGGTGATATGCCACCCTCGTCGGAACGCCCCCTTTTTATTTATAGGGCGGTATCAGACATAAGAAGTTGTTAAACAGCCTTCGGCTGTGTGGAGGTTTTTATGATTTTTAAGAAGTTAGCGGTTGTATTATTGGCGCTTGCGTTCACCGATGTGGTTTTCGCAAGAGGTAACAAAGATAACCTTGTGGTTGTGGACGCGGCATTTGCCAAGGATAATTTGGCGGTTCTGCCGTTTACCGGCGGCACGGGCGAAGAGGGCGAGATCATCGCGGAGCTGTTCTCGTTCAGTAATGAATTAAACGCGGTATTCACGCCTATTCCTCGCACGAGCATCACGAGCGCGGTCAATAGCGAGCAGAGGTTTCAGCGTAATACGGGCATGACAGACCCGGATACTATCGTGGCTCTTGGGAAGCAACTCCGCGCGAGCTACGTGCTTACGGGGAATATCGGCAAGCTGGGCAGTCAAAACCTCTTGACTATTGCGATATTGAAGATCGACGATCTGCGGCAGGTGGCGGGGGATATGCAGACCTACGTAGATAGAAGGGACATACAAGGCAAGCTGCCCGGCATGGCTCAGAACATCATCAAGGCGATGAAGATAGACGCCTCGCGGCTGGAGAAGCTGGCGATAACGCCTGTGCAGTTGGGCGCGGATACTGACGCACAGGTTGCGGATATGTTGGCGCAGATACTATCTATCAACCTCATCAAGAGCGGGAAATACGCGGTATACCCGCGCACGGCGACGCTGGAGCAGGCGAAGGCGGAATACACGAACCAGCGGAGCGGACTCACCGCGGACGAGAATATTGTTGACATAGGCAAGGGGGAGAACCCGCGCTTGGCGCTGTCGGTGGTGGCGCGGCGGTGGGATAACCAGAATATGTTCAACGCGGCGATCATAAACCTTGAGTCCGGGGCGCAAGTAATAGGCGAGTCCGTGGATTACCAAACGTTGGACGATGGGATAAGTGTGATGGAGAGTCTGGCACGGAAGTTGACGACTACGTTTTTATCCGTATCGCTTGCCGAGTCGTTAAAGTGGATCAGCAAGAATGCGACAGACGGTGGGAATTATACCATTATCTTAAAGAACAACGAGACCATCGCGCCCAAGACGCTCTCGTATAATGGGAAGAAGGTGAATATAACCCTTGATGGGGGAAGCGCGGGGTGGACGGTTAGCTTGCGTTCAAACGGTCGCCTCTTTACGGTGGGAAGCGGCGTAACCTTGATGCTGGGAAACAATGTGTCCTTGCGGGGGCGGAGTAGGAATACGTCTCCGCTGGTGCAGGTGAATAGCGAGGGAACGCTTGTGATGGAAAGCGGAACGATCAGCGGCAATTCCGCCAAAGAGGGTGGCGGGGTGTATGTATCTGGGACGTTTACGATGAGCGGCGGGACTATCAATGGCAATTCCGGCGGCGGGGTGTCTGTGAGTGGCGGGACATTTACACAGAGCGGCGGGACGATCAGCGGCAATTCCGGCGGCGGGGTGTCTGTGAGCGGCGGGACATTTACACAGAGCGGCGGGACGATCAGCGGCAATTCCACCACTGGCTACGGCTCTGGCGGCGGGGTGTCTATGTATAGCGGGACGTTTACGCAGAGCGGCGGGACTATCAGTGGCAATTCCGCCGATCGGGACGGTGGCGGGGTGTTTGTGTTGAGCAACGGAACGTTTACGCAGAGCGACGGGACGATCAGCGGCAATTCCGCCGATTGGGGCGGCGGCGGGGTGGATGTGAGCGGCGGGACGTTTACGCAGAGCGGTGGGACTATCAGCGGCAATTCCGCAAGCGGTAGTGGCGGCGGAGTGTCTGTGTCCAGTAGAGGGACGTTTACGCAGAGCGGTGGGGCTATCAATGGCAATTCCACCTCCCGCTCTGGCGGCGGAGTGGATGTGAGCGGCGGGACGTTTACGCAGAGCGGCGGGACGATCAGCGGCAATTCCGCCTCCGACGAGGGCGGCGGGGTATCTGTCTACGGGACGTTTACTAAGCAGGCGGGCGGGGTCATTTACGGGTCAGACGCAAGCGGTACGTTGAAGAATACCACGACTAGCGGCAATGGACACGCGGTCTATGTCTATTCAGGAAGCAAGAAGCGCAACAGCACGGCGTATGTCGGCGTAACGCTGGACAGCGGTTCGGCGGGCGGCTGGGAATAGGCAAAAGGCGCCCCTGCGCCTTTTGCAATGAGCAGTTAGCAGTTAGTAATGAGCAAAGGAAGACGGGCGGGCGGTGTCAGGGCACGGAGGCTAGGCGCGGGTGTCAGGCACACGGCGGCGCAGGGGCGGGAAAAAGAGCAAATAGTAAAGAGAAGAGAGGAAAGGCGGTGAGGCGGTGTCAGACATCGGCGTTGTGCGTGCTAGTTTTGCGATAAGTCTCTAAAGGAGCGGTCAAATCCGCTCCTTTTTTATAGGGAAAGAGTAACGAGCAAAGAGGAAAGACGAGCGGGGGGCGTCAGGTATCGGGGCGTGGGATGCGAGGGCGGTGTTAGACACCCGTGGTTGGGGGGGTGGCGGAAGACCGCGCAAGCGGTCTGAAGACAGGGGGCGCACCACAAGGGTGCCTGTGTGCAGTCCTCGTTTAGGGAAAGACGCGCCCCCCTCCTTATTATGCCTGTACGACTTCGCTTCGCTTGTCGGGGGCAGCGGCACACCCTTTCTAACAACACCCATTGTGAAGTCGTCTAACACCCTTCGGGTGTCGGACAACAACCATTAAGAAGCCGTTAAACACACGAAGTGTGCGGGAGGTTCCCATGCCCGCTCTCCGTAACCGCCCGCTATGAGCCATGCGGAAGGAATCGCCCTTTCCCGCAGATATTTGTATATAAATAAATCTCGTTCAACACATTGTTCCAAAGAGAGACGCAATAGCCTGCTTGAGGGGAGTCCGTCGTGCTCATAAGGGTCTGCCCCATCAACTACGATGGTCAGATCAGGTTTGCGTCCGCCCGAAAGCTCTTCAAGTTTGCGGACGCCTTCTTTGAGTTCTTGCAGATACTCGGCTTCCCTATTTTCGCCGATGGGGATTTCAACATCGCAGGGGATAAGCGGGGCGCGTCCGGGAGGCGTTTCGGCGATGGTTTCAGGGTCAAGAGGCCAGCCATGAGCCATGTGGATGGAAAGATTGAGGATATTCTTTTCACCGCCCAATTTTCCGACTTTACGGGCGAATTGCAAGAGTTCTGCGCTTCCGCATCCCTTGTGTGCGTCAACGTCGATGATCCATACGAGGCTTGAGTCTGTTTCGGTAAGTATTTTTTGCGCCGCGATGACGATGTCGTTCAATAGACAGAAGCCCGCGCCCGCGTCATAACGGGCATGGTGCATTCCTCCACCAAGGTAATAGCAGAAATTGTCTCGGTCAACCCCTTGCATTGCAAGGCGACAAGCGAGGTATGTTCCCGCGACTTGTTTAAGCACGACGCCAAATAGCGCGGACAATGGCTTCCTTGCCCGTTCTGGTTCATAACGGTTCGGTTTGCCGTCCTTGTCGATGAGTTCCCACGCGGTAAGTAGGCGTTTTTCAAGCCCTTGTCCGTAGAGGTCTGCGATAAAGTTTTTATCGTGGGTCTGTTCGAGATCAGCACGGGTGATTATGTCTCCGCTTGCGCCAATGACTGACACGGCTTGCGCGAGGTTGTAGATTTCTGTCTTGTCATCTAATGCTTCGTTTTGTCTTAAAAAATCAATTATCTTATTCGCCCGAGAAGCAGATATAGGGATCATAACACCGTAGTCTTGGTGAACTGTAGTTATAACGGGATCGTATAAAATCATGCGAGAATTATAACGATATGTTCTTGTTGGGTCAAGTTGCTGTTCAATATGATTAACTTTAACAGTCAAGGAGCGGCGCTCATTGGTGTATTTACCAATGAGCGTATTTATGGATATTAATACTCGGTACGTCCGCTTCGTCCGCCTCTACGAGATTTTTTAGATAATTTTCGCTGGAACGACTTCTTTTTGCGGTTAAGAATAGTGGATGGTTTTTCATAATATTCACGTTTCTTGAATTCACGGATGATACCTTCTTTCTCTACCATGCGTTTGAAACGTTTAATCGCCTTTTCCAAAGGTTCACTATCATCGGTTACGATATGTGCCATGTTATCACCTCCTTTCCTTCCGGTAAAGCTCTCAAAGAGACTATCATTAAAAATGAAAGATGTCAAGCAGGGGAAAGTATGTTTGAAACGTTGTCGAAAAGAAGAATAATCTTTGGATATATATTATGAGAGATACAGGACTCGAACCTGCCACCTTCAGCTCCGGAGGCTGACGCTCTATCCACATGAGCTAATCTCTCATTAGATTTTATAATTATAATGTATAAAACAAATTTTGTCAAGAAAGAAAGCTCATTCTATTCATGACAAATCGGTAAATTCTTTCGCTGACTTTGTCTCCTCTCTTGACCTTTTTTGTAATTTCCATTATAGTATCTTCTAATATATGTTTACCGTGTTACATGCGGAAACATAGCAACAAGTAAGGAGTGTTTATGAAAAGGACATATCAACCTAGCAAGGTAAAACGCAACCGAAAATTTGGGTTTCGTGCAAGAATGGCTAGTCGAAGTGGTAGACTTATATTGAAGAGACGTAGGGCAAAAGGCAGACGGAAATTGACGGTCGCAGACGAAAAGAATCCTTATTGATATGGTTTATAGCATCTCCCGTGTCGACGGTGATTTTCGGTTTACATGGGACGAGCGTCTGAAAAAGCGGGCTGACATAAACGCAGTCTTTAAAAAAGGTAGATGCGTTTCTTGTCAGGGCGTGAAGTTGTTTATCCTACAGAACGAGCTTGAGCAGAATAGAATAGCTTTTGCTTTTGCGCGAAAATTCGGCAATGCGGTTAAGAGAAATCATTCGCGTCGTATAAGCCGCGAGGCGTACAGGCATCTTAAAAGCGCGACACGGCAGGGTTTCGATTTGGTTTTGCTGGTCTACCCGATGGATAATATTTCCGTCGAAGAACGGATGAAACAATTGATGATCCTGTTTAAGAAAGGGGATTGTTAGAGAATATGAATATCGGACGAAAGCTTGGACATCTGCTAATCCGTCTCTATCAATATACGATTGCGCCATTATTTCCTGGATATTGTCGGTACACGCCGTCTTGTTCTGAATACGCTTTTGAGGCGGTTGAGAGATATGGTTTGTTTAAAGGAAGTTTTTTAGCATTTAAGCGCATATTACGCTGTCATCCCTTCCATGTAGGTGGTTGGGACCCGGTGCCATAGATGGGAAATTTTAAGAGCCCATCCCATAATCAGATGTTTTTTATAAATTTATGTAGTCAAGAGGTTCGATATAACATGAAAATTGTAGAGGTATTCATTTGGAAAAGAGAACAATATTAGCCGTTACGCTGTCGGTAGTTGTTATCGTTGTGTTTTACGTTATTCAAGGGATATTCTTTCCGCCGCCGACTCCGCCGGTTATCGCAGAAAGAATGGCTGAACAATCCGTATCTGATCAGCTATCGGAAAGTGTACCTTACACGGACGTGGGCGAAGAAACCGACGCAGAAACGAGTCTGTTTCTGGCTTCACCCACAGAAACTGCCGTAGATTCTGCGCCGGTTTCCGAAGAGCGTATTGTTATTGACAATGGAGTGATCGTAGTTACTTTTAGCAACGCAGGCGGCGATATTGTTTCATATAAGCTGAAAGAGCATAATGACAAAGAAGACTTCGTAGAGATGATAGTTTCAGGCGAAAAGGAAGCCCATGCTTTCAGCATAGCTTTCGGCGGTATCGATACAGTTCCTGTATCCGCATTTTTCAACATGCGGCAACCTTCGCAAAATATTATTGAATTCTACCGCGATTTCAAGATAGCGAATGAGGACGGTACAAATACCTTCCGTTTGACGAAACGTTATGAGTTCAAGCCTAATGAATATATGTTCGATCTGGCGATCATCTTAAACGGGCAGCAGAATTCTGGTTTCAATTTTTCTGGTACGGCATATACACTTGGATTCGGTCCACAAATCGGACCGAAATTTGAAAAACTCGACCAGCGCTATGAGTACCGTAATTACTACACATACATAAACGGTAAACGAAAGTTGGAAAAAGTGAATGCCAATGGAACGCCGACCATCATCGGTAACAGACCGGTGTGGGCAGGCATTGCAGGTAAATACTTCACCTTTATCGCTCTCCCTTATCCCGCGCAGTACGACATAGCCTTTTCCGCTAAAAAAGAAATGGGTGTTGCGGTTGCGTCACGACTTTTCATTGTCCGTCCATCCTTGAATATATCCCAAACCGAAGACAAGTATCGCTTCTATTTGGGTCCCAAAAGTCAGGAAGCTCTCGCTGTTTATAATAATGGAAAGAATGCTTTTAATCTCACGAATATGGACCTCATCAAGGTTGCTGATACATCTGGTATACTCGCCCCACTTGAAACTGCGCTTAAATGGTTGCTCATGGTTTTCTACAACCTTATCCCGAATTACGGCGTGGCAATCATCCTGCTTACATTGCTTGTGAAGATCATATTCTTCCCTCTGACGCGCAAAGGGTCGGAATCTACTCTGCGAATGCAGACGCTTGCTCCAAAAATCAAGGAAATTCAGGAAAAGTATAAGGATAATACTCAGAAAATGAATGCAGAGATGGCGGAATTCTACAAGAAAGAAGGTTACAACCCCATGTCTGGTTGTCTCCCTCTCATCATACAGATTCCCATATTTTTTGCTATGTACAATCTGTTCAATAACCATTTTGATCTGCGTGGCGCTATGTTTATTCCTGTGTGGATTCCTGATCTGTCCTTACCGGAAGCTGTGTGGAATTTCCCAGATGGATTTTATCTTCCTATATTGGGATGGACCGCGATTCGGGCGCTTCCTTTCGTTTACGTGGCATCTCAGCTACTCTACGGTAAATTAACACAGACACCGGGGCAGACAAATAATAATATGCAGATGAAAATAATGCTCTATGCCATGCCGATAGTGTTTTTCTTCGTGTTGTATGACGTGCCGTCTGGCTTGCTTCTTTACTGGATAATGTCTAACGTCCTGTCCTTATTTCAGCAGTTGTTGATTAATAAATTTTTGGCACAAAAGAAAGCGACAATGAATACTGAACAATCATCCATAAAACAGCCGGCTAAGTTGCCGCCTAAGGTAAAAAAGAGGAAGAAATAGGTTTCTATAGAAGAAAGGGAATGGGAGTTGGGAATACAAAGCGAAACTTTCTAAATAATATCCTTACTCTCCACTCCCTAAGGAGTATATATGGTATATGAATTCGAGGGCCGTACCGAAAAGGAAGCAATCGACCGAGCTATGGTCGAATTGGGTATCGAAAAAGATGCTTTTGATGTTGAGATAGTTGAAGCTCAACGGGGCGGTCTATTCAAAAAGGGCTTTGTAAAAATCAAGGTACACATGGACGAGCCGCAAGCGAGACCGTTGAAGAAAAAGGAAGAGAAAGGTGGCTCTTCCATGAAAGTCGCCCGCGTCGAAGGAGCTGTAACACAGAATCAGCCATCCATCCACCCTAAAGCGCAAAACGATTTCGAGAGAGACACCATTTTGTTTGTAGAGAATATCATCAAGCGTATGGGTTACGTGGGAAAGATAAGCGTAGCTTTCCGCGAAAGTCGCAAAATAGGGCTTAAGATCGACTCGGCAGATTCTTCTATTTTGATTGGGAAAAAAGGTAAAAATTTAGATGCTTTACAGTTATTAGTGAATCTCTATGCGGATAAGCTTGATCATGGTGAGACTCGCGTTATTCTGGATAGCGAAAATTACCGCCTACGCAGAGAGGAAACCCTTGTGCGTCTAGCTTATACGGTAGCGGACCGGGTCAAGAAAACCCGAACTTCTATCTTGCTCGAACCTATGAATCCTTTTGATAGGCGATTGATTCATACTACCATCAACGATATTGCAGATGTCGAAACTAAAAGTGAAGGCGAAGGCATCTATAAACAGGTACGAGTATCCTATCAAGGAATCAGATAACGGACGCCGCTAAAACTAGGATTGTTTGAAGATAATCTAATGAAAAACGATAAGGCAATGATTTTACGTTCAATTGCTTTGTTCTTGATACTTTACCAATTCCGACTCATCGCCAAAGATTTAGTTGACTCGTGGGCTTTTATCGTTATCGTACTTGTTGGCTTTGTTATCGCTGTTTTTTTATCTAAAAAATCTACGACGAGGAGAGAGACGGCTGTTTCTCTCCTCGTCATGGCATCTTTCCCATGGGTTATTCGATTTATCATCAGTCTACCTCGCTCATTCTTTCCCGGAACGACTGATGTTGCTCTTATCTTAGACTCCTTACTTTTCCATATTGACCGCAATTATTTTGTCGCGCTGATACCTTTCTATTGGACGGTTTTCACCACCTTTTTTGCACTCCGCTCAATAACTTTTTTTCGTGGAGAAATTCTCGCATCAGACATCCTATTCGCCACCATTTTTAGCATGGCTAAAACCGAAGACCTATATCCTTTACCCGTCCTTATGATTGGACTATTTGCGTCTATTATTTTCTTACAACTCATTGCTTTCATTCTCTCATCACATCGGGAATTGAAGATGAAAACTATCGAGAAAACGGTCGCGATTCTTACGGTGCTGGTTTTGGTTGTATTAAGCGGCTTCTTGTTCTTAAAACCTTCTCAAGAAGCCGCAAGTCGCCAGTCCGGCGGTCTTCTCCAACCTAAAATATTCAAGTTTGATTTCTCTCAAATTCTGAAGCTGGAAAGTGAAATCAGCATGAATGATGATCTTATGTTCATCGTGAAAAAAGAGGGTGGCGGCATCCTGTTACGGCGTTATGTGATGAGTGGCTATAAGAAGGCTACCGGTTTCTTCAGAACAGACGCGGATCAGGAGACACAGCCTGCGGTTCTGCCGAATTTTGTTACGAAATTTGCTCCTGATTTTCCCATAGATGCAAAGAAAAACGACATTGTGGAACAGGAATACTACATCGTCAACTTTGACTCTCAAGCATTTATTGCGATGAATCAGCCAATTGAGGCGACGCCTTTTGAAAATTGGGACGTATCGTCTTTCAATTCAGCCTATGCGGTGAAAAGTTTGGTTCCTAATGATGTCTATGAAGACTTGGGGGAAGATATTCTTCAGGAAGAAAGTGAAGCAGGGTATAGCTTGAGCATTGAGGAATATGCCTTTTACACAGACTTCGGCAGAGATCAACGAATCAAGGCGTTTGCCGAAGAAATCACCCGTAATGAAGAGAGCGTGAATGGAAAGATAGCCGCGGTTTACAACAGGCTCAAGTATGGTGAGTATGTTTACAGTCTGAAACCGGGAATCGCCCCGGATGGGGATCAGCTCGCCTATTTCTTGTTTGACAGTAAAAAAGGTTATTGTTCTTATTACGCCTTTGCCTTCGCCTTAATACTACGGTCTATAGGTATTCCCTGCCGTGTCGCCGCGGGTTTCTTCATTGACCCGGAAACCAATGTGTTCAACTATTACCCGGTGCGCTCGGACATGGCTCATACCTGGGTAGAGGTATTCTTCCCGTCATTCGGCTGGATTGAATTTGACCCCACATCTCAAACGCTCGCCGCAGGCGAGGAATTCACCTTCTCCCAAGGTGTGGATCCGGAATTGTTCAGTCGTCTCATGCAGGAGATTTTGGAAAACCATTCACTTTTGAAGTCTAAACAAGCAGTCGGCGATCTCACTCAAGGTGGGCTGGTGAAAATGGCGGCAGACGCGATAAGGCTGGTCAAAAAATACAGGGGTGTTGTTCTCATTTTTACGACATTATGTATGCTTCTTCTCTTGAAAATGCGTTTCCTTATCCTGTCGAAACTGTCGATAAACCCTCGCAAGAAAGCTGTTTTTCTCTGGCGTCATGCGAGTAAGCGCCTGCGTCAGAGAATCGTACCGCGTTTTGCGCTTGATGGTTTTGAACATGAATGGGCAAGGCAAAACTATCAGACTTATACGCTTTACCGCTATGCGGCCGTGGCACGTTTTGCGCCCTCCTATACGATGGACAACTTTCTGGAAATGAGAAGTAGTTACAACGAATTACGAAAACGATACTTTATACGGTCATTTAAAAGCACAAAAAGCAAATAATCTCGCACCCTTCGGGTGTTTAACGACTTCATACGGAGGTGCTGTTTGAAAGGGTGTACCGCTGACCCCGTCCGCCTGCCCACCACTTTGCTCTCACGCGTAGGTGAGAGCGTCTCTCCAGCATAGTGGAAGGTATCTTTCCAGCGTAGTGGATCACGCCTCTCCAGCATAGTGGAGCACGTCTCTCTAGTGTAGTGGAAGGCATCTCTCCAGCATAGTGGAGAATATCTCTCCAGCGTAGGTGTCAGCCGCCGGCTTACTACGGGGTGCCAGACGCCGGTTTACGCCGCGGTGTCAGACAGCGGCGTAAAGCCGTTGGTGTCAGACAGCGGTTTACGCTGTGGTGTCAGATATGGCTTACTACGTGGTGTCAGACATCGGTTTACGGCGGGGTATCAGCCAGCGGCTTACACCATTGGGGTCAGTCGCCGGCTTACGCCGGGGTGTCAGACATCGGTTTACGCCGTTGGTGTCAGACAGCGGCTTACTACGTGGTGTCAGACAGCGGCTTACTACGTGGTGTCAGACACCGGCTTACTACGTGGTGTCAGACACCGGCTTAACGCCGTTGGTGCCAGTCGCCGGCTTACGCCGGAGATGTCAGAAGGGCGACCTTTGGGGTCGCCCTTTCGCTTTAGTTCACGGTTAGTTCTTTGTCGAAAAGGTAGGTGTGCGGTACTTTCAAGAGGCGGCTGGAGGAGTACTGCGTTACGATGCGTACGCGGTAGCACCAGCGGGCAGAGCGGGGACTAGGACTATCAATTCTGACGAGTTGTTCACCACCACGTCCGAGATGTCCACCTTCACCGCGTCTCCTGTCGCGAGAACGAAATACAGCCCCACGGTCGGGTCGCTTCCCGTTATCCGCAACTTCACCCCGGACACCTTCGCGTCATGCCCCGGTGTGAGTGTCGCGTTGATCGCCCCGGTCTTCAGGTCTGTTACCGCCGTTATCACGGTGCCTGTTACCACTGCGGCGACACGCCTCGTCTTGACTTCCGCGACCGCGGTACGCAGGGCGACCCCGGTCTGGAGTTTGATGTGTACCTTGTGCTTACCGGGATCGAAGGGAGCGTCAGGCGAGTCGAACACCCCGCTTATGCTGGGAAATGCATTGAACAGCTCCGTGTTGACCACGCCCCCTCCGCGATCACGTCCGCGATGACTTGCTTCGCCGCCTCGATCACACTGGTTACGTCCGAGATGGTGAGCCCCGCGTCGATCTTCATGATGCGGTGTATGAGGTCGCTTTGGTTGAGGGATGAGACGTTGACGACCTGTGCGCGTAAATCGTTGGGGTTGTCGGTCAGCTCATTCGCTTCTAATGTGTATTCTAAATAACTATATTCTTATGTTTAAACGACAACGACACATGAATCTTACTCGCCTCGGAATACCGCGCGGTGCGGCGTATAGCAGCTCTATGCGCCTATTCTGCTAGTAGCCGTGGGGGGGCGCGGGGGGGGGGGGGGTGGGGGGGGGGGGGGGGTGGGGGGGGGGGGGGGGGGGGGGGGGGGGGGGGGGGGGGGGGGGGGGGGGGGGGGGGGGGGGGGGGGGGGGGGGGGGGGGGGGGGGGGGGGGGGGGGGG
>JAISCD010000010.1 GCA_031265825.1 Treponema sp. | reverse complement strand
CCTGCTTCCACCATGTCCGCGATGTACATCAGCGCCATATTCGCCGCGGTCGCCATCGCAAGCCCTTTGCCCCCGAAGAGTTCTTGTAGTTCCTCGTAGCGCATCTTTTCGATGCGCTGGGTGATGAAGCCGTAGTCCTTCGGCTCGTGGGGCTTGCGCCCCGGCTTCGCGCGGACCGTCGCCGCTTCCACTGCCGTTTGCATTGCGCTTGTTACCCCCTCTGCACCGGGTGCGCCTTTGCGTCTGTTTTCCATCGTTGTCTCCTATTCTCCTATATCCCGCGCGAGGCGGCGTATTTCGGTCAGCGTCTCCTTCTTGACGTTGGACAATTCCTGAATCGTCAGCCCCGCGTCCTGCGCGGTTCTGAAACAGGGGTCTACCGGTATTTCGTAAAAGGTGAACGCGTCCCGCGCCGCGGCTTTCATCTTCGCTATGGTGACCGCGTGGAGTTTGATGCGCCCGTCTATGCCATTGACGGCGATCCGGGAGAAATACGGCTTGTCCGTCTCCTCGTCCGCGCGGAGGCGTTTGAGCCGGTCGCAGAAGATCTCGAAGCCAGACACCGCGAAGGCATCTGGCATGAGCGGGACGATAACCTCATCCGCGGCGATTAGCGCGGCGCGTTCCAGGGGTCCGAAGTCAGGATGCATATCGAGGATACAATAACGGTAGCCGAGCGCCGCCGCATCCCGGACGAGCTTGCGGAGGCAGTTGTGTTTCTGCCCCGCCTGATTCTCCGCGAAGACGTTCAATTCGCCGCCGAGTCCGAAACTCGGCAGGATGCCCAGCCCTGGCTGGGCGGTGCGGACTATCGCGTCCGCGATGGTCGTCTTCTCAAAGAGCACGTCAGCGAGTTCCGCGCCGATAGCGGCGGGGGCGAGCCAGCCGGACAGGGATGCCTGCACGTCGCAGTCTATCAGCAGGGTATCCCCGCGCTGGGCGAGTTCCGCCGCGACTGCGCCGGACAGACTGCTCTTGCCGACGCCGCCTTTCATGTTTGAAAACGCTATTGTTTTCATGGATATTCTCCTATAATATATGTGTTTGTTCTGCGTTTATTAACATATATTATATATTATATGCAAGGCAAATTCAATAAATAATAGAGTGCATAACAACAAATTTCCTCATTTCAGGCGGCGAGTGGGAACGGCGGTGTCCGTTAAAAATTATTTCGCGGGGCGGGGTGTAAAACGCCCCCCATCTCCAAATAATTTTAGGCGCGGCGTTTGGGGGAGGGGGACGCGCCGCCGCTGTTTGCCGAAGCCCGCTCACCGCGTCTGCGGCGGCGTCTGCGCTGATTCCTGCATGAGTTGTTTCTTGATTTGCTCTAGGCTATAGCCTTGTTCCATAAGCCCGATTATTTTTTGTTCGCCTTGCTGTAGATAATCTTGCCAGTGGGTTTTTAAGCGTTCTTGTAATTCCATCTTCGTCTCCTCGAATTCTGCATAGGTCCGATACAATTCTTCGTGCATCTGTTCCATGCGTTCTAATATCATCGCCGCGTCTCCGCCGCTTAACAGGCGTGCCGCCCGCTTCTCCTCCACCATGTCCGCTAACTCCCGCAAGAGGGCTTTCATCTCCCCAGCGAGCTTTTTCCGTTGCTCGCTGGTCGTACTCGGCTTTCGTACTGCCTTGCGGAACTTGAGCAGGTAAAATGGGAATAATAACGCCATATTCCGCTCGCCCAGCGTCGCCACGCTCTGCTTTAACACCTTAAACGCCTCGATCTCATAATCGTGCGGGCTTTTATCGGGGAAGAGCAAGCGCAGGGTTACTTTGTCCGGCGTTTTGCGTGTCGTTTCCCAATATATTATCCGCGCCGCGGGGAGCGTCAGCGTTATCACGTTTTCGGCGTCCGTCTTGTGCCGCAGACTGTGGGCGAAGCCGTATTGAAACACCCGTAGGGCAATGTTCTCGTCATCGCCGATTTGCGCCTCGATTAAGAATGCGTCGCCGGCTATGGTTACTATCATATCGGATGTTATCTTTTCCAGCTTCTCGGCGTCTGCGCTCACGCTCTCGGTGGCGTCGAATGTTACCGTGCTGGCAGGCGGGTAGCTGGTTCCGAATAGTCCGTTGATGAGATGCACGAGCGCGGGCGGACTCGCCTCTTTCAACATATACTTGAACATCAAATCGAATAATTGGAGCGTCTCGCGGTTGTTCTCTGTCATCGGCGAGTCCTCCACTGGGCTTGTGCTGTCCCGCCTGTGTCTGCAAGCCTGCTTTTGTTGCCGCGGGCTTGCAGGGGGAAAAATGTTCTTGGTTTCATCGATTTCGCTCCTAGAATATATGCGTTTATTTTGCGTTCACTTGTATAAATTATATACTATATTCAAAATGATGTCAAGAGATAAAGCGCAAAAGAATAAATAAGTTGTTTTTGGCACTGCGGTTATTAGTACCGCCATATTTCAAGACAATGTTTAGGAGACAAAGAAACACATTCGAGTTTTCACAGGGAGGGAGGAGATCAAGCGCCTGTTTATCGCCGTTGGCGCTCATGGCAACGGGGGCCTTTGGCGGGTTGGTCTTTAGTTGGTCTTTGGTTGGTCTTAACTAGGTGTCGCTTTGAGCACGGTGGTGTTGGAATTAGCGCCTGAGCCGTCTGGGTTGATGTGGTAAAAGGCTAGATACGCATAGACTTCGCTATATGCCGAGACGTTTGCAAAGGTGGCGGCGGCGAGGGTGGCGGCGCCTGCGCTTCGGGCGACTTCCACCGCGTAAACGCTGCGCTTGCTTTCATCATCGTAAAGCACGACGAAGGCTTTGTCGGTGGGGTCGCCGGTCGTGCCGTCCCAAGTTACCACTGCGGTTAAGGCGGTGGGGTCAAATAGGGCGGTTTGGAGCGCCGCGGCGGGTAGGGCGCCGGTGTCATAAAGACAAAGCCGAGCGGGTCCCACTTCTTACCTTCCTTTTGAAACAGGGGTGTGTTTTGTTGGATGAGGTGGTTATAAGCGGTCATGTGGTGAGGCTTGGGGCGGGTGTACTGTTCCAGCGGAGAGTGGAGGGCTTTGCCGATGTGCGCGATGTTGTCGCGTCCTGGAGTAAAGTAGACACCAGAGGAGCAGAAAGATGCGAGATATGATAAGATACAGCGAAGCATTTAAGCTACGGCTGGTGGAGGAAGTGGGCAGTGGGAAGTATCAGAGCCTAGACGAAGCGAAGCGCAGGAATGGTATTCGCGGAGGTTCGACACTCAGCAGGTGGCTGAAGCAGTACGGGCGGGAGGATATGCTACCCAAAAGGATAAAGGTGGAAACGATGAACGAGCTAGACGCACTAAAGGCAGCGCGGCGGCGGATACGGGAACTGGAAGCGGCGCTGGCGGACGCGCACATGGACTATTGTCTTGAAAGTGCGTTTTTAGATATAGCGTGCCAGCTTATGGGGACAAGTGTAGAAGAGCTAAAAAAAAGAACGTCATAACGCTTGCCGGGCGGCGCAAGACCAGAGGGCAGGAATGAGCGGGGCGCTGCGGGTCGGGCGGTTGTGCGCCAAAGTCGGGATGAGCCGGCAGAATTATTATAAAGTGTGGCAGGAGCGGCAGCGACGGACAGTAGATAGCGGGCTGATAGAGCAGTTAGTGCGCGCGGAGCGGGCGGTCCAGCCGCGGCTCGGCGGACGGAAACTGTTACATATGCTCAGCCCGAAACTGGCTGTAGCAGGGATAAAGCTAGGACGAGACAAGTTCTTTGCTGTATTGCGGGGGCAAGGGCTGTTGCTGGACAGGCTTCCGAGCATACCGAAGACGACGAACTCGCGGCACAGCCTGCCGGTGTTTCACAATCTGGTCAAAGGGCTGGAGGTGTCCGCGCCTAATCAAGCATGGGCGGCAGACATCACTTATATCCGCACCGCCGAAGGTTTCCTGTACCTCAGCCTGCTGATGGATATGTGGTCTCGAAAGATAGTCGGCTATCATGCGGGGGATACGCTGGAAAGCGAAGGCGTCGTGCGCGCGCTGGACATGGCGCTGGCGGAACTCCCGCAGGGGGTGTTCCCCATACATCATGCAGACCGCGGCTGCCAGTATTGCTCGCACCTGTATGTCGCACGCCTCACCGCCAGGGGGCTTGCGGTCAGCATGACCGAGGAAATGCACTGTTACGAAAACGCCCGTGCCGAACGCTTGAACGGGATATTGAAACAGGAATACGCGCTCGGCTGTGCGTTTCGGAATAAGCAGCAGGCATTGGCGGCGATCGCTGAGGCGGTGTTCCTGTACAACACCAAGCGTCCCCACTTGGCTCTGCATTATGAGACGCCTGCAAAAATGCACTCTAGGGTCGCTTAAATATTTGTCAACCTTTTTCAGGACTTGACATCATTGCCCTCTACTATTTGCTATTTGCTTGCGCTCTTTCCTCCTTTTCGTGATAGTTGACAATTCTGTAATATAATCATACTCTATTAGCTATGAATATTTCCACATATACGGTTAAACCGAAACTCCCCAATGCCTTAAAGCCATTGGAAGAAATAGCCAGAAACCTCTGGTTATCTTGGAACTTCGACGCCATTCAGCTCTTTATTCGCTTGGATTACGACGCATGGCTCCAATCACAGCAAAATCCTACCCGTTTACTCGGTATGGTGAGCCAGAAACACCTCGCCAAAGCCGCAAACGACGACTCCTTTCTTGCGGCTCTCAACGCCGTTTACTCCAAATTCCTCAAGTACAAGAAGGGAGAAACTTGGTACAAAGGCACCAAACGCGACGTTGTAGCGTATTTCTCAATGGAATACGGCATGGACGTCAGTCTGCCCATCTATTCGGGCGGCTTGGGTATCCTCTCAGGCGACCACATGAAGACTTCATCCGACTTGGGACTCCCCCTCGTGGGCATAGGCCTCCTCTATCGGCAGGGCTATTTTGTCCAACAACTGAATGCAGACGGGTTCCAGCAGGAAAGTTATCCAGAAAACGATTGGTATAATATGCCTGTCGAGAAAAAGGTCGGGAAAAACGGCAACCCTATCAAGATTACCGTTGACTTGGCTGGCAGAACCGCAGTCGCCCAGATATGGGAGGTTAAAGTCGGGCGTGCTTCGCTTTACCTTTTGGATACGAACATTGATGAAAACGCGCCTGACATCCGTAACATTACCGCGGCTCTCTACGGCGGGAATGTGGAGACTCGTATTCAACAGGAAATCCTGCTTGGCGTTGGCGGCGTCCGCGCCCTGCGCGCCTTGGGCATCAACCCGGCCGTTACCCACATGAACGAAGGACATTCCGCCTTCCTCGGACTGGAGCGTATTCGTGAAATCATGCTAGAGAAAGGCTTCAGTTTTGACGAAGCCCGTGAAGCGGTATGGCCCACTAATATCTTCACCACACACACGCCGGTTCCAGCCGGCAACGAGCGTTTTGACATTGGGCTTATGGAGAAATACTTCCGCGGATGGACGGACATTCTGGGCATCTCATGGAAGGACTTCCTCGCGCTCGGTCGCGTCAACCCCGACGATGACCATGAAACCTTCTGTCTCACCGTACTTGCCCTGAAAATGGCGGCTTACGCAAACGGAGTCGCCAGACTCCACGGCGTTGTATCGCGGGAGATGTGGAAAGGGCTATGGCCTGGTCTCCCGCTTGACGAAGTGCCGATTCACCACATTACCAACGGCGTGCATCCCCGAACATGGCTTTCAAACGGCATGACTGAATTACTCAACCGTTACTTCGGCCCCCGTTTTCAAGATGAACCAACCGATTTGAGTATATGGGAGCGCATCGACCGCATTTCAGACGAAGAGCTGTGGCGCACACACGAAAGACGCCGCGAGCGCCTCGTCGTCTTCGCCCGCGACCGCATTAAGCGGCATATTCAGCGCACCGGCGCGGTGGAACGCAGAATCCAGCAAGCCGAGGACGCGCTCTCTCCCTATGCGCTGACCCTCTGCTTCGCGCGGCGCTTCGCCACTTACAAGCGCGGCAACCTCTTACTCCGCGACCCTGAACGCCTACTCCGCCTTGTCAAAGACAACGACCATCCAATTCAGCTTATCTTCGCGGGAAAAGCCCACCCCCACGATATGCCCGGCAAGGAAATCATCCGCGAACTCATCCACTTCGCCGAGAAGTACGAGGTTACCAGCCGCATCGTCTTCATTGAAAACTATGACATGACGGTCGCCAAATACCTCACCAGCGGCGGGGACGTATGGCTCAACACGCCGCGCAGACCACTCGAAGCCTCTGGCACCAGCGGCATGAAAGCCGCCATGAACGGCGTCCTGAACTGTTCGGTGTTGGACGGCTGGTGGGATGAAGCTTACAACCCTGAAGTTGGTTGGGCGATTGGGCAAGGTGAGCAGTACACGGACGCCAATCTACAAGACGACGTGGAAAGCAAAGCCCTCTACGACCTTCTTGAACGCGACATCATCCCTCTGTTCTACCAGCGCGGTCGCGACGGCTTGCCCCGCGAGTGGATAAAGCGCATGAAGGCTGACATGAAGCAGATTGGGCAGTCCATGTCTTCCCACCGTATGCTCATGGATTACTCCAACCAATTTTACTTCCCCGCGCTCAAGAACTATCGGACAATGACGCGGGACGGCTATACCGAGGCGAAGTCCATAGCGGCTTATATGGCGAAACTCGATCAAGCTTGGAATCAACTAAAGATCATCAGCATCGAATCAAGCGTAAAGCCGGTTATGCAGAGGGGCGACTCACTGACCGTGAAAGCCTCCATTGATCTCGCGTCTCTCACGCCCGATGAGATTAAGGTAGAACTCTATTACGGGGCAATTTCGAGCAAGAACGGGCGGATTGAGAACGCCCACCGTTCCGAGATGAAGCCGCTTGGCAACGAGGGGAGCGTCTATCGGTATCAAGTGCGTATTGAATGTGCGGACACGGGCATACAGGGGCATACCGTGCGTATTCTCCCCAAGCACGATGCGTTGATTCACCCCTACCGCACAGGCTTGATTAAGTGGAGCTAGAGAATCAGTTCATTCATAAATAATGTATTATAAAAAGAAGAAATCCCTTATCGCTATGTCGGGCGGGGTAGACAGTTCTGTTGCGGCGGCGCTTATGTTACAAGCCGGCTATGAATGTGCTGGCGTTACGATGAAGCTCTTCGATTCCGAAGATTTAGTTGCGCCGCCCAGCGGGTGCTGTTCCCTCTCTGACGTGGAAGACGCGAAGGCGGTCGCCTTTCGTCTCAATATGCCACATTATGTATTAAATTTCGCGGACGACTTCAAAAAGTTCGTTGTCCATAACTTCATTGAGACCTACGAAACAGGCGGCACCCCGAATCCATGTATAGAATGTAACCGTTATCTTAAATTTGAAAGACTCCTTGAAAAGGCGCGGCGCCTCGATTTCAGCTATATCGCTACGGGTCATTACGCGCGGATAGAACAAGCAAGCGGACGCTTCCTGTTAAAGAAAGCCGTTGACGCGGGGAAAGACCAGTCCTATGTATTATATACGTTGACGCAGGAACAACTATCGCGCGTGCTTTTCCCACTTGGGAACTTGACGAAGGAACAAGTGAGACAGCTTGCGGTAGAAAACGCCTTTATGAATGCGGGTAAGAAGGACAGCCAAGATATTTGTTTCGCGCCTGATGGAGACTACGCCGCTTTCATCGAGAAAAAACGGGGATGCCCCGCGCCTTGCGGCGATATGCTTGATGAAAACGGCGCGGTCGTGGGTAGGCACAAGGGCATCATCCGTTATACCATCGGACAGCGGCGAGGACTTGGGCTTGCGTTTGGCGAGCCGATCTATGTGATCAAGAAGTCCGCGAAAGACAACACAATCACGGTAGGCAAGGACGAATCGCTCTGGACGAAAAGCCTTGTTGCGGTTGCGATCAACCTTATTACCTGCGATAGACTCGATAAACCGCTCCGCGTTACGGCAAAAACCCGCTACTTACAGAAAGAACAACCCGCATTGGTAGAGCAGACGGACGCTGATACACTACATATAATCTTTGACGAACATCAACGGGCTATAACGCCGGGGCAAGCCGTCGTGCTTTACGAAGGCGATACGGTCGTCGGCGGCGGAACAATCGCGCAAGCCTAATGCCTGCTTTAGTTATCCCTTCAATATGTATTCATTTTAGCCGCTACTAATACAGCATACGGTATATATAAGTAGTTGTTTGATATATAGAACGTATTTGTGGGCGTATAGAACTGTTTGTTCTATTTCCCGCCAGAGTTGTTTGATACATCAAACGAGTCATTTGATACATAGAACGGTTCGTTTGATACATCAAACAACTTGTTTGATACATAGAACAAGTCTCTTGATACATCAAATAAGTCTCTTGATACATAGAACGAGTCGTTTGATACATAGAATAACCCGTTTGATATATCAAATAAGTCTCTTGATACATAGAATAAACCGTTTGATATACCGCCAAATAGACTTGACAGCACATTCAGGCGGTCTGTGGATAATATTTTGAGCCGCAGACATTCTTGTGTGAGCCCTTGACAAAAAAGGCGGATTCTTGTAATCTGATGATACGCTTATCTACGGAACGATCAAGCGATTGCGCGATCTTACCGTCTCTATTTTTTGAAGGGAAGCACAACCGTATATGCGCGGGTGTGCATGGGGGACAGACGGTGAGGCGACCGCGCACAGCGATGTTTGAAAGTAGTCCCTTTCCCTTCAAAGGAGAAATAATGATAACTGTAGCAAAATCGGTTTACTACGGGGTGGACGACAAACCCCCTGTAGTACAAAGCGTGTTTTACGGACTTCAGCACCTCTTGGCGTGTTTTGGAGCCACGGTGCTTGTGCCGATCTTAGTCGGCATCAATCCACTTTACGCTATCTTCAGCGCAGGTCTTGGCACGCTTGTTTACCTTGTCGTCACGAAGTTCAAAGTACCGAATTTCGTCGGTAGTTCCTTCGCCTTCATCGCGCCTGCAATCTTAGTATTAGGTCAATATGGCCCGGGGTATCTTGCAGGCGGCGCCGTTGTTTCAGGAGTATTCTACTGTCTTATCGCGCTGTTAATTTACTTCGCGGGACCAAGCTGGATACACCGTATATTGCCCCCCGTGGTTATCGGACCTGTGGTCGCGGTCATCGGACTCGCGCTTGCGGGCACCGCGGTAAGCATGGCGTCAACCGGGGTCAACGGCGAATACAGTATTCACGCCCTCGTCATCGCCGCAATCACCCTGCTCATCACCATTGCGGCAAATTATTCCAAAATACCCTTCGTATCAAGCATCTCTATCATCATCGGACTCGGCGGAGGCTACCTGATAACCTTTCTACTTGGCTTCGTCAACCCCGCGTTCAAGTTCATATCTTTTGAGGTAATCAAAAACGCCCCGGCAATCAACGTGCCGAAGTTCGTTGTTCCCGAATTCAACTTAGCGGTAATCGTTACCTTCGCCATTGTATCCCTCGCGACTATCTGCGAACACATCGGACATACCATCGTAACAGGCGACATCGTGGGTAGAGACTACGTGAAAGACCCAGGGCTACACCGCACCATCGCAGGCGACGGCTTAGCGACCGCACTCGCCGGACTCACAGGTTCGGTCTGCAATACAACGTATGGGGAATCCCTCGGCGTGCTTTCCACGACCAAAGTCTACTCGGTATTCGTCTTCATATTCGCGGGAGCTATCGCCGTCTTACTATCCCTCTTCGGAAAGTTCGGGGCATTCTTGCAGGCATTGCCTACACCAGTGCTTGGCGGCGTATGTATCCTACTCTACGGGAGTATCGCCATCAACGGCTTGAAGCAACTAGTCGTCAACAAGATTGATTTCGACGACAAACGCAACCTTATCATCGCGTCGATCATCTTCATCCTCGGCGTGGGCGGCAGTCGAATCGCCTTCCCCATAGGAGGCTTCGCCTTCGAGCTTGGAGCTATCGCGGTCGCCGCGCTAGTCGGCATTATCCTGAATTTGATAATTCCAAAGAGTAAGTAAATTCAACGCGGGATGCGGATTACACAGCTTTTCATGGATTAAGGTGAATGCACCTCAAGGTGTAATCCGCTACCAAGAATTTATAATTCGTGTTTGTTGTGAATTTTGATTCCGTTGGTCGTTTAGTTTTGTTTAAAAAAGAAATCGTCCCTAAAATATTTCTTAAGCAGGGTTTCTGAGACTGCGTCTTTACCGTTCATGTCTGTATATGTCGCCTCAAGAAAACCTTTCGTCAAATAGAAACATCCCAAAAGGAAGAATTGAGCCACCCGCTCCACCATCCCCATCGCTTGGTACATCTTGATTGGATTGTCAAGCACGAACTCGTTCATTATATACTCAATAACGGCTTGTTGAGCAAGACTCGTCGCATAGATGATCTCCGAGACAGGATAACCGTCTTTCATACGACTTTTACCCATACCCACAAAGAAACCACCGACTAAGGAACGGTCAAGCCCTCTATCTAAGGTACGCGCAAGTACCGGATATAAGCCAATATGAGACTCGATGAATTGCTCATCTGACAAATCATTGTAGTGCTTGAGCTGTTCCGCCTTACGCACCTTGTTCTTCCACCTGACCGCGAAATCGCGGGATTTAGTAGTTAATGTATCTATAAGAAGTCTATCAATCATGGGGCAATTATAACACTTTTAGAACGAATTGCAAGGGAAGAAAAATAAAAAAAGATTTGACAAGACACTTTTTATGCCTTCTTAATATAAAAAGGTAGATATAAGGAAACAGGCTGGATTGAGTGAACGCTAACTACTACTGGAAATGAACTGTCGGGTTATTCTGTGAGAAATCTCACATGGAAACCGACCATCAGCGATGCTCATTGGGTAAACCTGCCGCCCTACTTGAGCGCCGTTATAGAGGAGGTACAGGCGGCAGGGTTACATGGTCGGGAGATGGAACTAAATGGTTTGGCGGAGACGATGGCGGTTGGGTAAGCGACGACCTTTTTGGGAACGGCGCCGATGTAAATGTCGTTATCTTTGCAAACGGCATATTCGTTGTCGGCGGCAGTCAAGGCGGCGTCAAAACCTCTACGGACGGCAAAGCTTGGTCTGAGTACATAGACGGCAAGTTCGGCTCCGCGGGTGTGTGGGGCATTGCTTATGGGAATGGCGTGTTCTTTGCTGTGGGTGATAACGGAAAGATGTCCGAGTCAACCAACGGGTCAACGTGGAAAGCCATACAAACGGGCGTTGGAGGTTCTCAATTTAACGACGATGAAAGAATTGCCGATATTACAACAAACGGCGAAAACTTCGTCATCATCGGAAACAAATATGACGGCAACCAGAGTAAAGTCGCATACTCTTTCTAGTATTTGTAAACGCATACAACGTAATTGGATGATGATTCCTACGAGGAATCGAGGGATAGCGGGCAGATTTGTACAGACAATAAAGCAATTTCTATGAAAAGGAGTAAATTTATGAAGAAGACTATTTTTTTAACGGCGGCGTTTTTTGCCGCGACAACGGCGGTCTGGGCGGTGGACTTGAACAATGGTTTTAGTCTGAGCGGCGGAGTAAAAACAGGTATGATGATGAAAAACTCAGATTACAGCGGGAATTTGAACGGGATCAATATACAGGATGAGTATCCCCTCACCTTGTATTTCGCGTCCGCGGAACATGAGACCTATAACGGTGAAGGGTGGCTTGATTTCAACTTCAAGCAAGAGAATGAAGTGCTGAAATATGGGCTGAAGTTGGGTATGTGGGGTCATGGCGATCTGGCAAAATGGAATGACGCTATGCATCTCGGCGATCATTATCTGTGGGTGGATTTATTTCAGGACAAGTTCCAGCTTAAAGGCGGGCAAGGCGGCGGCACGCCCATAACAAGCGGCGGCTGGCTCGGAGCGGACTGGCTTGGTTACACTGGTATCCGTATGTTTTGGGTTGACCCCATAGGCATTTCCGCGGGTATAAACTTCCCAGACCCGGGCGCAAGCGGCGTCAAACCCGTCAACTACCTCTCCACCATCATAGTCGGCGCAAAGTACAAGGCAGACCTTTATTGGATTTCCCTTATATGGGACAACAACCCGGTCTATGATGACAGTGAATCCGATCGTGATGGCGGCTTGCACCGCACCAAGGAAGTAGAGGAAAACCCCATTGGTTTGGCTGGCAACGCGGCTTTTGGCGTGGGTTTGACCAACATCTTCGGCGGAAAAGGCAACGTGTCCTTTGACGGCATCATAAGCAACATTGGCGAGAGCGATGAGTTTTCAAAACACGGGCTAAATTATAAAATATCGCAACTCAAATCAACCTTCGCCTTAAAGGGCGATTATCCGGTTACCAATAACCTCTACATCGAGCTAAAAGCAAAATACATCCTCACTCAAGGTGATAACTCAGATTTGGATGGCATCGAGAGCTGGGGACAACTACAAATCGAACCTTATATCAGCTATAAAGTCTTTGACGTTGCGAAAGCCGAGTTATCGGTGAACTATACCCACTACGTCAACAGTTACTACCTTGCCCAAAAGGTGTCAGACTTTGACGCGGGACAAGTGCCGGGCTATGACCCAATCTTGGACTACGTCTCCACATATCAAATCACTGTGAAGCCGGGTATCGTTCTTTCCTTCAGTGGAATAACGACCGTGCTTGGCTACAGCGGCACCTTTTCCCGTGATCATCTCAAAAACAAAATCTTCTTAGACGCAAGATGGAGTTTCTAAAAAGCGATAGCGGTTGTTACGAGAAAGTCGGCGGACTTTCAGAACACGCCGCTATTTGCTATAATAACTCCTATGCTAACATCTGATTTCTCTTTTGACCTTCCGCAGGAACTTATCGCGCAATTTCCCCCCGAAAAACGAGGGACGAGTCGTCTCATGCTTCTTGACAGAAAGACGCAGTGTCGTAAGCATTGCCTTGTGAAAGACCTGACGGACTTTTTAGAGCAAGGCAGTCTTCTTGTATTCAATAATACCCGCGTGAGAAAGGCTCGGCTTTTGGGGGTTTCATCTACTACCGGCGCTCAGGTAGAATTCTTGCTGTTAAAGCAATGTGGTGAAGAATGGTCGGTTATTGCGTCGCGCGCGAAACGGAGGCGGATCGGAAGCCGATATGTATTCCCCGGCAATGTGGAGGCTGAAATCGTCAGGCGGGACGGAGACACTCACGTGGTCCGTTTTACCCCGGCGATAGACGATGTATGGCTCGATGCCTACGGGCGTATTCCCTTGCCGCCTTATATACGCCGCGAAGATGCGTCAATAGATAGCGAGCGGTACCAGACAATATTCGCTCGCTCCGTTGGTTCGGCGGCGGCGCCGACTGCTGGGCTTCACTTTACCGAGGAGCTTCTTTCCGCCTTGGATAAATCCGGCGTTGAAACCGCGTTTATCACCTTGCACGTGGGGCTTGGCACGTTCCTTCCCGTACGTACGGCAAACGTTGAAGACCATGCCTTGCACGAGGAGGTTTTCACCATTGACGCGCTCACGGCATCCCGCGTGGAAAAGGCATGGTCGGAGAAGCGGCGCGTCATTGCGGTTGGCACGACGAGTGTTCGCGCTTTGGAGTCCGCCTTCTCAAACGGTCGCCTGAAAGTCGGCGAGCAGTCTACGTCTATATTCATTTACCCCGGCTATCGTTTCAGAACCATAGACGGCTTATTCACCAACTTCCACACGCCTCAATCGTCTCTCCTCTTCCTTGTCTCCGCTTTTGCGGGCAAAGACTTCATCTTGGACAGTTATCACGAGGCAATTCGTGAAAGATACCGCTTTTTCAGCTATGGAGACGCCATGCTGATTCTTTAACAGGCATAGCCTGTTTAAATACACCCGAAGGGTGTTTAAATACTTCTCAATGGTTATTGTTAGAAAGGGGGTCCCGCTGACCCCGTCAGGACGACTACGCTTGCTAAAGCAAGCGGAGTCTATGCAAGGTCTGGAGGGGGGCGCGGTTTTCCGAAACGGAGGAAGGCACACAGACGCCCTTGTGGTGCGCCCCCCTGTCTCCAGACCCCTTCGGGGTCTTCCGCCACCCCCCAATCCGCCCCGCACGGCGGGTCAGATCAAGTCGCTCTAGCACCCCCGCAGGATGTACTACCATCCAAAACCCCCACAGTAGAAACAAAGCAGGACACTTTTAAACACCCGAAGGGTGCTTTTAAACACACGAAGGGTGTGGGAACATAGTCTAGCGGCAAATTATCCTATACATCTTCTCCTGAATTGAATTTCACTAATTTATGCCAATCTATGCTACCGTTATTATCGCAAAATAACTCTATGAACTCTTTTGTAAACCTATTTATCATTTGGGAATATTTTATCATATAATCGTCGTTACGTTCCTTTGCTTTATAGCCGAGAGGTTCAATAATATCCGTATAAATATTTTCATCGCCGCCGATAAACTCCCAAAAGACCTGCCCGCAATATTTATAATACGCTCCTTTATCAGGATTATTGTCTTTCCCATAGCAACAGCCATTTACGCACACAATATTCAGACGTGAATTGCTTGTCAGTAACGTCTTTTTCGCTGTATTAAAAAGCGTTACTCTACTCTCAAGAACCTACATCGTAGAAACAAAGCAGGATACTTTAACACCTCCAAAGGGTACACTATCCTCCAAAGCCTATATCGTAGAAACAAAGCAGGACGCTTTAACATCCACGAAGGGTGTGTTACCACTAAAAGCCCTCACAGTAGGGTCAAAGCAGGACGCTTTTAAACACCCGAAGGGTGTGGTAACATAGTCTAGCGGTAAATTATCCACAAACGGCTCCTTCCTCCATAAACAAAGATAATTCTTCCTTTTCTAGGGATTGTTCTACTGCGGTATAGTAATCTTCAAGAATTTCAATGCCTACCGCGTTTCTTTTTAGTTTTTGCGCCGCGAATATTGTGGTGCCCGAGCCCATAAATGGATCCATTACGGTATCATATTCTTTCGTAAAGAGGTTAATAAACCAGCGCGGTAATTCTTCGGGGAAGGCGGCGCTATGATTTTTGTTGCCGCACTCTGTTGCTAGATGAAGGACGTTAGTTGGATACGCCAATTCTCTGCCTAGCCAATTTGAGATGTTTTTCCCAAAGCCGCTTCCGACCTTTGAAGTGTCCCGGACTTTATCTGTTTCACTCAGGTTGAGCAAACGAGTCTTCGCCCAGTCGCCCATAGGAACCATAACTGCCTCTTGATACATACTAAAGTGTTTCGTTTTATTGAACTGTAGTAATCGTTCCCAGGCGTCTCGAAATCGGTTGGGCCATTTGCCCGGATAACTATTCTTCTTGTGCCATATAAACTCCTCTGTCCATAACCAACCCTGTTTCTTCATTTCAAGAATCAACTCAATGACATACGTACTGCGTTCTCCGTTTAATACCCGCTCTTTGATGTTTAATATAAACGTCCCGGTTGGCTTCAGAACACGCAATAATTCCTTTGATATGGGGAGAAACCATTCAATATATTTGTCTGCGGGAATACCGCCGTAGGTATTTTTCCTTTGATCGGCGTATGGGGGAGAAGTTACTATCAAGTCAATCGTATTATCAGCCTGATCTTTAAGAATAACACCCGCGTCGCCATGATAAAGGTCTGCTTTTGTCTTCATTTCTTCAAAATAGTATATATTTTAGATACTGTCAAGATCACGTTTGGGTCATTTTGACATGATTATCCGCAATTAGTTGTATATATTGACGCCGCCGGACTGTTCAATACGGACCGAGAACCTATCGCCAGCGTGGACGATACGATGAGGGGCGCTCCCGTTTGTTGAACGCACACCCATGTCCCTTGCGAACTGTTCATCGGACAATATTTGTTTCAGGCGCTCACCATATATCGGCGGAATGAAGCCAAAATCGTCCTCTTCGGCGATACCCATCATGTCGCCGAGCAAAGAAACGCCTTCCTCGGCAGGAACGGCGTTGCTGAAGACGCGATAAGGAATGGCGATGTTGTTCTGACGCCCATTGGCTATCTCTGAATAGGTGAAATTGAGAACAAGGCAGTCAAAATAAATATCAAATCCCTGTATGGTAATCTCCTTTCTCCACTCAACGGAAGGAATAGAATCGCCTTCGGGGTTCTTTGCGGTGTAGTTTAAACGCAGAGTCGTTATCCCGTCATTCACCGAGTCAACTCTGACCTCAAGGATTTTCTCGCTTTGCTCTAAATATTTGATTGCGATAGAAAGTTCGCGGATACGCTTCTCACGCTCGATGAATTCGTTTACCGCGACTGTCAGTTTTAGTATACCGCTGGTTAGGATGAGCGTAAGCAGTATTCCCGCAAGAATAGGAACGAGTACCGCGAAATTCTGTATGATCTTCTCGAAACATTCAAAGACGGCGGAGAGAAGAGCGCCTGCGGTGTTTTTCCTTGATCCAAAATTGGCGGCTGAAGCAAGGAGTCGCGCGCGGTATAGACTCTGCAAGAAGAACAAGACAGCCGTTACCACGAAGAATAAGACGATGAACAACAACAACCCGTTGATCGTCAGTATTGACGAAAGAAAATCAGAGATAGCCATGACAACGCTGGCGACGTTTTGGTTTATTTCCATAAAAGCCCTCATTCGGCGACGTATTCAACGCCGCCTTTCTTAATATGTACGATAAGGTCATACCACCTGCCAAGCTGAAAGCGCAAAACACCGCGGCTTATGTCATGCACTGCGTTTCCCGCTATGATTTTACGCAACTCGCTATCCGAAGCAATGTTGCCGTATTGTTTTATCTGGGAGAATATGTCGGATACACGTTGTTTCGCCTCGCCTTCTAAATTGAGTGCGTCGTAGATAAGCGGGAACCCATCCGAATCATACGCATCGTATATGAGAATGCCGTTGTCTGGCGCAATGGTATCCGTGAAGACGCGGTAAGGAAACACCCAATTAACATCATGTTTGAAGAGGTCCCCCTGCTTTTCAACAAAGCGCAGGCAATCTATGAAGAGTTCCTCGCCGTCTAGTTCAAGCGTCAAGGAATTAACGGGCTGTTCTTTCTCAAAAACGTCTGACATGAAACTCCTATCTATGTCGTCTTCAATGTATGAATAGAAGTAGAATTCAGCTTTGATCGTGCCGCCGCTCCTTTCAACCTCGCGGAAACGTAAAGGGACAAGAACGTCCTTTAGTTCCTGTAACTCCTTCTCTTTCTTTTCCTCGACTTTTTTACGACTCCCAAAGACGGCGGAGCAGACGACCGCGACTATCAGCGCGAAAAGCAATAAAAACAACGCTATAAACGCTTTGCGTTTCATTATATTCTCCTTTTTTGGCAATTTGAGGCAGATTTCTCTTGATCTTCTATAATAGATATAATAAACTAATATGTCAAGTGCGATCTTCTTTCGTCCGAAGCCGTTATCTTGGGTTTTAGTTTATATACCAAATGGAGCGTTTGATACATCAAACAGTTTGTTTGATACATAGAATAAGTCGTTTGATACATAGAACGACTCATTTGATACATAGAATAACTTATTTGATACATAGAACGACTCGTTTGATACATAGAACAGTTTGTTTGATATATAGAATGAGTCGTTTGATACATAGAATAACTTGTTGGGTATACCGAAATCGGTAGTTAAGGCAAGCATCGCGCTCGGCGATTATGCCTATGAGCGTCCCGTGAAAATGCCCTTGAGTAATTTAAACTAATTGGTTATACTATACGGTAGTGGCGCACTGCGGGGGTTTTAGAGCGGCTTGTTTTGCCTACCCTGCATGGGGTTTGTGGGATAAAGCGCACTGTAGGGGACTAAAGGCGGCTTGTTTTCCCCACCCTGCGGGTATGTTGGGGGGTAGCGCACCCTTCGGGTGTTTAAATGCGTCTTGTTTTGCTTCCGCTGTGTTGGTTTTGCGGGGTAAAGTGAACTGTGGGGGACTAAAGGCGGCTTGTTTTGCCCACCCTGCGGGAGTTTTGAGAGGTAGAGCGCACTGTTAGGGGATAAAGGCGGCTTGCTTTTTCCAGCCTGCGGGTATGTTGGGGGGTAGCGGAAGACCCACGCGCCTTTTTGCCGTTCTAAACTACCTTGCTTTGCCCCACTTTTTATACGGAGGATGGCGCGTGGGGCTGGAGCGGAGGGGGGCGCAACACAAAGGCGGGTGCTGGTAACTTCGTTTTGGAAACCGCGCCCCCCTTCTTGATATTAAAAAACACCGAAGATTTACCCAGAAGTATAAGAAGTAAAGAGAGTAAGGAGGAATAAGAGTATGGCTACAATAAACGAATATCTTGATTATCTGACCAACGCGCGCGGTGTGTCGGCGCAGACCTTGCGAGCCTATCGTAACGACCTTGGTAAGTTCGACGAGTGGAACCATTCTCACAACGTCAAGACCGAAGATGCCGCAACCCGCGACATTAGACTCTTCATGGAACAATTAGGGACACAGGGACTCTCCGCAATAAGCGTGAACCGATGCCTTTCATCGATACGTGGGTTCTTCCATTATCTCATACGGTTTTCAGTACGCGCCGACGATCCAAGCGCTAGTATCAAGAACCTCAAGACACCAAAGACCCTGCCCAGCTTCTTGTGGGAGAGAGAAATGGCTCAATTCGCGGAGCTGCCAGAAACGTCAAAACGCCTGTGGACAGAAAGAGACACGGCGTTAATATTGACGATGTACTCCGCAGGATTGCGCATAAGCGAAGTAATGAGCCTCCGCCTTGACGATTGTAAAGCGAACTTTTCGGGTGCAAATGTCATCGGGAAGGGCGATAAGGAGAGACCCGTGTTCTTTTCGGAGGAGGCGCAGGAAGCTATAATCGCTTATCTGCCAAAAAGATTTGAACGGCTCAAAGCAACGCCGTCAACGGATAGACTCTTCGTCAGCATGAAGGGAAAACCCCTCTCAGTTTCGGGAATACGGTGGATTATCGCCCAATATTCCGCGCTGTTTGACGAACAAACCGGACTCGGCAAGAATATTCACCCACACTCGTTGCGGCATAGCTTTGCAACGCATTTAGTTAAAGCCGGGTGCGACATACGACTCGTTCAGGAGATGCTTGGACATAAGAGCGTCTCCACTACTGCCCGCTACGCCCACGTAGACATTAAGCGCCTGAAAGAGGTATATTCGCGCGCGCATCCACACGCCGGCAGGTCCCCCGATGAACCGGATTAACGCTTGGTATTACCGGGGCGCCGAGGACGACGTCTCCGTATGTTGTTTTTAAAGGAGATTCTTTTTCTGTTCACAATGGAGAGGGAGATCGAAAGTATCGTAGCGCGGATGGTAAGAGGCACGACTTTGGAAATCCATGTGATAAACGCGTTGAATACACCGATAGTGACGGAGGACCTTCCCGCTAAAGCCGCGCGTACTGCAATCTCCGCGGCGCGACGAGCGGACGTGCCGTTCCTATGCGAGAAACGACGGTCCCGTTCATCCTTAACGCCGCCCTTCTCATCAGACTCAGTCCGTATATACCCCGCCTGCACGCACGTAACTGACACCCCAAAAGGCGCAAGCTCTTGCCGCAAGGCGAGAGAATAATTCCGTATGTACGTCTTACTCGCTCCATAAGAAGCAAAAAGCGGCGCCGGCTGATTAGCGGCAAGAGACCCGATGTTAAGTATCGTTCCCCCGTCCCTTCTTCTCATATCGTCGCCGAAAAGAGCGCAAAGCACGGTAGGAGTGATGACGTTAACGCACAACATAGGCACAGCCTTCTCCTGTAACTCCACACTCTCCCCGAAAAGTACGATTCCCGCGCTGTTCACAAGGAAGGTTATGTTTATCACCTTCCCCCGCTTGTCCCGTAGCCCGCGGAAGTCTTCGTATAACTGTTCCGCAGAGTCTTCAAATGAAAGATCAGCCATAAAAGGAATAGCCTCCACCCCGTATGCTTCCGACAACTCGTTACAGAGAACTTCCAACTTTTCCTGAGACAGCGCGGTTAAGACGAGGTTCCACCCCTTCCCCGCGAGGACATGGGCTATCTCACGACCAATCCCCGCAGACGCTCCGGTAATTAAAACCCAAGGTAATGTAGTTTCCATAGCGGGGATTATACCAAAAAGCAAGGCACACGTATAGAGACAGCCGAGAAATTTACCGCCCCAGACTCCAGCCGAGACTCTTTTGCTGTATGCGGTAAAGCCGCGCAAACAGCCCGTCCCTCGCAAGAAGAGCCTCGCCCGACCCTTCTTCCATGACGCACCCTTTTTCCATCACGACGATCTTATCCGCGCCCACCACGGTACGCAGGCGGTGAGCTATGACCACCACAGTGCGCCCTTCGACAAGAGCAGAAAGCGCGGCTTGTATCTCAGCTTCGTTCTCAGGGTCAAGACTCGCCGTAGCTTCGTCTAGCAAGACGACCGGGGCATCCTTGAGGATCGCGCGGGCTATCGAAATGCGCTGGCGCTCCCCACCAGAGAGCGTCGAGCCGTTCTCGCCGATTATCGTCTCATACCCGTTGGGCGTCGCGTGGATAAACTCATCGCAACGGGCGATCTTCGCGGCGCGGTACACCTCATCATCAGACGCGCCCTGCTTCCCGATGCGGATGTTGTTCATTATGGTGTCGTTAAACAGTACCACGTCCTGAAACACGAAGCTCAAATAGCGCAGGAGGGTTTCAGGATCAACGGCGCGGATGTCTCTGCCGCCGATGAGAATCTTACCATCGTTCACATCCCAGAAACGGGCGATAAGCCGGGAGATCGTCGTCTTCCCGCTTCCAGATGGGCCAACAAGGGCTGTTACCCCGTTCTGCGGAATTGAAAACGTAACGTCTTTGACGACTTCATCGTCGTGATACGCAAACGAAACGCCTTTTAACTCGATGTTATAATCAGCAAGCTCGATGTTCTCTTCTCCTTCCGCGATTGGTTCAGTCCTAAGCGCCTGCATACGCCGCGTGGAAACGAGCATAAAGAACAGTTCGGGCAAGAGCGTTAAAACGACGATTAGGGAAGAATATATCTTCGTGCTGATAAGTACAAAGAAAAAGAGTTTTAGCGCAGACAAAGCGCCCGCTGAAAGGAGCGTAACGCCTACAAAAGTTACCAGCCCGACCCCTACTTGGAGAACAAGCGATGCCGTAACGATGAAGGTTCCACATATAATCTCGAATTTTATAGCCGCACGCATCATGTTATGAAACGCAAGCTTTAAAGCGGAAGACCTTTCACCGGAAAGTCCAAATGCCTTCACCACTTTTATGCCTTCAAGGTACTCCTGTACCTGTTCAGCCGCCTCAAGCTTTATAGCGACAAGGCGTTCTCCGAACCTTCGCTGTATTCCTTTGGATAGTACGATCAGCGCAAGCGCAACAGGCAACGCGGCGAAGAGAGCGACAGCCATGCGCCAATCATAAAAACCAAGCAGTAAACAAGTAAGCGCCGCGGTAAAGATATGTGCGACTAAACCGGGCGCTACATGGCTCATAACGTGTTCAATGGTCGTGCAGTCCGCCATTATATTAGTCGTCAGTTCAGACAAATCTTTATTATTGAAGAAACTTAAAGGGAGCTTGCGTAAACGCTCGGCGACTTCCACCCGTATCTTCTCAGACTCGTTATACGCCGCCGTATAGGTTTTATCATATTCGTTGCGGTACGCGATAAAGTATACGAGGGCGGCTCCCAGAGCCAGCCCGAAATACCTCCATAACTTACCCACGTCAAGCGCAACACCCCCGGCGACCGATTCAAGAAAGAGCGTGATTATCTGGAGGATCACAACAAACGATAGAAGTAATGAAAGATTCGTTAAAACGCACGCAATTACCGCACGGTTAAACGCCTTCTGCCCCTCTTTATCCAAACCTAGTAGTTTATACATGACTTTTCTCCTTTCGCGCCTGCCAACGTCCACCCAAGCGCGGCGTTATACCGTTCCCACATACGGCTGTAGCGACCGACCTCTGTAAGTAAGAGGTCGTGGGACCCTTCCTCAACAATTTTTCCCTTCTCAATCACAAGGATTTTATTCGCGCCGCGTACCGTTGAAAGCCTGTGAGCGATGATGATAACCGTTTTATCTTTCATCAACTTTTCAAAGGCAAGCTGGATTTTATATTCGTTCTCCGGGTCGGAAAACGAGGTTGCTTCATCAAAGACAAGAACAGGGGCGTTCTTAAGAATTGCTCGCGCAATAACAACACGTTGTTTCTCTCCGCCAGAAAGATGTGTATTCTCCGCGCCGATAATCGTATCGTAGCCCTTGGGAAGCTTTTCAATAAACTCATGGCATTGAGCGGCTTTAGCCGCGGCAACTACCTCCTCCCGGGTTGCGTTCTTATCGCCGACTAATATATTATCCGCGATGCTTTGCTTGAACAAAAATACATCCTGAAATACAAAGCTCACGAGGCTTGTCAAATACTCGGTCTCCATATCGCGCACGTCAACGCCGCCTATCTTAACCGCCCCCTCAGATACATCGTAAAAACGAGGAATAAGATGCGCGATAGTGGATTTGCCGCCGCCTGAAGGACCCACAAGCGCCGTTATCTCTCCCTGTTTTGCGGTAAAACTAACGCCTTGAAGAGCGACGGCTTCGGTTTCCGCGTTGTACGAAAAGGTAACATCTTCAAACGACACTGAATATTCGCTTACGGTTTTTGGATTCGCCGATTCAGCCAGCGATGGCAAATCCATAATAGCGTCCATACGTTCAACGCCGTTCGCAATCTGCCGCCCGTTTCCCGCTACATACATCATCTTAACGAAAGGCGTCGCAAGCGAGAATGAATAGATTATATAGAACAACGAGGAGATCACAAAATTCCCGTAATCCGCGGCATTGCCCGGCGCACCACCACCCGCAAGCAGGATGATAACCGGAAGCAAAAAAATATAAACGTGGTGAACAATCGTAAGAAAAAGCGTCATGTGCGTTTTGAAAGCCGCCGTATAGTTCTTTACAAAAGAGCCATAGGTAACAATGGTTTCGTGAAATTTATGGAACGAGAAGATCGTCTGGTTAAACGCCTTTACAACAGAAACGCCCCGTACGTATTCAACAGCCGCGGTGTTCATATCGTCAAGTGAATCTTGGTATTTTGTAATAAAGGTTTGCGCCGGTTTACTCCCGAACGCGACCATTTGTATCACATACGACGCTACAATCGGAACAAAGCTTGCAATGCCCATTCGCCAATCAAATACAAAAAGGATGACGAGCGCGGAAATAGGAGCCGCGACAGAGCCTGCTAAATCGGGCAACTGATGCGCAATAAAGCCTTCAAGTTTTTCGATGTTTTCATCAATTATCTTACGCAGTTTGCCTGTGGACGTAGCCGTATGGAAACCAAGTGGAAGCGACGCGATATGTTGCATAAAATCGAGCTTCAACTTGTAAATGATATTGAAGGCGGCGATATGCGAGCAAAGAAGGGCGAACCAGTTAAAAAGGATAGCCACACCCGCGCCGCCCGCGGCGATCCATGCAAGCCTTACCATATATGCCGCATCGAGAGCGTTCAAATCGGTAAAGTGAGTGATCAACTCTCTGATAATGAAGTAAATTGCGATATACGGCGAAAACGATGTTACGACGCTTATCACTGATAATACACAGGCGCTTATTGAAAGCCCTTTTTTAATAAACGCCAGCTCTAAAAGCCGCGCCATACCTTTTTTACGTTCCATTTTCTTTTTCATAATCTTCCTCGTTCTATAATATATATTACTTATTTTATCATGTTTATTATAAGTTGTCAAGGACATTATTACTTATTTACTAATATTTACGAATTTTTATAAAAGAAACGCTAAATGTGCGAATATAGGAGGTTTACATAAAAACTCATAGATATATTGGTAGAAACCTCTTGTTACTTTTTCTATTTAGATATATAATTATACATAACCTAATGTACGTCAGAGCGTTAATTCAGGTTAGTTTGTGCAGAACACGGTACTTCCGTATTTTGCAGGTTATCTTACTATTTAAAGAGGCATAGAATGTCTGAAAAACACATGATTATGATTGACGGAAACACTGCGGCAGGGCAGGTAGCCCACGCCTTGAGTGAGGTTATCGCCATTTATCCGATAACTCCGTCAAGCCCCATGGGAGAAGTTTGCGACGAACTCTCCGCGCAGGGCAGGAAGAACCTATGGGGAACCATCCCACAGGTTGTCGAAATGCAGAGCGAAGCAGGCGCGGCTGGAGCCGTTCATGGGGCTCTTACTACAGGAGCGCTTTCATCCACCTTCACTGCGTCTCAGGGACTTCTCTTGATGATTCCTAATATGTATAAGATTGCTGGCGAACTTACTTCCACCGTGTTCCACATAGCGGCGCGCGCTATAGCGGCAAGTTCCCTGTCAATCTTCGGGGATCATCAGGACGTGATGGCTTGCCGCCAGACAGGGTGGGCGTTGCTTGCGTCCAATAGCGTACAGGAAGTTATGGACTTAGCGACCATCGCTCATTTATCCACCCTCCGCACCCGTGTGCCGTTTCTCCACTTCTTCGATGGCTTCAGAACATCCCACGAATTGCAAAAAATCGAGGAAGTTTCGCAAGAGACGATGAGAGCGCTCGTCAGTGACGATCTCGTACAAGCGCACCGTAAACGTGGCCTCACGCCGGAAGCTCCACAGATACGCGGTACGGCGCAGAACCCGGATACTTATTTCCAAAGCCGCGAAGGAGTCAACAAATACTATGATGCGGTTCCGGCGATTGTGCAGGAAGAAATGGATAAGTTTGCCAAACTCACAGGCAGACAATACCACCTCTTTGACTACTTTGGCGCTCCAGACGCGGAAAAAGTCATTGTTATCATGGGTTCCGGCGCGGAAACAGTCGAGGAAACGGTCGAATATTTACAAAACAAGGGTGAAAAAGTTGGCTTGCTGAAAGTCCGCCTCTACAGACCCTTCTCGGTGAAACACCTCAGCGCCGTGCTTCCGAAAACCGTCAAAGCTATCGCTGTACTTGACAGAACCAAGGAACCCGGTTCAAACGGTGAGCCGCTCTACCTGGATATAGTGGAAGCCTTCGCCTCATGCAAAGAAGTCAAACCTTTTATTATCGGAGGGCGCTACGGATTGGGTTCTAAGGAATTCACACCCGCGCAGGTCAAGGCGGTCTTTGACAACCTTTCTGACAAGAAAATCTCTAACTTCGTAGTTGGTATCGTTGACGACGTTTCTGGCAAGAGTCTCGACGTTGACGAATCCTTCACCTTGATCGAAGAAGGTATGAACGAGGCGATGTTCTACGGACTTGGCTCGGACGGCACGGTCGGTGCAAACAAAAACTCCATCAAGATCATCGGAGACGCGAAGCCGGAACTTTCCGCTCAAGCCTATTTCTCATACGACTCAAAAAAATCCGGCGGCTTCACTGTTTCACACCTGCGCTTTGGCAAAAAGTCTATACGTCGTCCCTACCTCATCACCAAAGCGGACTTCCTCGCGTGCCATAAATTCTCTTATATTGAAACTTACGATATGTTGGCGAATATCAAGAGTGGCGGCGTTTTCCTATTGAATAGCCCATTTAGCGCGGCGGATATATGGAAAGAATTACCCGTTGAAGTACAAAAACGCATCATTGACAATAAACTCAAGTTCTATGTAATCAATGCGGCGGAAATCGCCCTCAAAGCCGGTATGGGTAATCGTATCAATACGGTTATGCAAGCCGCTTACTTCAAAATCTCCGGCGTGCTTGAAGAATCCCATGCTGTGGAATACATGAAGAAATTCGTCAAGAAATCCTATGGCAAAAAGGGTGAGGACGTTGTTCAAAAGAACTACAACACCATTGACGCGGCGCTCTCCGCAGTTGAAGAAGTGAAATATCCGCAGTCAGCTGAAGGCGATAACCATATCAAAAAGCCGTTTGAGACATCCAAAGACCCGTGGATCCGAGAAGTTCTCGGCGCTATGTCCATTCAGGAAGGCGATAAACTGCCTGTGTCCAAACTGCCGGAGGATGGGACTTTCCCAACAGCCACGACTCAATACGAGAAGCGCGGTGTCGCGGAGCGAGTGCCGACGTGGGACCCAACTGTATGTATCCAATGCGGACAATGCTCTTTCGTTTGCTCCCATGCGTGCATCCGTATGAAGACACTCACAGATGAACAGGCGGCAAACGCGCCGACCGGATTCAAAACCGCAGGAATCAAGCCGAAACCAGAAGCAGGCAAAAAAGTCGCACTGACGATTTCCGCCCAGGACTGCATGGACTGCGGTCTGTGCATCAACGTCTGCCCCATGTCCAAGCCGACAATGGAGAAAAAAGCGCTTTCCTTTACACCTTACGCTGACGATCCTGCATACCAGAAGGAACAAGCGGCGGCTTGGGCGTACTTCCAAGACCTGCCGGAAGTCCCAGCTGAAACCCTTAACCTTAACGGGATGAAAGG
This sequence comes from Treponema sp., assembly GCA_031265825.1. GTDB lineage: Bacteria > Spirochaetota > Spirochaetia > Treponematales > Breznakiellaceae > JAIRKH01. The sequence goes on along the minus strand of JAISCD010000010.1, from coordinate 3,696 downwards.
GCTTGCGTTCAAACGTCCACTCTTCGAGTTTTCCGGCGCGTGCGGCGGATGCGGCGAAACGCCCTACGTCAAACTTTTATCACAGCTTTTCGGAGATCGCGCTATCATCGCCAACGCAACCGGTTGTTCCTCTATTTACGGCGGCAATCTGCCGACAACGCCCTACGCGCAACGCGCTGACGGACGGGGACCTGCATGGTCCAACAGCCTATTCGAGGATGCGGCTGAATTCGGCTATGGTATGCGACTTACCAGCGACAAATTAGCCGAACACGCCCGCGAAGTGGCGCTTACAGCAAAGTCCGAAGGCATCGAAACCGCTCTTATTGACAAAATCCTCGCAAACACCGGCTTGGAAGACGCGGCTATTGAAGAACAACGTAAAAACGTTGACGCGCTCAAAACAGCTCTTGCTCAAAACAACAGTCCTACCGCGAAGAATCTCCTTTCCCTTGCCGATCATTTCATCAAGCGGTCGGTGTGGATTTTAGGCGGAGACGGTTGGGCTTATGACATCGGATTCGGCGGGCTTGACCACGTGATCGCATCTGGGCGCAACGTCAACATCCTCTGCCTTGACACCGAGGTTTACTCGAACACAGGCGGACAGATGAGCAAAGCGACTCCTATCGGCGCTATCGCCAAATTCGCGGCGGCAGGCAAAGAAATCTCCAAGAAAGACCTGGGCGCTATCGCGATGAGCTACGGCTATGTTTATGTGGCGAAAATCGCTATGGGCGCGAATATGACCCAGACCATTAAAGCGTTCCGCGAAGCGGAAGCCTATGATGGACCGTCTATCATCATCGCCTACTCTCACTGCATCAACCACGGCATTGATATGTCCAAGGGGCTTGATCAGCAGAAGGCGGTTGTTACCTCCGGCTTGTGGCCCCTCTATCGCTATGACCCGCGACTCAAGGATCAGGGCAAGAACCCGTTCCAGCTTGACTCCAAAGACCCGACATCCTCCATTGAAGACTTCATGTACAAAGAAGTGCGCTTTAAGAGTCTCAAAGCGGCTTCGTCTGACCGCGCGGACGCCTTACTTGCCAAGGCAAAAGCAACCGCGGAACGTACGCTAAGGGAATATAAATACCTAGCGGAACGCCCCTTCTAACCTGCTTTTTACCGCCCTCTTCGGAGGGCGGTTTTAAATTCCGCGTTTTTTAATTCTAATGAAAAAATTATCTGCAAACGAAACTGATTTACACATCGCCGGAGAAGCCATCAAAGACGGACAACTAGTAGCGTTCCCTACGGAAACCGTTTATGGACTAGGGGGGGATGGATTCAACCGATCCGCTCTGGCGCGGATTTTTGCGGCAAAGAAACGCCCCCGTTTTGACCCACTCATCATACACATCGCTGAGATGGACGCTCTTGACCGCGTGGGTGACAGAGGCGTACTCCCTTTCTCTCTGCGAGAAAAAGCCGCCGTCTTGAGCAGAACCCTGTGGCCTGGTCCTCTCACCCTTGTTCTACCCAAACAACCGGAGGTTCCTGATTTAGCCACAAGCGGATTAAACACGGTCGCAATCAGATTTCCCTCTCACCCTGTCGCCAGAAAGCTCATCGCGTATTCCACAGGCGCGGTCGCCGCGCCGAGCGCGAACCCCTTCGGGTATTTAAGTCCCACTCGTGCCAAGCACGTCGAAGAACTCTTAGGGGATGCAGTTGATTTCATCATTGACGCGGGACCCGCGGACATAGGCGTTGAATCAACGGTTCTGGACCTTACCCAAGAGCCTGTCCGCCTCCTCCGCCCCGGAGGAACGCCCCGTGAAAGAATCGAGGAACTCATAGGGAGAATAGAAAACGTGGAAAAAACGGGGTCTGCGCCGGCTGGTGTATTGTCGCCGGGGATGTTGAAAAGCCATTATGCGCCGAAAACCCCCCTTATTCTTTTGACGCGGGATGAAATACTCCGCCAGATTGCCTCTCATAAGCCTGCGGACGGAGCGGTTTACCTCTTCTTTGATGAGGAAACGCGAGAAGCGTCAGGCGCGGCTGACGGGTTCGTCCTTTCCAAGAAAGGCGACTGCGCGGAGGCGGCGGCTTCTCTCTTTGACGTTCTCCACCAGATAGACAAACTATCCGCGGGCTACATTTACGCGCAAGAGGCGCCTGAGCGCGGGCTTGGGACAGCGATAAACGACAGGCTTGCGCGGGCGGGCGCGCGAGGCGGCGTATGAATATCCTAGCAATGGACACGGCGGCTTCCATTTTATCGGTTGGACTTGCCACAGAAAAGAGCGCGTGGTATTTTGAGGCGGACGCGGGAAACCGTCACTCAGAGATTCTCCTCTCTTCCGTAGACATACTCCTTCAAAACGCGAAGATTTCGCCGAAAAGCATAGGTTTAGTCGCGTGCATGAAGGGTCCGGGTTCATTTACCGGGCTACGCATAGCGTTTGCGACGGCAAAGGGGCTAAGTCTCGGCGCGGACTGCGAGATCGCCCTTGTTCCGACCTTGGATTGCATGGCGTTTCCCTACTCGGATTGGCGTGGCATCGTCATTCCCACACTCGACGCAAAGAAACGCGCGTTTTTCTGCGCTCTATTTAAGAACGGCAAGCGCGTTGCCCCAGACATGGACGCGGAACCGCGCCAAATAGCGGAGGCTGTCTGTGAAATAGATACGGACGGCTCTGATATACTATTGACAGGGCAAGACGCGGCTCTCCTACTCCCGCACCTGACCGCGCTCTTGCCGAACAGAATCTCCCTCGCCAAAGACCTGAGACGCGGCTTCGCGCGTGAATTACTCGCTCTCGCGCAAACGCATAGAGATGACGGTGCGTTATTCGCGGGCCCCGTCTACATACGCAAAAGCGACGCAGAACTCCACCCTTCGGGTGTTTAACAACTTCACAATGGTTGGTGTCCGAAAGGGGTCGCCGCTGACCCCGTCTTGACGACTACGCTTGCAAGCAAGCGGAGTCTCCGCGTTGTCTGACACTCTACTCATTTAAAACACTCGAAGGGTGCGCCGCCGCAGACAGGCGCGGAGCAGGATGCTTTTAAAACACCCGAAGGGTGCGCCGCCGCAAGGCAGGCGCCATAAGTATAAGGAGGGGGCGCGGTTTTCCACAACGGAGGTCGGCAAACAAGCGCCCTTGTGGTGCGCCCCCCTGTCTCCAGACCCCCTTCGGGGGTCTTCCACCACCCCCCAAAACCCGTCCTAGGCTACTTTCCCTTCCCGCATGGTGTCAACTGCGTGGGCAGGCATTGGGCTTCGGTGTCTGACACCACAACGCCCCACTAAACTTGCCCCGCCACCAACGGCGGATCGGCAAAAATGTCAGCCGCCGCATCGTCTACTAAACTAGTGAGGCGGTGGAGACGGTGGTATAAACTGCCGAACACCCACTCCGCCGCTCGTTCCACAAGTCCAGCCTTCACCGGATTCTCCGCGATGTACTCTCGCACCCGCAGGAAGTCCGTTATCCCGCTGATTATCCGTGAATAGAACCGTTCTCCCCAGACATGACCCGTCCGTCCAGTCGCCTTATTCCACGCCTTGGCGAAATTGCACTTTATCCATTGCATTATTTGTGATAAATTACCGTCTTTGCCCGGTTTTATCGATAAATGAACATGATTTCCCATGATACAGAAGTCCAATAGCTGGAAATTGAACTTCAGCTTCGCCTTTTTGATGAAAGAAAGTAAGAGCTTCTTGAATCGGGGATC
>JAISCD010000058.1 GCA_031265825.1 Treponema sp. | reverse complement strand
CCTCTTTGGAAAGAGCGGCGAATGCTTCCTGCCGCCCATAAGCCGACAGTTCTATAAACAAGCTTGTCCGTTCCATGAGGCTGTTGAATTTGTTTTGGTGGAATTCAACGAGCCATTGGGGGATATGTTTCGCGGTTTCTAAGAGTTTCGTGTAATGAGGCGCGCAAAAGCCCTCGGACGCGGTGAAGATAGAACGAAGTTCCGCCGCGTTCTCGCCGCTCTCCGCCTGAACAACGAAGGTGAGGTATTCGTTTTCAATACGTTTGCGTTCAATACAGACAGGACATTCCTCCTTGGGTTTCCAGAGTTTTCGTTTCTTGAAAGACGATAGCCTATCCTCAAGTATATCTTTTCCCAGAATGGCGACCGCAAGCCCATCGCGGAACGATTCGAGTTTTCGTGAATGAAAGGCGCAGAATCCCCCGGCAAGACGATACCCCTTCCTAAAAACACGGTCCGAGACGTGTTCAAAGAGCATACCGTCAATAAATCGCTCGGCTCTTTCGGAAATGATCACACAGAGAGGACAACCCGGCTTCGCGCACGCCTTTTCCAATTCTATGAAGTTAATGTGTTTTTCTAGCATTTGAATCATATTATCTCCGCCCAAGCTACTTCGCCGCGATGTATTTCAGGAAGTTTCGCAGAAGATAGGACAGCAGAACCGTGCCGAGAATTATCACCACGGAGAGTGCGTTGATAACGGGCGACACCCCAAAACGGATAGCCGAATAGATATAAAGCGGCAGAGTGGACGACCCCGGTCCCGCCACGAAGTAAGTAATCACAAAGTCCTCAAGGCTTATCGTGATCGCCGTGAGAAAGCCCGACACGATACCCGGCATACAAATCGGCGCTATGACGCGCAAAAACGTCTGCCGCTCGGATGCGCCCAAATCTCGCGCCGCTTCGATGATGGAGAAGTCAAACTCGTCAAGCCGCGCCATTACCATAAGAAACACAAACGGCAAATTGAAGGTCGTATGCGCGATGAATATCGTAAGAAGTCCAAGCTTGAGTTTTATACCCGCGAAGAAGATGGACAGACTCACCCCGATAATGATTTCAGGTAGAATCATAGGCAGGAAGGAGACGGTCTGGATATAATTACGGAAGCGGAAGCGGTACCAATTCACGCCTATAGCCCCGAATGTACCGAAAACAGTCGCTGTCGCGGCGGAAGTGATTGCGATGAAGATACTGTTCCAGAACGCCCGCCACAGATCCCGCGAGTGTAGGAATAGTTGCTCATACCATTTGAAGGAAAACCCAGACCAGTGCATGCTTTTACTTTCGTTAAACGAATAGAGAATCAGCACGAAAAGCGGCAAGAACAGGAAGATTATTGCCACAGTGAATACGGTTTGCGAGAATGAGAACGGCTTTCTCGTCGCCCGCCGCGCGTGTTTACCCGCTTCAGTCTGGGGCTTCATCGGCTTTAGAGACGTTATGACGAAACGGGCGATTTGTTTTATGTTCATTTTGCGCCCCTCTTCACACCGGAGAGTCTTTGCGAGTCCTTCTTTTGTAGGCTTAACATCACGACGACGCTTACCGTAGTAATCGCGGTAAGCACTATGGAGATGGCGGACGCGAGGGGCCAGTTCCTACTCTTGGTGAGTTGATCCGCGATGGTATTACCGAGCATATAGGAATCCATGCCGCCCACAAGAAGCGGCACCGCGTAAGCGCCGAAGATCGGTATAAACGTAAACAAAACCGCTGTGTAGATACCGCTTCTGATATTTGGCAGAAGGATTCGGATAATGGCGGAGGTCTTTGTCGCGCCTAAATCCCGCGCCGCTTCCAACAATGAAAAGTCAAATTTATCTATCGTGGAGAACAAGGGCAGTACCGCGTAAGGCAGATACATATAAACCAACACCAGAATCACCGTATTTTGGTTGTAAAGAAAATGAATGTAGTTACTTATCAGCCCAATGTCCATCAAGAAACTATTCAAGAAGCCGTTGTTGCCCAGGATATTCATCCAAGCGAACACGCGAATCAAGAAGTTCGTCCAAAAGGGAATGATGATGAGGAGCAGAAGAAAGGTCTGGTTTTTACTCTTCGCCATGAAGTACCCGCAAGGCAGGGCAATCAATATAGCGATGATAGTCGCAATGATCGACATGGCGATTGTCCGCGCCGTAACGACCGCCAAGGTTGGATTCAGCAGACCTTTGTAGGCGTCAAGGGAAAACTGCCACACCACGCCTCCGTACAACCCCTTCTTCAAGAAACTATAGACCACAATGATGACGATGGGCGCGAGGAAAAACGCCGTAAACCATATACCCATAGGAGCGGCGTAGAAGGGCCCATAGTTACGTTTGACAGCGTCCTTTTCAACTTTTTCTTCACGCCCGCTCATTTCTTCACCTCGACAACATAACCGTCTGACGCGCTCCACGACAGGTAGACCGAGTCTTTCCACACGATGTCGGGACCTTCATCCGAATATTTAGAGTGTTGCTTGATGACGCGGACGAGGCTATTATCCTTCACCTTGACGTAAAACTTTGTCTGAAAGCCAGAGTAAATCGGCTCGTCCACGACACCCTGAAACAGGTTAATATCTTCCCGTCTAATGGTAGGCTTTTCGGTATTTATGACGATCTTCTCTGGACGCACGGTGAAGCTGACGGTTTGTCCCGCGGTTATCGCATCGATTGTGGTAACCTTTATTCTCCCAAGATCGGGAATATCCAGCTCCGCGAGGTATTCAGTATCGCCGTTGACGTCTGGTTTGTCGAGCTTTTCAACCTGTATAACGACACCATCGAAAAGATTAGTCTCTCCGATGAACTTCGCTACGAAGTCGGTCGCTGGGCTTTCGTAGATTTCGTAAGGCGTGCCGACTTGGAGCACGTCGCCGCCGTTCATAACCGCGATGCGGTCGGAAACCGAGAGGGCTTCGGTCTGGTCGTGGGTTACGTAGATAAATGTAACGCCGATCTTGTCATGTATTTGGTCAAGTTCTATCAACATGTGTTGGCGCAGTTTAGCGTCGAGCGCGGATAAAGGTTCGTCCAGCAACAACACGCTTGGCTCGTTGATAAGGGCGCGGGCTATGGCGACCCGCTGTTTCTGTCCGCCGGAGAGCTGATTAGGCTTCTTGTCGCTATGTCCCTCAAGTTGGACAAGCTTCAAATAACTATTGACGGAAGTTTCTACTTCTACTTTTGATTTTTTCTTTAAACGTAACGAAAAAGCAACGTTTTCAAACACCGACAAGTGGGGGAACAGGGCGTAATTCTGAAAAACCGTATTCGCTTGCCTGCGATTCGGCGGCAGGGGAAGCACGCTTTGCCCATCAAAGGCGACAACCCCAGTGTCTGGGCTTTCAAAGCCCGCAATTATCCGCAGGAGCGTGGTTTTACCGCATCCTGATGGTCCTAAAAGGGAGAAGAATTCCCCCTTGCGTATATCAAGGCTCACATTATTCAAGACTTTGAAATCTCCAAAGGATTTGAACACATCCTTGATCGTTACATCGCTTCCTTTCAATGTTTTTTCGTTTTGCAGGCTCTTATTAATGTTAAGCCTGACAGCCTCCTTGAAATGAAATATATTAAGTAACAATGCGTTCTTTTTCAACTTTTGTCAACACCCGAAGGGTGTTTAAATACTTCACAATGGTTGTTGTCCGAAAGGGGGTGCCGCTTCCACTGACTTGACGGTTACGCTTGCAAGCAAGCGGAACCTCCGCGTTGTTTGGAGGGAATCAGCTGTCCCCGCACCCGCAGGGTGTCAGACGACTTCACATGGGGCGGTGTACGAAAGGAGGCGCCGCTGACCCCATCTTGACGCCTTTAGAACACCCGAAGGGTGCGCTTGTAAACAAGCGGAACCTATGCGTTGCCTGACACCACGCCCGCCGCCGCGCCACACCCCGATGTCTGACACCGCCGCGCCGCTCACCCGTCTTCCTTTGCTCATTACTACCTGCTAACTGCTAACTGCTAACTGCTAACTATTCATTGCTCTCTGCTATCGTCTAACACCGCGTGTCTGACACCACCGCGCCGCTCACCCGTCTTCCTTTGCTCATTACTCACTACTCATTGCTCTCTGCTATCGTCTAACACCGCGTGTCTGACACCACCGCGCCGCTCGCCCGTCTTCCTTTGCTCATTACTCACTGCTAATTATTCACTGCTACCTGCTACCTACTACCTATTCACTGCTCACTTTCAGGAGGGGGGCGCGTCTTTCCCTAAACGTGATTGGCACACAGATGCCCTTGTGGTGCGCCCCCCTGTCTACAGACCCCCTTCGGGGGTCTTCCGCCACCCCCCAATACTACTGACACCGCCGACAGACACCACAGGCAGTTTAACAACCTCGTCAACCTGCGCCTCTGACACCGCACCCGAAGCCTATTCCGAACTCCGCTTGTTCTGTTCCGAACTCCGTTTGTTCTGTTCCGAACTCCGACTGTTCTATTCTGAACTCCGCTTGTTCTGTTCCGAACTCCGACTGTTCTATTCCGAACTCCGCTTGTTCTGTTCCGAACTCCGTTTGTTCTGTTCTGAACTCCGACTTCCGAGTTCCGAACTCCGACTGTTCTGTTCCGAACTCCGACTTCCGAGTTCCGAACTCCGAACTTCTAGTTCCGAACTCCGAACTTGATATGGTGTCTGACACCACCGCACCTTAACACCCACGTGCCTGACACCACCGCGCCGCTCGCCTGTCTTCCTTTGCTCATTACTAACTGCTAACTGCTAACTCTCTACACCCGTTAAGAAGTCGTTAAACAGGCTATGCTTGCGTTTTTTTGAAAGCTTCCGCCGAAGCGCGGATGATTTTTTCGTCAACACAATAGGCGAAACGTACCCAGCCCGGCTTGGCAAAACTAGCGCCCGGCACGCCGAGTATGAGGTTTTGCTTCAACTTTTCAACAAAAGCCACATCGTCTCCACCCGGAGCTTTGCAGAAAAGGTAAAACGCGCCTTCTGGTTCGGCGTATTCAATACCCGCATCATCCAAAACCTGTTTGAATACATCCCGCCGCCGCGCGTAAACGGCGACATCTACCCGCGCAGAGCAGAGTTCCGCAACGATGCGTTGCATAAGCGCGGGAGCGTTCACATAGCCGAGAATACGGGTCGCATAGATAAGGGCGCTTATCACATCTTCCCTGTCGTGGATTTGCGGACCAACCGCAATGTAACCGATACGCTCACCGGGCAAGGATAGACTTTTGGAATAGGAACTGACCACAATGGATTCGGCATAATGGGACAAAATCGGCGGGACAGGCTTATAGGCGATTTCACGGTACGGCTCGTCAGCGACCAGATAGGGGAATCTACCGCCTTTCTCGCCATGTTTAGTCAATAGAGCGGATAATTCCGCGATGGTCTCCTGCGGGTAGATACGACCTGTTGGGTTGTTCGGCGAGTTGATGACGACCGCCGCGGTTTTCGGCGAGAGCGCTTCCCGAATCGCTCCGACATCGAGGTTGAAATCAGGCAAAGTCGGCGTTTCAACCAGAATCCCACCGTGGTTAGACACATAGGAACGGTATTCCATGAAGTAAGGAGTGGGGACAATCACTTCATCACCCTGATTGAGAATCGCCTTGAATACGGAGTTGAGACCGCCAGCCGCGCCGACAGCCATAACCACGCAGCTACCGTCAATGTTGACGCCGTGTTCCACAGACGCCTTCTTCGCCAACGCCTCTCGCACATAGGGGTAGCCCGCGTTGGGCATATACCCGTGAGAACCTTTGGCGTCTTCTTGCGCCAGCTTTAAGAAGACCCTATGAAACGCGGGCGGCGGCTCGACGTCTGGGTTCCCCAGTGAAAAGTCGAACACCTTGTCATCGCCAAACTGCTTCTTGAGTCTCGTTCCTTCCTCGAACATCTTCCGAATCATAGAAGACGACACGAGGCTATTTTTGATATAGGTTGCTATAGCCATAGCCCTTATCTTTTCATAAATCGCGGTAAAATGCAATACAGTAACACGTGCAGTGTCAGACGTAAAGCGGTGTCAGACACTCTCCCAACAGGAATAACACGCGAAGAGTGTCAGACATAAAGCGGTGTCAGACACTTTCCAACAAGAGTAGCACGTGAAGTGTCAGACGTGTCAGGCATGAAAGAGTGTCAGACATCTTTCCAACAGGAATAATACGTGCAGTGTCAGACGTAAAGCGGTGCCAGACACCTTCCAACAGGAAGCACGTGCAGTGTCAGACATAAAGCGGTGTCAGACATCTTTCCAACAGGAATAACACGTGCAGTGTCAGACGTAAAGCGGTGCCAGACATCTTCCAACAAGAGTAACACGTGCAGTGTCAGACGTAAAGCGGTGTCAGACACTCTCCCACAGGTGCTAGACGTAAAGCGGTGTCAGACACCTTTCCAACAGGAATAACACGTGCAGTGTCAGACGTAAAGCGGTGTCAGACACTTTCCCACAGGAGTAGCACGTGCAGTGTCAGACGTGTCAGGCATGAAAGAGTGTCAGACACCTTCCCACAGGAGTAGCACGTGAAGAGTGTCAGACGTAAAGCGGTGTCAGACACCTTTCCAACAGGAGTAACCCGTGCAGTGTCAGACGTAAAGCAGTGTCAGACATTTCTCCAACGGGAGTAACACGTGCAGTGTCAGACGTAAAGCGGTGTCAGACACTCTCCCACAGGAGAACACATGGAGTGTCAGACGTAAAGCGGTGTCAGACACTTTCCCACAGGAATAACACGTGAGGAGTATCAGACGTGAAAGTGCCAGACATCTTTCCACAGGACTAGCACGTGCGGTGTCAGACATAAAGCGGTGTCAGACACCTTCCCACAGGAATAGCACATGAGGAGTGCCAGACGTAAAGCAGTGTCAGACACCTTCCCACAGGACTAACACGCGAAATGTCAGACGTAAAGCGGTGTCAGACACCTTCCAACAGGAATAACACGTGCAGTGTCAGACGTAAAGCGGTGTCAGACACCTTCCCAACAAGAGTAACACGTGCAGTGTCAGACGTGTCAGGCATGAAAGAGTGTCAGACATAAAGCGGTGTCAGACACCGCGCACGAGCAAGATTTTTTTGGAAAAATCCTTGACAAAAGTCTAGGGGGTATGATATATTTTTTGCAGACGTTCCTTATAGGGGCGTTTTGTTAAAATCATCTTAACAAGAAGGAAAAAATGTCCTATAAAATATTTATCTATCGTCAATATCCTGTGGCCCCCCCCCCCGTGAATTAACTTTTACTAGTCAATATATTGTAAAGCGTTCTCTCTTTTTATTTTTCTCAAGGAGTCTTTTATGGCAGTTGTCAAGACAGTAAGACGGCACCGTATTAGGGTAAAGCTTTATCCTAATTATTTGCCTCGAGTAGTAGGCTTGTATATCGCGCGCACGGATAACGAGGCGTCTCTTACTATAGAAGAGGTATGCGCCGCGCTAAAAGACCGCGGCGGCTTCACCGGCAATTACAATGACCTCGTTGATTATGTGCAACAATTCTTTGCCGAGTCCGCGTATCAACTCTGCGATGGCTTCGCCGTCAATACAGGCTATTATTCCATACACCCCAATGTGGGCGGAACCTTCGACAAGGTTACCGAAGGGTATGACGCGCACAAGCATCCAATAACGTTCCGTTTCCGGGCGCGGGCGCCTCTACGCGAGCTTGCTGAACAGATCGAGGTAGAAGTGGAAGGCTTGGCGGACGTTACAGGGTACATAGACGAGTTTGAGGACGTAACGACAGGCGCGGTGAATGAAACGCTCACGCCGATGGGACCGTTCAGCGTAGCGGGACACAAGCTCAAAGTAATGGGAGACGATCCAGAAGTGGGGGTTTACTTCGTATCGGCTGAGGACGCGGGGACACGGGTCAAGGTAGACGTGCGCCTTGCGGAGAATCTTACGTCCAAAGTGATAGGAATAATACCCGCGTTGACCGAAGGGACGTGGAAAATAGAAATCAAGACACAATACAGCGGCTCAAGCAATACGACGTTGAAGAAGCCGCGGACTATTGAAAGTCCCTTCATTTTAAGCGTTCCTCCAGTGAACGCATGACACGGACTTTGATCAAGATATAGTCAGTATCTTGATCAAGATATAAGCAATATCTTGGTTAAGATATAGTCTATATCTTGATCGGGATATAGACAGTATCTTAAAGCGGAGATCGAGAGCCTCCGCTTTTAACAAAGGGAAACTCGCCCCTATGGGCGGTTTTATATAAAGATTTGTGAAATATGGAGGTAGAGATGAAAAATTCTTATGGAATATTTGAAAGCATTTTTCAAATATTCGGTCTGCGTTTTGCGGTACGAAAGTCCGTGGCGATAGCGTTATGGTCGCTATGCTTTATCGGGCTTGTTGATACGGTAAACGCTCAGACTATTGTTTCTCTGGATCAAGCTGTTCAGAGAATCGCCGTTGGTATTGAGGATAGGTTAGAAAAAGACGCCAAAATCGTTATCTTGGATGTTAATGTAACTTCAAAACGTCTGTCTGATCATATTATTGACGAGCTGACTGCCTTGTTTATAAACAGAGGGAAGTTGATAGTGGTTGACCGTAAGAATCTTAACCTTATCAACGAGGAGATGACGTTTCAAACGTCTGGAGAAGTGAGCGACGAGTCGATGCAGTCTATCGGACAGAAATTGGGAGCGCAGTCAATCATTGCCGGAACAGGGGAAGATATGGGGGATTATTACCGCCTCCGTTTCAGAACTTTGGAAGTGGTAAGCGCAAGGGTGCAGAGTCTCTTAGCGGAGAACGTCAATAAAGCTGATCCGCAATTCGGGAGGTTGATTCAGGGACAAAGTTTCCTAAACATGAAACGGTTCACATTTGGCGTTACGCTCGGCGCAGGCTTCGGCGCATACTCCTTGGACGATATTAAAGACGATTATTTTGAAGCGGGTGTAACCTCTCCAACGGCTTTTTTGGTGTCTATACACGGCGCCTATAACGTTAATCCTCTGTTTGCGATTCAAGCGGAACTAAACATCATGGTAAACAATGGCGTGATAATCAACGGAGAAGATAAATATCTCTATTGGGGAGACGGACATATAGAGGAAGACGGAAGTCTCTATAACCCGACTCTGAAAGAAAGTGAAATAAACGACGTATACACCTATACTTCTTTGGACGTTCCTATACTTGCGCGTTTTAACTTTAGACCCACGCCACCTCTGCTTATCGGCGTATTGGTCGGTCCCTATATTTCCCTGCCCCTGGGAGACTTAAAGAATGAATTCCATTATCCGAACTTTTCGCAAAAGAACGACAGCCGAGACGACAAAATATCAAACGTGATGTTCGGCGTCTTGGTTGGGGTAAAGGTCGGCTACAATCTGGGACCTGGATATATTACGGGCGATATGCGGTTTCTGAACGACTTCAACCCCATCGCCGCGGATTACTGGGGGGAAAGGGATGTAAAGATGTTTACCCGCCGCGTATTCGCCGTTACAGCCGGCTATGAATTATGGTTTTAAGGAGGAATGTTATGTTAAAAAGAATGTTAAAGAAATTAAGTGTTTTATGTGCGCTAGTCACGGCTTTGTCAGGTTGCAGTCCTGACTTTGACGATAAGCCGAGTACCGGTTATGCAAACGGCTCTGCGCCAAGTGCGCCGACAGGATTAACTGCAACCGTGCTTTCGGCGACGAGCGTCCGTATCTCTTGGAACACCGTATCCGGGGTGGACGGCTATATAGTTTATTGTTCTCGCTCTCTTAACGGTGAGTATCTGAGACTTAGCAATGATTTTCCAAAACCAGGAACGTCACATGACGACGATGGATGCGAGCCTGGCGATACATGGTATTATAAGGTTTCCGCAATTAAGGGTTCTATTGCCAATGGGTACTGGGAAAGCGCAAAATCGTCAGCCGTTTCCGCAACAACAAGTAATACACCGGGAGAGGGGTCGCAATCAACAGTTCCGAGTGTGCCGACAGGAATAACGGCGACCGCCGTGTCTTCAAGCAGTATCACAGTCAGTTGGTCTGCGGTATCAGGAGCGACTGGTTATCGTATCTATTGGGCGACAAGCAGTTCCGGCTCCTATTCTCAAAAGGAGTCTGTAACTTCCACATCGTTTACAGATACCGGACTCTCTGCGAATACCCCGTATTACTACAAGGTATCCGCTTATAATAGTTCCGGTGAGAGCGGACAATCAAACTACTATTCCGCGACTACATCGTCTTCAACGCCGAGCGGCTCTGCGCCGAGTGTACCGACAAACGTAACGGCGACCGCCGTGTCTTCAAGCAGTATCACGGTCAATTGGTCTTCAGTATCAGGAGCGACTGGTTATCATATCTATTGGGCGACAAGCAGTTCCGGCTCCTATTCTCAGAAGGAGTCTGTAACTTCCACATCGTTTACAGATACCGGACTCTCTGCGAATACCCCGTATTACTACAAGGTATCTGCTTATAATGATTCCGGGGAGAGCGAACAATCAAGCTACTATTCCGCGACTACATTGTCTCCAACGCCTAGCATACCGAGTGCACCGACAAACGTAACGGCAACTCGATTGTCAGCTAATAATGTATCGGTTACATGGAATCCAGTGAGCGGCGCAACCAGCTATGAAGTCTATTGGGCGTATACCGCATCAGGAGAATATACACTTGACGGGACGGCTACTTCAACTTCATTTACAAGTACCGACTGGGGTGCCGATGAGTCCGGATATTTCAAAGTAAAAGCGGTCAATGGCGCAGGTTCGAGCGATTATTCTTCCATCGCTTCCTTTGGACTATATTCATCGGCTCCTTCAACAGGTTCCTCGCTTACACAAGGGGACTGGACAGACGGCGTAATTTCTAGTGGATCACAATACTATTACTTTTACGCAACGTCAGGCGTTTCATATACCGTTTTCTGGAATGATTCTTACAATGGAGACTACACTAAAACCTGCGACATTGTAGTGTCCGCCTACTGGGATAGCGACAACACGAATATTTTCAATGAAGACCACGGCTATATCGGACAAACATTTACCGCGTCAAGAACAGGGTATGTCATGTTAAAGGTCGAACCATATTTTAGCGGTAATACCGGCACTTTTGCGATAAAATATCAATAAAGAAAAAACGGTAAAAATTACCCGCGAATAGACACGAATAAAAAGACACGGTTGTATTAAAACCGTGTCTTTTTTATGGTTATATGCAATTACTGTACGCCGCCGTGTAAATAGTCTTGGTTATGGGGTTTTGCTTTATACTTATTTTATTGGCAATTATCACTATCCACTAAACACTGATCACTCTAATTTTGTATTTTTTTTGAAGTGGAGGGGGACGCGACACAAGGACGGGCGTAGATGATCTTGCTTTGGAAAGCGTACCCCTCCTAGATTCATTTGATTTTGAGGTTAAAGAATTCCGAGAAAATACATCAAGTTTTTTTGAAAAAAATGAAAAAGGGTCTTGCAATATTTTTATTTAAATGCTATATTACCTATATGGGTCTTAATAATAGACCTTTGGTCTTGAGACCCAACCGGAAGCACGGATGCTCCGGTTTAAATTTTCAGGGAGGATGATTATGATCATCAACCACAATTTAAGTGCCCAGTTTGCCGACCGCTCTTTAGGCGTAACTCAAACTAATCTCACAAAAGACTTGGAGAAACTCTCTTCTGGTCTTCGTGTCAATCGCGCAGGCGATGATGCTTCCGGACTTGCGGTCTCCGAGAAACTCCGTAGCCAAGTTCGTGGCTTGAATCGCGCCTCGTCAAATGCTCTTGATGGGATTTCTCTTATTCAGACCGCTGAAGGTTATTTACAAGAAACTCAGGACATCGTTCAGCGGCTCCGCGAACTTGCAGTTCAAAGCTCCAACGGGATTTACTTACAGGAAGATCGGGAACAAATCCAGGTCGAAGTTTCTCAGCTCGTGGACGAAATCAACCGCATTGCATCTCATGCACAGTTCAACGGTAAAAACCTCATCAACGGTAACTTCGCGTTAGAAGGCGGCAACGAAGCGTTGTTCTTCCACATCGGAGCGAATATGGACCAGCGTGAGCAGGTCTTCATCAATGACATGAGTGCAACCGCTTTGTTTGCAGAGACTCAAGGTGCAGTTGCCCTTAGTGATGCTGATTCTGCCAATTCGGCTATTGGCTCTATTGATAACGCTCTCAAACTCATCAGCAAACAACGTGCAGATCTTGGTGGGTTCCAGAACCGTCTTGAGCATGCCATCCGCGGTATTGACATTGGCGCTGAAAACCTCCAAGCTGCAGAGTCTCGCATCCGCGACACCAATATGGCAGCCCAGATGGTTTCCTACACCAAAAATCAGATTCTATCTCAGTCTGGTACAGCTATGTTAGCTCAGGCGAACCAGAGGACATCTTCTGTCCTTTCTCTGATCCAGTAGGGCATCGTAGTTTAGAAGCATCCATCTCTATATGAGGCAAATGCTTCTAAACTATCTCTTCAAAGCGGATACTTCTAAGTTACTTTTCATGGGCAACTGATTTTGCTGATATGTTCAAGAGTTAAACGGCGAGATAGGTTGTGGTAGAGTAATTTAAAAGCATCTGCTTTCTTTTTAAGGAAGGGGAAAATGATAATTAATCACAATATTAGTTCTATATTTGCTGATAGATCGCTAGGGATAACTCAAGGGGCGGTAAATCTCAATATTGAGAAATTAAGTTCTGGTTTACGGATAAATAAAGCGGCTGATGACGCATCGGGTCTTGCGGTTTCCGAAAAACTCCGTAGTCAGATTCGCGGCTTAAACCAAGCTGACAAGAACTTACAAAATGGCGTATCCTTCATCCAAACAGCTGAAGGTTACTTGCAGGAGACCCAAGATATTCTACACCGACTAAGAGACCTTTCCGTTCAATCGGCAAACGGCATCTATACTGATGAAGATCGCGAGCAGATTCAGGTTGAAGTCTCCCAATTAGTGGACGAAGTCGGCCGTATCGCTTCTCAAGCCCAATTCAACAGCATAACACTTTTAACAGGTGCTTTCGGGAGAGAGTCGGAAACTGTTATGCAAATTCAAGTCGGCGCGAATAAAGACCAGAACGAGAGAATGTACATTGAAAACATGAGTAGTGAAGCGCTCGGTGTTCAAAATCTCAAACTCACAACAGCAGACGAAGCGAATCAGGCTATTGATACACTTGACAAGGCGCTGAAGACTGTTTCAAAACAGCGTGCTGATTTAGGTGCATTCCAGAACCGCTTTGAAAATGCTCAAATCGGCGTTCAAATCGGCGCAGAAAACCTTCAAGCCGCTGAATCGCGTATCCGAGACGTTAATATCGCGGCAGAAACCGTGCTTTACACCAAGAATAATATCCTTGCACAATACGGAACCGCAATGCTCGCCCAAGCAAACGTCAAAACTCAATCGGCGCTTCAGCTTTTCTAGTAAGGGCACGTTTTATTCTAAAAAGCTTCAAAAGGCTCCTGGATGCCGCCTTTTTGGAGAAAATTGAAATTGAGAGTGGATTTTTGTTACTGTAAGCTTCGCTTTCTAATAAACCCCGCTCTCTATTTCTTGTTCTATATTCCTTTTTAATTATATTCCCCAAAAGATAATCGGTAGTTATAATACAAGGAAAGATTTCTATGAGTATGCAAATAGCGATTGCAGGAAGTAATCCGAGTTGGACGCAGGGAAGCGAAAATGCTCAACATATTCGAATAAGAACAGCTGAACAGAAATTCACTACCCAAAAAAATTGGACGTCTCCATTATCCGGAGCCAAGGATAATAAAATGAATATTGATGCTATAGCAGAAGAGCTTGATAGAATCGGTTTCACACAGAACAAGAAACTCCGGTTTTCTATTGATCGTGAGTCTCATGAGATCCTTATCAAGGTTATTGACCCGGAGACTAATAAAGTGGTCAAGATTCTTCCGCCTGAAGAGCTTCGGAAGCTTCACTATAAAATCAAAGAAGCCATAGGCATCATTTTTGATAAGTTGATATAATGTCGGACGCCTATATACCAGGTATATCAAGCCGGTTTAATACCGATCAAATAATCGAAAATCTTATGAAGATAGAGCGTATTCCACGTGAACGCTCTGAAAAAGAAAAGGAAAACTTTCAAAATCAGAAGACTTATTGGCAAGATTTAAACCGGCGTATTGTCTCGTTCCGTGAAAGCGCACGACAGCTTTATTCTTTTCAGAACCCTTTCAGTGAGCGTATAGTAACATCTTCAGACGATTCCATTATAACTGGCACTGCGATACGGCAGGCCATAGTCGGCGCGCGTGAATTTACTGTCAAGCAAATAGCTCAGTCTGACCGTTTCCTCTCTTCGCCTATAGATGACTCTTTCAAAGTTGAGGCAGGAACATATACCTTTACAGTAGGCAAGGAAAAAGTTTCTTTTGACTACAAAGGTGGAACGATTCAGGACTTTACCGAAAACCTTACAAAACGTGGTAAAGATAAAGTTGAAGCTCGCCTTATGGTCGTCAAACAAGGCAGTAAATCCTTGCTCATTGAAGCAAAGTCCACAGGCGCTGAAAACAAGCTTGATTTCACAGACAAAGCTACAGATTTGGTTCTTAATATCGGTATGATGGAAAAGGCGGAGCGTGTCAATGACATTACCTTGACTAGTGATTTGGTGACGGATAAGCTGGTAAATATAGACAAGAACAGTCTCGTAGTTGGCGCTCATGGCACGGTGAATGTGAAGTTACCGGAGTTAGCGTCTGACGGTCTTATTCTACGGTTTGAGACCTCTACAGAGGT
This sequence comes from Treponema sp., assembly GCA_031265825.1. Lineage (GTDB taxonomy): Bacteria > Spirochaetota > Spirochaetia > Treponematales > Breznakiellaceae > JAIRKH01. Next base: position 5,345 of record JAISCD010000058.1, on the reverse strand, counting down.
AAGAGCAACCGAGCCGCCTCCTTCTCAAGAACCGCCTCCAGGTCCAACAATACCGGGCGCAGGTTTAGTCTCCTATAAAGATATTGCCGTAGAAAACGACCCACTTGCCGTACCTATTCCCGAATGGACGCCTCCCCCTATACCTATCCGTGTTGATGATATGAATGTGTTATTTATCACATTCACTGACGGCGACAGTGTCCAGCTTGATCCCATAGAAGACGGCAATCTCCATAAAGTTGAATATTCGATTGCAGAAACAGACAAGATCATCGCTTCTCTTGATATAAAGAATCAAAACACCCATCGAGACGTTTTTATCAGTAATATACAAGTCGTAGAAACGAACAACGAAATTCTTGTACCAAAGAATCCTGTTTCTACGGCTCAGGACGCTATTATTTCTCTTGAAGGTATAGACACGATGCGTCCCGGAAATACCATAGATGATCTTTTACCCGGCGTTACCGTTACGGCAAAAGAGGCTACTGAAAAGCCAGTACGTGTCGCAGTTGAAGTAGATAGGAAAACAGTCAAAGATTCCCTTATCACCTTTGTAGGTAACTACAATAGACTCATGTCGGAAATAAATGTGCTTACCCGTAACGACATTCGGGTCATTCAAGAATTGACTTACCTTTCCTCGGAAGAGCAGGCGGAATTGCAGAAAAAACTCGGTACTTTCATCGGTGATTCAACTATTACCCAGTTCCGAAGCGTGTTACAAAACGCCGTAACAACCTCCTATCCAACAGCTGACGGTACAACTACGCTTGCTAAATTTGGTATAAGTACCGATGCGCGCGTGTCCAGTTCAAGCGGCGGTTATGATCCGTCGAAATTTCGAGGTTATCTTGAAATAGACGAGAGAAAACTCGACGACGCTGTTGATAACAACATCACTGCTCTTCAACAAATCTTTGGGTTTGACTCAAACGGTGATAGACTCGTCGATACAGGCGCGGCTTACGCCTGCGAATCTCTCGCAAGACCCTATGTGGAAACAGGAGGGCTTATCTCTATTAAGATAGCGACTCTTGACTCGCGTATCAAAGACGACGACCGCCGTATTATTGCTTTGGATAAACAGCTCGCGGATAAAGAGGCGTCTTTGAAAAGCCAATACAGCCAGATGGAAGGAGCTTATAACCGTATGGAGCAAATGTCAAATTCTCTGGATAATTTTAGTAGACAAAATTCTCGGGATTAAAAAATATGACTATATTGATAAACGACGAAGCAGTTGACTTTAAGCTTGAGAACGAAAAAACGGTTGGAGAAGCGATTAGCGGCATTGAAGAATGGCTTACCGGTATAGGAAACCATATAAGTGGATTACAGATAGACGGGATTCCCGTGCGCCTTGACGAAATAGAGGAAGTATGTACACGAGAATTGTCCGGTGTTGAGAGTATCGGTATTCAGGCACATTCATTTGCGGATTTTGCGATAGATTCCATTTCCTATGCGGACGCCGTTATCACAGCGGTTGCAGAAGCTTCCTTCAGTGAACAATCTCTGGCGTATAAGGCTTTTAAAGAGAATGTCGCATACCGGTTTCTCAAAGAGAATATTCCCGATATTGCTGAAATGGTAAGTAATACGCTTGATGGAACAGGGCTTTCCTTAAAAGATACATCTGCTCTTCTCAAGGAAAGGGCGCATGAATTTGCTTTCCCACAAGAAGAAATAAAGGCTCAGACGGAAGCCGTACCGGAAATCGTTTCACGATTGGAGAACCTACCCCTTGATATGCAGACAGGCAAAGATATACGAGCGATGGAAACCGTGCGGCTTTTTTCCACTATGACGGAGAAACTATTCCGTATTTTCAGCATAATGAGTCAGAAAGAATACAATATTAGCGTTGTTCGCACTATTGATTTTGGCGGAGAAGTACCGATTGAACGGTTTATCAACGAGTTCAGCGCTGTTTTGCAAGAAACGCTTAATGCTTACAAGAGCGGAGACGCAGTTCTGTGCGGAGATTTAGCTGAATACGAGATAGCGCCGCGTCTATCGGCGTTCTTTTCAGCCTTGATAAAACAAACAAATAATGTCTGAGGCTAATGCCTGCCTATTCCGAGCGGGTGTTTTATCCAAACAAGAAAGGTAAAGTTTTTACCGTACACATACAATTTATCAAAGTTCCTGAAAATCAGCCGATGCCGTAAACGTGATAGTTGTTGGATTTTGGCAATGATTAAATACTTCAAGAAGAGGATATTCATGCGGATTATTAAGATAAAAGAGATTGTCAGGAAAGACTTTCCCATATACTATCGTAGACTTTATTCAAGCATTATAATTATAGAAATGATGGGTAGACCTATTGAAAAAAAAATAGATTTCTCCATAGAGACAAAACCCACAGGGCAAAAAGATATACTTATTACTATTTTAGAACCCGTTGATTACCCTCTTATACCTCTTCTCAAAGAACTAAAGAAATTCATTAATGAAATTGACTCCAATGGACAACTTCCCGCCCTTTGATTTTATCACTGTTTCAACAGAAGAAACGATAGAATGTGGAAAGAGACTCGCCGCCCACCTTGAAAAAGGAGATGTGGTATCTCTCCACGGACCAATAGGCGCGGGAAAAACCTATTTTACTAAAGGCATAGCCGCGGGTCTCGGTGTAAAGGACGAAGTTACCAGCCCCACCTACACAATAATCCACGAATACGCGGGAGAAAAACCTGTTTATCACATTGACGCATACCGCCTACAAGGAGACGATGATTTCGCCGCCTTAGGTGGAGAGGAGTTCTTCTATGGAGATGGAGTCGCTGTCATTGAATGGGGCGAAAGAATCCCGGATTCAATCCCTCCCGATGCTATCGTCGTCGAAATTAAGATTCTGGAAGCAGGAAAAAGAAGAATAATCTGCACAAGCGCCTAATAATTTAAAAAATCGGCTTGATCCCCTTGCATAAATCATTAAAAATTTCTTAATATACCTTCAGTCTTTATATTATCTTAGGAGGATATTTTGAAAATAATTCTTTTATTGATGGCTCTACTCGCCTGCGCGGGCTGTCAGAAGAAGCAGGCAAACGGAGCTACCGGAGAGTCAAAAATAGCTGAAGGCGGTGGTAGATTGTTCATCTATAACTGGACATATTACACACCCCCATCAATTATTGAGAAATTTGAGTCTGAATACGGCGTAACAGTGATCTATGATGAATTTGCCGCAAACGAAGATATGTACGCCAAGATTCAGGCGGGTGGAAGCGGATACGATATTGTATTCCCGTCAGGCGATTACGTGTCAATCATGGCGAAGCAAGGTATGTTTGAGAAAATTGACAAATCAAGGCTCGCCAACTTGGGCAACATCGACCCTCTCGTCCTGCAAAAGGCGACCTATGATTCAAACATGGATTACAGCGTCCCCTATTATTGGGGCGCGGCGGGTGTCGCGGTAAACACATTAAGAGTGCCGAATTTTGAGAAAAATTGGGACATCTTCAGCCGTGGAGACCTAAAAGATCGCATGACCATGCTTGACGATATGCGGGAAGTCATGGGAGATGCGCTCGTCCAGTTAGGATTTTCGGTAAACACAAAGAACCCATCTGAAATCGAGCAAGCTAAAAATCTTGTCAGCGACAAATGGAAGCCGAATCTCGTCAAGTTTGACGCGGAAGCTTTCGGCAAAGGATTTGCCAACGAAGACTTCTGGGTTGTGCAAGGGTACGCCGAGGTAGTCTACGCAGAGCTCGTTGACAACGAGGAACTGCGGAGGAATACCGTGTTCTTCATTCCTCAAAACGGAGGGCCCGCGTACATTGATAGTATGTGCATCCTCAAGGGAGCGAGAAACATAGACCTTGCCTACAAGTTCATCGACTTCATCCACCGACCGGAAATCTATGCGGAATTCACGGATTATTTTGGGTTTCCAGCGACCGCGAACATCCCGGCGCGGGCGTTAAAACAGGAAACGCCCTATTACACGACCGAAGATTTGATAAACACCGAATTAAAAGAAGACCTAGGCGAGGCTCTGGAATTCTACAACGACGTGTGGTTCAATTCTATAAGGATCGGAGAATAGGCTTTAATAAACGCAGTTTAATTTTAAGGAGAAAAACATGAGAAAATTGATGATATTGGCGATGGCGCTCATTATCGCGCCGCTCATGGCGCAAGAAAGCGCTGGAAACATCGTACATCACTATGCGGCGCGGAATTTCATAGCGGGCAACATCAATAAGAGCCGACTCGATACGGTGCTTATGGCGGGCGTCAACGCGCCGAGCGCCATGAACAGACAGCCGTGGCGCTTTACGGTAATGCAGGATATAAAACTCGTCAAGCAAATAATATCTGACGCTAAAGACGGCAACATCCTTATCGTCGTGTCTACAGACTCGAAAGCCAGCAACGAAGCGCGTGCGGTCTTGGATTGCGGACTCGCGGTACAAAGTATGTACCTTGCGGCTCAAGCCCTAGGGCTTGGCTCTCGTATCTACACGGGTCCCATAGCCGCGATCAACGGCAGATTCAAGAACGAACTCCCCGCGGGATATACGGCTGTCGCTCTGGTACGAATAGGGCTGGTTGAGAAGACGGATGCGGTTACCGCCGCGTCAAGCAGAAAATCTATAAACGAAATAGTAACGTATAAATAAAAAAGACGCTAATCTAAACAGCCGGCGGCGGGTATTCCGTTTTTAACGCTCCGCCGCTCCGCGCTAAACCCTCCCCAAAATACACGAAAATAGCAAAGCAGGTAGCAGGTAGCAGGTAGCAGGTAGTAGTTAGCAAAGAGCAGTTAGCAAAGAGTAAAGGAAGACGGGCGAGCTAAGGGCAGAAAGAGGTGGCGAAGCGCGGGTCTTCTGCTCTTTGCTCTCTTAACTGCTCTTTGTTATTTCGGTGTCAGACACCAATGGCGGCGACACCAAGGTGTCAGATGCAGGCTTACTACGAGGTATCCGAAGACGTTCCGAGCCGTTAAGTTAGCTAACCGAGCCGTCAGGTTAGCTAACCGAGCCGTCAGGTTAGCTAACCGAGCCGTCAAGTTAGCTAACCGAGCCGTTAAGTTAGCTAACCGAGCGTTCAGGTTAACTAACCGAGCGTTCAAGTTAGCTAACCAAGCGTTCAAGTTAGCTAACCGAGCGTTCAGGTTAACTAACCGAGCCGTCAGGTTAATTAACCGAGCCGTCAGGTTAGCTAACCGAGCCGTCAGGTTAACTAACCGAGCCGTCAGGTTAGCTAACCGAGCCGTCAAGTTAGCTAACCGAGCCGTCAGGTTAACTAACCGAGCCGTCAAGTTAGCTAACCGAGCGGCTAGTTTAGCTAAACGCGTGTTCAGTTTAGCTAAACCGGCGTTC
>JAISCD010000069.1 GCA_031265825.1 Treponema sp. | reverse complement strand
CCCGCGCCCCCACTCTCAGCTACTGAAAGTTCATAAACAATTATTTTTGTTCCTTATATATTGCAAAAACAACTCCAAATCCTCCGGCGTACCTAATCCATACATACCGTTTCCAATGGTTCCGACGTTGGAATATGCTATTTTCGCGCCTTGTTCAATATTGATATTGTACACGGGAGCGACGTAAAACTCGCCGTTGACGCGTATATTTTTCGCAATCATTTCCCTTGCGCCGTGTACGAAATCCGCACCGCGTGCAAAGTTATATATACCGACAGTAGCTTCTCTTGATATAACCTCTTTCTCGCGGACTTCGGTAACAAAACCGTTTGCGTCATACCGAATGAAAGACCATTTCTTATCATCCGCCGTCATTGTCATAATAAGCCCGTCATTTTTCCCCTGACGTTCAAGATAATCGTTAATGTCAATATCCACATATTGGTCAGAGTTAGCTATCATCAACGTGTCTTGATTGTTGATGTAATCATCAGCGAGCAACACAGTACACGCCGCTCCTTCCGTAACCTGTGACACAGGCACGATAGCGCAATTCGGCGCAATTTCGTTCAATTTTTCACGGAGCGAATATTTTTCAATGTGTTCCGCAAGGCATATAAAAATGAATTTATGCTCTTGTTTTGGACGCAAGTTGTTAATAACAACCTCAATTATAGGTTTGCCGTGTACAGGAATCAACGGCTTTGGCAAAGTGTAGCCGACATTTGCGAATCTGCTACCGCGCCCCGCCATAGGTATCACAATGTTTAACATTTAGTTTCCCTCCAATAAATATTTGTCGTTTTTTGCACCGGGTATTTTGACCACAATGTTTACAGCGTCGGTTATCGCGCGAAAATCTGTTGATTCTCCGGGTTCTATTACGATAATATCGCCTGTTTTATATATTTCTCCATTCATTTCAACCTTTCCTGAAATTATTACTGTCAGTTCAACGGCGATTTTATGATAGTGTACGGATTCATAATCTCCTGACTTGTAAGTTTTTACAGCAACTTCAACAGACTCGGTCTTTAGCAAAGACGGCTCAAAATCTCCGACAAACCAACCGCCTTTCATATCTTTCAGTTTATACAATCTCATTAAACATTCTCCTATTTCGCAAATACTCTTCGTAGAGTTCAACACCTTTACGGTGGTTCAGATTAAAATATTGGCTCTGATCAATTTGGTATATACCGATTTTCTTGCCCAGCAAAACCATTTCATTATAGACGGGGCAGAGATAATACTTGCCGTCAACGCTTGCTTCTTTTTTTATCATCGAGAATACGGCATTGACAAAATCGTCCGTGCGTTTGTAGTAATAGAAGCCGCTGGTGGCATTGCGGCTGATAGGACGTTTTTCCGCCGCTTCCGTGACAAAATTGTTCTCGTCACATTTGACATACGACCATCGAGGATGGACACCGTCAAACGTGATAATGCCACCGTCATAATTTTTCTGCAAAAAATAAGTTGTAACATCTTGCAGATTAACTGTTACAATATGTCCGCTGTTGTATATTATAAGCGGCTCATCCATAACGAATTTGTCAAACGCCAGCATGCAACTGCAAGCAGCGCCGCCAGTATCGCCCTGCGATACAATAATTTCCGCAGACGGCGCAAGTATTTTTACAACGCTGTTAAGCTTGTATTTTGCCACATCCACTCTGTGCAGGATAAATATCATTTCCGCGCCTTTTATGGCGGACAGCGCTTCACAAATATATTGCAGTATTGTTTTTCGCTCAATTTCATACAAACTACGACCATATGGCGTGTCTACGTCCTGGATTTTATTCTCCAAAATAGGTATCAGTATTTTCATATTAACCCCCCCCCCCACTTTCAGCATGCTTTATGCTTTCAACGATGTTCTCGTATGTCACATCATAAACGGTATCGACTTTCATGACGTTTGCGCCGGCGCTTTCGGCGGCCTGTATACCGTTTTTGTTGTCCTCGACAACAAGGCATGCGCGAGGTGGAAAGCCTAATTTTGCGATAGCCGTGTTATAAATTTCAGGGTCAGGCTTCGCTTTTTTCACATCCTGATTAGACAACGAAAACTGCAAATACGGGGTAAGATTGGCTTTCTTCATCATAATATCAACCGTATCGCGAATTGAATTTGAAGCTACCGCCAATTTATAACCCTCGGCGTTGAGCCGTGACAATGCAAATTCATGTACAAATAACGGATGGCAATACCGGTATATCTTTTCTGCCGTGTACTCCTGTTTCAACATATTGATATACGGGTGAAGTCCTTGCGGTAAACCGCGTTCGCGCGAAATCATTTTCAGCTTATCTGAAGTCGGAAGCCCGTCGTATGTCACAAGATGATCATAGCGACTGATTTCATAGCCGAACAACGCCAATACTTTGTTGAGCGCTTCATAATGCCATTCTTTGGCTTCGATCAGAACGCCGTCCATATCGAATATTATGCCTTTGATCTTCATTTGAAAAAAACCTCCGCTTCGTTCGGTTTATCTGTACAAAGATACAGATTATCGCGGTTTTTATATCGCAAAAGACGCTCCCACAACGCCGAATATTCCAACTTGTGCAATTCTGGCGATACGACCGACACAATCTTTCCGCTGTCGAGCAATTTCTCAATTGATTTATCAATGTAGTCACAATCTGTGAACCGATCGAGCCACACGCCCTTGCTCTGCTCCCAAAACGCGGGATTGGGTTCAAACTCGCTGGCGCGGGTGAAGATGTTATAGCCCCGCTTAATATAGACATATTGCTCCGGTACGGACGCGTCAAACAAAAATGCGGTTTGTGGAAGTCCCGGCAGTAGCAAGTACAACCCGTCCGCCTTGATGTTCAGAGCGAGAACGCGGGTACCGCCGTATTGCGAGTGTATGTGTAATAAATCGTCAAATTTCGGCGCGGATTCATCAGCCGGATTGTGTGAGATTACAAGCTCGCCGCGATAGTCGCGTATGTCTGTCTCGACACCATAACCAGACATAAAAGCGCGTTCGATAGCAAAAAGCATATTCTTTTCGGACTCCACGCGCCAGAGTCCACGATGGGCAAGAATGGTCATTCATATCTCCTCTACAGTCATTTTATAACTGCCATTATATCGTCATAAGTTATAGGTTTTGGCGCCCATTTAACAAGATTTTCTGATTGAACCTCGTAACTAAATCTCTCAATGAAATCCAATATGTTCATATCCGCGCTCCAATTTCTTAAATCCGCGAAATTGTATTCCCACCATTTTAGCTCAAGCAATCGCTCAATCACTTTTGGTAGAAAACGATACTTTAGAATTCGCGCGGGAACGCCGCCCACAACAGCATACGGCGGTACGTCCTTGGTGACGACAGCTCTAGCCGCAACAACCGATCCTGAATGAATAGTTACGCCTTGCTTAATAAGGGCGTCCGCGCCAATCCAAACATCGTTTTCAATAACAATACGCCCAGCAGGAGACGCGGGAACAGTAGTATATGTTGTATTGCTCCTGTCTGAAAGCGCTTGCTTAAATGGAGGCAGATGCCTGTCATAAGTTATGCTTGATGTTGTAAATCTCTCAAGCGGATGTTGTACAGACATAATGCCTACACCTCCAGCAATACTACAATATCTGCCGATTACCATTGTCGCAGGGAAACCAACCCAGGAATACGAAAAACTCCCCATGGTAAACAACGAACTACCGCTAAAAATCCCGGTATACGGCTCAATTTTGGTCCCCCCCCCCCCGCCATGAGGTAAAATATTTAGCTTGTTTCCAATCTTGATTGAGTTACCAGTTCCAAAAAATATATTGTTTTTACGGAAAAGCTCCACTATTTGTTCGGTAATAACTATTTCACCCATTTTCACACTCTCTTTTATTCGGTCTTTCACCTTTGGTTAGCGCAATCCTGTGCAAGGACTTGTCTGCGGTTTCCAAATACGCTATTACATCATGTGAAAACCCTTTGTATTCGCCTATTTCGCTCAAAGCGAGAATCGCGTTTTTCACCGCCGCGTCTGTATTGAACTTCGTATAATCACGAGAGACACGCTCGTCCATAAAATCTACTATAGCCATTGCCCAATTTTCTGGTAACTCATTTTCTTCATGCCCAGCTATGCTCTTGGAAAAAGCCTTATATGTCAACTTTGCCTGTTCAGCGCAGTCAAAACTGGCTGTTCCATATTCTTGAAACCATTTCATGGCATAATACACCGACAACAAAACGTCGGGAGTTGGCGCAGTCATACTGCGTTGCAAGCATTTATAGATGTGTATTGATATTAAAAAAGCCTTCGGCAATGTTTTGATTTCGCCTGAGAAAAAACTTTTATACAGTTGAGCAATTGCACTGTTATTTTTATAAATTAATTGCGTTACAAGCGCGTCAAAATAAACATCGCTGTTATTCTCTTTTAGATATTCTTTATTCGCATTAATCCACTGATTTATATCACCGTAAGCGGCAGCTCGTTCAAGCAAGGCGTAAAATGAATCACCGTCTTTTGTAACAAGGTTTGAAAACAATAGCTTTGCGGTTTCATTGAATGAAAAGAAGTTTGTTATTTCCGTCTTCGCAAACCTTATATTATGTCTAAGCGTTATTCTAATTTTGTACTTATCTTCAAATTTTATCAGGTCGTCGTAATCGGCTTGCGTAAAACTAGCGACTCCGCCGTTCTCGGCAAGTCTGCAAATTTCTTTGTGCAGAAGAGAAAACCCCTGTCCCCACACGACATTGCCGTGTACAATATCCTCTACCGCGGAACTACACCTAATTGCAAGGAGCCAACTCTTTATAATTCTCTTGTCTTTAGAGCCGTTGAAAAGATTGTGAAACTCTAAAGGCAACCTTTCTGTTACGTCGTTTGGCGCCATAAGAAAATGCGAATACATGACGAGCAACTCGGTGGCGTATACCTTGTTTAAAAAGCTTGGAAAGTACGCATACGGACCCACATCTCTCCATCCAAACCAAATGTTTATACATCTGGTGTACTCCCTTAATATTGGAAACGCGTTCCAAAAGGCTTGAAGAAACCACAGAAAATCCGGGGCGCCAAGCGTCTTGCAAGTAAACGAGGTGGCTTCAAATACGGTCATTCTTCGTAAGTCGTCTTTATGTCCATAAAACATCAAGTCTATTCCGGTCAGCGGGCAATAAAGCGAAGAAAACTCAATCAGCACCCTGTACTTGAAAATCACCGGGAAATTTCCAAATCTCTTTACGGAAAGGTCAATATTGTTATCAATGAGTGGCGCGAACTTGTTTAACGCCGGAAGCGCCATATCGGTCCGCGCTCTTAGCACAAATATATCAGGCGGCAATACGTCAAGCGCGGCGGAAAACTGAGTCGCTTGACGCATAAAGTTTGGATTGATAATATCATATTCATCGGGGCACTTTTGCTCTACGAGAACAATATTCAATTGGTTGAGTTTTTCCCGCAGTCCATCATCACATTCTTCGATTTCTCCGATCCAAGTAGACAAAACAATGCCTTCAAACACGCCTTTCGTGCGAAGTTCCACCAATTTAGACAATATAATGTAAAATTCAAAGCGCGCCCGTAACGCTCCGCACATAACCACCCAATTATGGCGTTTCTCTGGGCTAACCGAATAAGCTGGCTCAGCTGGCTCAACCGAAAGCGACTGAAAAGCGATAAAGCTTTCATCGCCGTTAAAGTCAGTGGTGGTAACAAAAAACTGGTTTATTTTACGTATCGTGTCAAAAATGACGTTTATTTCATGCCAATCACCGTCAGGAACTGTCTCAACGTGGATTTGCTGAAACTGCCCTGCTTTGTTGCCTACAAGAAACCTAATAGGCGTGGTTGACCTGCTTTTCAATACCGCGGAAAACTTAATTCTTGTACCTACTTCATAAGTGGTTTCCAAATCATAGCGGGCCCACACATACTTCGCCGTTCCTTTCTTTTGCAAATATGCGCCGTCGCTCCTTATGATTATTTCCCAAGCATTATCGTTATCTGATCTCCAATTCATACTTTCACCTGTATCTCGTTAAACCGCGCGGCCAATTTATCAAACTTTGCTTCAAGTTCGTAGACGCGCTTTCGCAATTTAACATTTTCTCTTCGTATAATATCCGATGTTGACAATACCGCTTCTTTCGGCGTATTCAGCGCATTCATCAACCAACTTTGCCCTCGTTTTCGTTCTGAATTTAAAATCTTATTAACACTATCATAGTCAATGCCACTGATTAAATCCGCTCGCTCTATAATCTTCGCCGCGTCATAGACAAACCGATCAATCAACCCCAAATTTTCTAATAAACTCTCAAATCGCGCATTTCCTCTCTTTATATTACCGACAGAAACAAAAGGCTTTTCATTGATTATCGCAAAACAAGTACCGTGAAAACTATCGGTCAGTACAAATTTCGCGTTTGAGAAATGCCACAACCACTCCTCAATTTTAGCATCCGCAAGTATACCGAAATCTTTCATTTGCTCGATTTTTCCATAATAATCCATCTGACGGTCTACTATAGTTACAATTCTCAATTTTAACTTTTCGGATAGATGTGTGAGCGCCGCCTTTTTCTCATTTGTCGGTTCCATAATATATGCGAGAATAAAATCGCCTTTTGTTTTACGCTCCGCGTCTTCCGCAAGTTTAAGATAGTCCGCACGGTTAAGCAAAAACACAGGATCGCAAGTCACAACGGCGTTCACACCGAACTCTCGGGCAAGCGCGATGCCGTCGGCTTCGCGTACCGATACATAATCCAATTCTCGCATATAAATAGTCGCTTCTTCTTTGACCTCTTTAGCAAAAAACGTATGCGAGTGTCCGAAAGATGTTGAGTACGCTATCTTCTTTTTTGTTCTTTCCGCAAAAGAAAGCATATAATAATGCGAATATTCACAAAAATGATTCCAGAGTTGATCCGAGCCTAATATGAACGTGTCAAAATAATGATTTAACTCATAAAGACTCTCTTGTCTCCGAAAGTTTGTAATTCTGTAATGCTTTCTTGCAAATGGCAAAGCATTGGTTTCTTCGTCAGCATAGTATTTCTCGCGGTCAGGAGAACGCAACATCCCGACTGAAAATCCTTGATCGGACAGGTATTTGTACAAAGCATAGCTTGTAATCATAGAACCGTAATTCACGACATACCACCACGAAACAAGCCCGATATCCATTATTTCTTTCTTTGCGTATCTAAGGGCGTTGTTGAATCCATACTTGTCAAGATGCATGAAAAAACATTTATGATTTGTATTTTTCCACGTCGGAACGCTCAACTGTCCGTTACCGCTGACCGCAATACTTAATTTCTGTTGCTCACAAAGCGTCATTCTCGGACGAACATTCTTAAAGAGATGCCGGCCTTTCTCCGAATTTATCAACACGCATGACGTACCTTTACCATCGTCTAACTCTTTTTTGTGTTTTTCTATACCCCAAAAGTCGCCGATTGTTATATCACCGACGCGCGGAATCTTTGCGTATGTACAACTTGAGCAACATACGCGGGTCGAAAATGCTTTCAAAAAAGCCGTATACCACGCGCCTGAACGGTCTTCTGTAAAAACATCCTCAGAATCGTCCGGCTTACTGATACTGATACTGATACTGTGGCCCCAACCTTTATCTTTTGGTCGGAAATTGACGTTACGTACAACTCCTTCCTCCATTTTCACACCCCAAATGTCGCCAATATACGACTGCCACGCCTTTGGGCTTGGTACACCGTGACACACTAAGTCAAGCAAATATAACCTGTCGTGTTCCCCAATGCAGTTACGCAATGCCGCAACTTGACACGGGCATCCGCAGAACAATACGGGCTTATCCGTCGTGTCTAATATAGTCTTAATTTGATGGTAGATTATGTTTGTATCGCTCTGCACATACTTGGAGCGCATAAGCCGCGGTAGCTTTGTCCAGTGATCTATTACCGCATGGCGTACTCCTCGGAAATCCTCGGTATATTCAGCGCCGCACACAAAGCCGTTATGTTCCAGTATCCAGTCAGCGGCTAGCACAAACATACCGCCGCTACTCGTTACCCACCGCACCTCGTCTTTTGCCATGACTGCGTAACAATCGGGTGTCTCAGCCCCAAACGTCGGTGGATGTAATACAGGACATACCCGCTCGCACTTTCCGCATTGTATACACTTCGTGTCGTCTATAACCGGACCTAGGAAGCCTTCGGAGTCCTCACACATCGTTATAGCGTCTACGGCGCATTGGTTAAAACACGCCCCGCACCCTGTGCATACGTCGGGGGCGACTATCTGTATAGTCTTGCTCACCGATACTTCCTCTTGCTCGTCTGCGCTTGATCCGTCTCTTCTATCTGCTCGTGTTCAAGCTGTTTGTAGATTTTGCCTACGCTGTCGTCCGTATACCACTTCTTCAGCTCATCCAGAGACGCTTTCACTCTGCCTACATTGTCATCCGCATACCACTTCTTCAACTCGTTTATACGCCCTTCCAGCGTATCAAGCCGTTGGTTCAGAGCGTCCACCGAGCTTAAGAACGTATGCCGCGACAATGATGCTATCACCACGAATGGGAAATGATGACGCTTCTCTTCCTTACGCGCCTTTTCAATACATTTCCCCCAGAAACCTCTGTATTGCGTTTCCATCTCTTCGATGTAAACACACAACTTGAATTTCTTAAATAACTCATACAGTTTTACGGCGTATTCGGTCTTTTCAGGTTCCGGACATTCATCTATGCAAGTGAATATAAAATCAAGGCAGTAAGCCGCGAATTCTTTTGATGCGGGAATAGACATACGCTGGCTGATATGCAAAAGTTCGGTGAGAATATGTATTTGTTCGGCGCATCGGGAAGTAGGATCGCGTGCAATAGAATACATGAGCGAGTCTGGACGGAAGTGGCGGTAACGATACAGCTTGTCGGAAATGACCGCTACGCCCTGCGCCTTAGGCATCGCCTCAAACGTGAACAGAGCGTCTTCGCCGTACTTACATTTCTCGTCAAAACAGAGTTTGTTTTTTGTCAAAAACTCCCGCTTGAAACAACATCGCCATATATAAACCTTGAGATATGGCTTCGCAAACAATGTTTCAGCATCAATCGAGGGTAAATATTCGTCTGGTGTGGTTAAGACGCGGTAATGCCAATCACTTGCCCGTGGCTCGTCAGGAAACGGCGTTGTCCCGAACACGACAATATCCGGGTTCTCGCGTTCTACTATCGTTTTATTCAAGACTTCCGCTGTGGGCTCGTCTATCCAATCATCAGAGTCGACATATATAATATATTGGCCGCGGGCGGCGGCCGCCCCCGCATTGCGGGCGGCGGCCAGGCCCCCGTTATCTTGATTGACAATAACAAAGCGTGGGTCAACTGCCGCGTATTCTTCCAGAATCGACAGAGAATGGTCTGTCGAACCATCGTTCACGCAGATGATCTCAATATCTTCAAATGTCTGAAACATGACGCTCTCAAGACAAGAACGCAGATATTTCTCCACGTTATAAACCGGTATAATAACAGAAAAAAATGGACGCGGGGATTCGTCCTGCGCTCGTTCGCTCACAATAAGGCTTAGATTGCCCCGCGGAGTCTTCGGCGGCGCATATTTAAATGTCGCGCTTTCTTGTTCATAACGCTCGACGAAACGCCATGTGTGATATTCAAGCGGATCGTCCGCTATGCGTTTAATATCCCGATGTTTCCACCATTCTTCCGCAAAAGGCAGATTTTCTATCCCAACTCTATCTATAATCTGCTCAAAACGCGGCGAAATTCGTTTCAAAAATGGGTATCGGTTCTTGATTCCGAGATGTTCATAATTCCATATACACGTGTCATAAAACGCCGCGCTTTCAAGCGCCGCAAGTTTCCATTTTCGTCTGTCTGTCCGTAGAAAGTGTTCTATCTCGTCATACTCGTCAAGAACGCAATATATTTTCTTGTCGAGGTTATTGACGGAGGAAGCTTCGTTATCCTGCCGGTAATGGAGGAAGGCTTCGTATAGGCAAACCACGCGATCAGCCATCGTATAAACTTTGAATGTGAAGGATGTATCTTGAAATGACGCGCCCGGCGTCTCTAGGAATGTTATCTTGTTGTTAGTCAAAAACTCACGTTTATAGATCGCCGACCAAATCGACGGCTTCCGGTGAAAGAACGAGTCGCCTTCATATATCCGCGGTGTTATGACTTTTCCGTCCTCTTCCTGACTGAAATACTTGTGTAACTTGTTCCGCTCCGGGTCGTTCCAATAGAACCAGAAGTTTGACTTAGCAACATCGGCGTTGTTTTCCTCCGCTGCATTATACAGGGTCTCAAACATCTCCGCCTCTACGAAATCATCAGCTTCCACAATGCCAATATACTCACCATGGGCGGTCGCCATACCAACATTCATGGTCTGTCCATAGCCCCCATTGGGCTTGTCAATGACTCTTATGCGCTCGTCTTTTGCCGCATATTCTGTGATAATATCCATACAACCATCTGTGGACCCATCGTTCACAATAATGATTTCAAGCTCCCGTAGCGTCTGACTTACCACGCTGTCAAGACACTGTCTCAGATATTTTTCAACATTATAGACAGGGATTATAATTGATATTTTAGGCGGTCGCTCTTTTTGTATATCGAATTCTTTCATAGTCGCTTTCCCTCTCCTACTTTAACTTTTCGTTTTAAGCGTAAAAGTGATCCCTTTACGAAAAAAGTGGATGTAGACTATCATATTTTCTCGTATGTGTCAAGTGGTCTTAATTTTTTTTCAAATATGCTTTCCACCAATCAGACAATCAGACGGTTGAAAATCATGCGAAAATACGGTATATTTTTTTTGTATCCAACCAATATAGTCGGTGGATGCCTTGGATTTGACGGCAGCATGGTGGAAGTCAGCGCAACGAGGACATGAATAAGTACGAATACCTGAAAATATTTCATAATTCCGAATCTACTACGCTATGATAGCAATCAGTGAGACTTGGATTTAGGACAACGCGCCGCCGGTTTAGGACAATGAGCCTTACAGAGTATACTCCGCGCCGCTCGTTTAGGACAACGCGCCGCCAGTTTAAGACAACGCGCGTTCAGTTTAGGACAACGCGCCGCTCGTTTAGGACAACGCGCGTTCAGTTTAGGACAACGCGCGTTCAGTTTAGGACAACGCGCGTTCAGTTTAGGACAACGCGCGTTC